>NZ_JBGLYM010000004.1:0-368264 GCF_047303955.1 Pseudomonas sp. Pseusp88 | reverse complement strand
TCGGCAAGTTGTTGGAGGGGGATGCGCAGAAAAATAATGCGCCTGGTCTGTAGGAGCTGCCGAAGGCTGCGAACCGATTTGTCTGACACAACGCTTTCGCAGCCTTCGGCAGCTCCTACAAGCCCTCATTTCAAATCATAAAATCGTACTGACGCTTATTCGCGCAAATCCGACTCATGAATCGGCTGGTCACGATGGGTGGCGCGCTGATACTGCGCAGGCCAGGTCGCCAGGCGTCCGCCCAGGTCGTCATCGGCATGCAGCGGCCAATAAGGGTCACGCAGCAACTCACGGGCCAGCAGGATGATGTCGGACTGGCCGGTACGCAGAATATGTTCGGCCTGGGCCGGCTCCGTGATCATGCCGACGGTGCCGGTGGCGATACCGGCTTCCTTGCGTACCCGTTCGGCAAAACGCGTCTGGTAGCCGGGGCCAACAGGGATTTCCGCGCTGGCCGACGTGCCGCCCGACGATACGTCGATCAGGTCCACGCCCAAGTCTTTCAGGCGTCGCGCCAACTCCACAGTCTCATCCGGATTCCAGCCGTCCTCGACCCAGTCAGTGGCCGAGACCCGGACAAACAACGGCAACTCTTCCGGCCAGATATCACGGATGGCCTGGGTCACTTGCAGGGTCAGGCGAATGCGGTTCTCGAACGAGCCGCCGTATTGGTCCTGGCGCTGGTTGCTGATCGGCGACAGGAACTGGTGCAGCAGGTAGCCATGGGCGGCGTGGACTTCCACCACCTTGAAACCCGCCGTCAGCGCCCGCTTGGCGGCGGTGACGAATGCCTCAATCACCTCTTGAATCTGGCTTTCGCTCAGCTGTACCGGCTTGGTGTAGGTCGGATCGAAGGCAATCGGTGACGGCGCCCACGGGATCCAGCCGCCTTCGCTTTCCGGCACGCTGCCATGCTTGCCCAGCCACGGCCGCCAGGTGCTGGCCTTGCGCCCGGCGTGGGCCAGCTGAATGCCAGCCACCGCACCCTGAGCAGTGATAAAGCGGGTGATGCGTTGCAGCGGCTCGATCTGTTCGTCGTTCCACAGCCCCAGGTCTTCCGGGGTGATGCGACCGTCCCGGGTCACTGCAGTGGCCTCGGTCATGATCAGACCCGCGCCGCCAACCGCACGACTACCGAGGTGGACCAGATGCCAGTCATTGGCCAGGCCATCGACGCTGGAGTACTGACACATCGGCGATACCGCAATGCGGTTGCGCAAGGTCAGCTGGCGAAAGGTGCAGGGTTCAAGCAGCAGGCTCATGGGGACCTCTCAGGCAAGGAAATCGGACTGTTCTGACATTATCTAGAGACTAGTCGACAATCCGATCCCCACCGGGGTTCCTGAGAGGCCTTGGCTTAGCGCGGGGCGATATGCACGACCATCAACTGCACCGTCTCATTGCCGCGAAATTCGTTGACGTCCAGCTTGTAGGCCAGCTCGACCCAGCGAATATTCGGATTGGGCCAGATATCACGGTCTACGCCAAAGGCTATGCCATCGAGCTTGAGGCTGCCGCATTCGCTCTTGAGCACCATCTTCAGGTGACGCTCGCCCACCACCCGCTGTTCGACCAGCTGGAATACGCCATGGAACAGCGGCTCGGGGAAGTGCTGGCCCCAGGGACCGGCATTGCGCAGGGCGCGGGCCAGTTCCAGGTGGAACTCTTCGACAGCCAGACTGCCATCGGAAAGCAGGCGACCGGTCAGGTCATCCTCGGCCAGATGCCGACGCACTTCTTCGTCGAAGGCCTGGGCAAATAGCGGGAAATTGGCCTCAGTCAGAGTCAGGCCGGCCGCCATGGCATGGCCGCCAAATTTGCTCATCAACGTCGGATGACGGGCATTGACGGCTTCCAGTGCGTCACGAATATGGAAACCCTGCACCGAACGGGCCGAGCCTTTGAGCAGGCCATCCCCGGCATCGGCAAAGGCGATGGTCGGGCGGTGATAACGCTCTTTGAGGCGCGAGGCGAGGATCCCGATCACGCCCTGATGCCAGTCGGCATCGAACAGGCAAAGGCCGAACGGCATCGACTCCAGCGGCAGGTCCTTGAGCTGCGCCAGGGCTTCGTGCTGCATGCCCTGCTCGATGCTCTTGCGGTCCTGGTTCATCCCATCCAGTTCCTGGGCCATCTCCCGGGCACTGACGGGATCGCTGCTGAGCAGGCATTCAATGCCCAGGCTCATATCGTCCAGACGCCCGGCCGCATTGAGTCGCGGGCCGATGATAAAACCGAGATCGGTGGACGTGATGCGCGACGCCTCGCGCTTGGCCACTTCCAGGATCGCCTTGATACCGGGGCGGGCGCGGCCGGCACGGATCCGCTCAAGGCCCTGATGGACCAGAATGCGGTTGTTGGCGTCCAGCGGCACCACGTCGGCAACACTGCCCAGGGCCACCAGGTCGAGCAATTCACCGATATTCGGCTGCGGCGTGCTGGCGTACCAGCCCATTTCGCGCAAACGTGCACGCAAGGCCATGAGCACGTAGAACATCACACCGACCCCGGCCAGGGCTTTGCTCGGGAACGGGCAACCAGGCTGGTTGGGATTGACGATGGCATCGGCCAGCGGCAGCTCGGCGCCGGGCAAGTGGTGATCGGTGACCAATACTCGCAGGCCCGCAGCCTTGGCCGCCGCCACGCCTTCGACGCTGGAGATGCCGTTGTCTACCGTCACCAGCAGCTGCGGCTTGCGTTCCAGCGCTACAGCGACGATTTCCGGCGTCAGACCGTAGCCGAACTTGAAGCGACTCGGCACCAGATAATCGACATGGGCCGCGCCCAGCAGGCGCAGGCCCAGCACGCCGACAGTACTGGCGGTGGCACCGTCGGCATCGAAATCGCCAACTATCAGGATGCGCTGGCGCTGCTCCAGCGCCGTCACCAGCAGGTCGACGGCAGCATCGATGCCTTTGAGTTGCTGAAAGGGAATCAGCCGCGCCAGGCTTTTATCCAGTTCGGCTTCACTGGCGACGCCACGGGCTGCGTACAAGCGCGTCAGCAGAGGTGGCAGATCGCCTAAAAATGGCAGGGTCGCCGGCAGGGCACGGGGTTCGATACGCATCGATCAGCCGCGCTCGCCCGCGAGCCATTGCAGCTGCACTTCATGCTGGCCGCGATCGTCGGTGACGAAAATGGTGCCTTCGCTGATCATCACATCCCACTTGATGACCCGTGGCATGTCCTTGGCCAGGGTTTCCAGAACTTCCTGGGGCACGGCGGCGATATTGACGTTTTTCAGGTTCTTGACCGCAGGAATCACCTTGCCTTCCCAGACCCGCAGGCTACCGTAAGCCAGCAGGCTGGTACGTTCAGTGCGACGCGAGCACCAGGTCAGGCGATCAGCATCCGGCTGACCGACTTCGATCCAGTGCAGGACGCGGTCATCCAGGCTTTTTTCCCACAGCGCGGGCTCGTCGACTTCCGACAGCCCACGGCCGAAGGACAATTGCTCGTTGTACCAGAAGGCATAAGCCAGCAGGCGCACGGTCATGCGTTCCTCGGTTTCCGAGGGATGACGAGCGATGGTCTGCTTGACGCTCTCGTAAACCCCGCGATCGAGGTCGGTGAGGTTCAATTCGAATTTGTAGGTCGTGGACGGCTGGGCCATGAACGGACTTCTGGAAGCGGAGAAAGGCGGCAAGTCTAACCGATGCCGAGGCGGCGAACGATAAAAGCACGCGGTCTGGCCGTGGCATACACCCCCTTGATGGCGGCAATCGCCCGCCCTTAAGGGCTTTCGGTAAAAAATCCACTGGCGCAAAGATGGGCGCATGCCCTTTAATTACCGACCGAAGTCTTAAAAGACTCATCCGTTTGACCCCCTTTGACCTCCATTCGGACTATCCGGGTAGCGACAGGGGTCTTCTTGCCGGGCGCTTGCCCTTCCTGCACGCAACATTTATCGGGGATGACATCAGCGAATGGTCGGACACGCCTCAAGAATTGCGCGCTCATGCATGAGCTCATTGCTATTGGGACTGGCCCTGTCCAGTGCCGCCAGCCCGAGCCAGGCCAAGGACACTCTGACTTGGCTGCTGCGTGATCTGCCACCGTCGACGATTTTTGCCGGACCTCTTGAGGGCAAGGGGGTCATCGATCAATTGATGCCGTTGCTGATCGCGAAAATGCCCGAATACGACCATGTGACAATGCGGGTCAATCGCGCCCGAGGCATGCAAATGCTGCAAGAAACGTCCCTGACCTGCGACCCGACCCTGATCTGGACTGCCGAACGGGCGAAAACCATTGCCTTTTCAATTCCCACCTATGCCGTGATCAGCAATGGTCTGATCGTGCGCAACGATGACATGGGCCTGTTCAACCCGTTCCTCAAGGAGGGGCATGTCGACCTCTCCGCCCTCCTGGCCAGTAAGACCGTAAAACTGGGAGTTGTTGCCGAGCGCAGCTATGGCGCGGTCATCGATCAGATCCTGCAGGGGGTCGAACCCGGCGATATCAATGCCCATTACGGCAACAATGCCATCGGCAGCCTGCTGCAAATGGAACGCATGGGCCGTCTGCAGGCGGTGATTGGCTTCTGGCCGGAAGCCCGCTATCTGGCGCAGCAGCAAGGGATGGCGCCCGAAGAATTCAACTTCCTGCCGATAAAAGGCGCCCCCAAGTATCAGTTCACTCACTTCGGCTGCTCCAATACGCCGCAAGGTCGCCAGGCGATCGAGATCATCAACCGGGAAATGCGTTCTCTGCGCCAGACCAGGCTGGTGGACCTGTACGCGCAATGGCTCGATGGCAACACCCGCAAGGAATACGAAGAAGACGCCAGACACTTCTACGACAAGCAGTAATGTTGTCTTTTCCTGTGGGACCGGCCAAATCGCAGACAAAAGAAACCCCGAGCAGCGGGGAGACTACTCGGGGTAAACCGCGGTCCATCCGGACCCGAACGACAGGCCACAATCACCGGAGCACAATGTTTGAACCTGCCGTACTTCATAGGAGTACCGCACGAACATAAGGTTCCCGGACGTTAAACAAAACCTGCCGAGGCAGTGAACGCACGGCTAGATGCGACGTGGCGCAGGGCGGCAATCATACTGGGTTCAAGACGTCCTTCAGCGATCATCAAATCCCGGTGAAATCCATCCACGACATCCGTCAGCAGACGCTTGTCATGCAACTGCTCGGCCGAGACAACGCGCTCGAGCACAACAGCGCCAGCGGCATCTTTCAGGGTAACCAGACGCTCGCCACGAGAACCGGCAGCGCCCAGGCTGGCGTGGTACGGGGTCAGCGCTTCGCTTAGCAACAAGCTGATATTTTCCATCTGGATCACCACTCAACAGTTTGAATGCAAAGGTGCTTATCAATGACCTTCGGCCAATGCAGAAAGTTCGTCGGCACCCTGTGCGGGTGTGTTGCGGCTACCCGAAGCTTCGAGCATGCCAGCGGAATGTGACAGGGAGAAAACGGCCAGCGAACCAGGCTTTGCAAGCGTGTACAGGGCAATGCGCCAGATAAACGGGCCAACGCGAAACTGTAGGAAAAATCGCGAATAATTATTCCCATGCCTTACAGCTCGTTCATCACATGCAGGCAATTACAGGTCGCGGGTTCATGTGCAATAGCAGCCACCAACCCGCTCAGGGACGTCCTCGACCATCTTGCCATGGAGCCATACAGTGAGTGCTCTTACCGATCAAACCTTGCGCATCATCCTGGCGGACGATCACCCTATTTTCCTGATCGGGCTGCGGGTCGTACTGGAACAGGACAGTCTCGCCCAGGTGGTGGCCCAGGCCGCCAGCCCCGACGAACTGCTGCAACTGCTGCACAACCGGGCGTGCGACGTGCTGGTTACCGACTTCATGATGCCGACCGAACAGCAAAACGACGGCCTGCGCCTGCTACAGCGCATTCGCCGGGACTTTCCCGAACTGCCCATAATAGTGGTCACTACCCTGAATAACGCCGCACTGTTTCGCACCATTCTGGAACTGGGGATTCAGGGGCTGCTCAGCAAGGCCAGCGTGGCCAGCGAACTGCCTGAGGCCATCAGCAACGTGCGCCGACAAGACACATACGTGGCCGACTCTGTTCGTCATACGCTGCTTGCGGCCGCAGACTATGGAACCGACGAGAATACGCCGGTGAACAAACTGTCGCCCCGGGAGTTGGAAGTGATGCGCATGCTGGCCAGCGGCAATTCCGTCATGGGCATCGCCACGCGCCTCAACCGCAGCAAGCAGACGGTCAGCGCCCAGAAGATCAGCGCCATGCGCAAGCTGGGGTTGGACAACGATGCCGCGCTGTTTCTTTATCTGCAGGAAAACGGGCTTTCCTGACAGGTTGCAGGCCTGCTTCGTTGTGCCCGGTCCGCGATCCATGCCTGCAAGTCCGTCGCGCACATCGGTCGGGCGATGAAATAACCCTGTACCGCCGGATCCCCCAGGCACAGCAGGGAATGGAAGTCATCCAGGGTCTCTACCCCCTCCACCACCACGTCCAGGGCCATGCGCCGGGCGATGAACATGGCGCCGGTCACCGCTGCGCACTTGCGCTCATCGTCAGCCATGCCACGGACAAATTCCGCCGGGATCTTCAGCTCCGAAAACGGCAATTGCAGCAGGCGCTGGATATTCGAAGCGCCAGTGCCGAAGTCATCGATGGATAACTTGCAACCCTGCATCCGCAGACGCAGCAGCCCCTCCAGTTGCCAGGCGGCCAGTTCATCGCCACCCCACTCGACGATTTCCAGGGTCAGCACCTCTGCGGGCAGGGCAAAACGGCTCAGCAGGTCAGACACCTGACTGGCGAAATCAGCCTGTTCCAGCAATGCCGGAGCGATATTGACCGCCACGGGCAGCGCTTCGCCCTGTCGCCGCATCTGCTCGGCGGACAATTGCAGAGCGCGCTCCATGATCCGCCAGGTCAGCGCCTGCAGCAGGTCCGCCTGCTCTATCGCAGCCATGAAATTGCCAGGGGTCAACAGCCCATGGCGCGGATGCTGCCAGCGTGCCAAGGCCTCGACACCGAGCAATCGGCCATTGAGGCTGACCTTGGGCTGAAAGTGGGCAATCCATTGCCCGGCGAGATGCTGTGGGTCCATGTCACCGCACAGGGTCGCGTAACTGAAGGATTGGCGCAGCGACGGCAGCCGAGTGATGCAGGAAGACGGCGGTCGTTCGTCATACCGGCGCAGCAATTCACCCAAGACCATGGCCGATGCCGGCTTGGGCACGCAGCCCAGCACCTCGACTCCCCGCTTGCGCGCCAGTCGTGCGACGGCGTCCAACACACTGCGCTCAATGCCACTGACGAGGATTAACGCCCGAGCGGCCTGTCTTTGCGCCAAATGAGCGATGAAGGCGATGCCATCGGGACCCTCCATCTGTACATCGCAGATGGCGATATCCACCTCGCCTCGTCGCTCCAAAGCCTCACAGGCATCGGCGACAGAGGCGGCCACCCGCACATCGAAAATCTGGTTGGCATTGAGCATCTGATGCAGGGCCATCAGCTGGAAAGGGTTGTCTTCGAGAATCAAAACCTTGAGCGCGTGCATAGCCTGGCCTCCACATCACGAAACCTGCACTCTAGCGGTACCGCCAGCCCCGCCACATAGGACAAGTCTTAAAGTACGAAACCGGCCAACTGGTTTGCGATATCGGCCCGCAACCGATCAATCGACAACTCCAGCTCCGGCCAGTGTGCCGTGAGATCCTGAGCCCCCTGCGCGCGTATCCGGCCAGTCCACTGCGCGCAGACTCTGGCCAGGGGTGCAGCATTGATCAGACAGGCTGCGCCCTTGAGACGGTGCAGCGAAGCCTCCAGCGCGCTCAGATCCTGCCGGGCGACCGCCGCGCGCATGGCGTCCCTTTCTTCGAGCAGATTCTTGTCCAGCTCTTGCAACAGGCGCTGCATCTGCTCTTCATTGGCCCGGGTCATCCGCCGCAGTGTCCCCACTTCGAAGCTCGACTCCTTGAAACGTTGCGCCAGCAGGCTCGACAACCGCGTCAGCGACACCGGCTTGACCAACACGTCGTCCATGCCCGCCTGGGCGCAGCGCGAACCCTCCTCCAACGTGGCATTGGCGGTACAACCGATGATCATGCCCGGACGACGCTGCTCCCGGCGTTCCAGACGACGCAGAGTTTCGGCAAGTACATAGCCGCTCATACCCGGCATATTGCAGTCGGTGATGACCCCGTCGAAGCTGTCGTCGCGCCAATACTGCAAGGCCGCCTCGCCGTGTTCCGCGCACACCACGTCGTGGCCGAGAAACTCCAGTTGCCGGGCCAGGACCAGACGGCTGGCGGACAGATCGTCCACCACCAACAGGCGTAAACGCAGCTCGGCGGCGGCTATCGGCTCTTCGTCAGGCTCCGGGCGGGCCGACTGGGTAGTACTGCGCACCAACGGCAATTCGAGACTGACCCGAGTACCGCTGCCTTCGATACTGCTCAGGGCAATCCGCCCCTCCATCAGCTCGACCAGTTGCTTGCAGATGCTCAGGCCCAGGCCGCTGCCGCCATAGCGCGCAGCGGTCTCGCCACTGCCCTGGATAAATGGCTCGAACAGATGCGGTTGTTGCTCCGCCGGAATGCCCGCTCCAGTGTCTTCGACAGATATCCGCACAAGGGCCTTGTCGGAGGCGGACTCAAGCGCCTCGACGCGAATCACCACCGATCCCCGGGCAGTGAATTTCAAGGCATTGCCAAGCAGGTTGTGCAGCACCTGACGCAGGCGTAGCGGGTCCAGCCAGTAATCGCCTTCAGCCTCGGCGGCGAATAGCAGTTGCAGCTCCAGCCCTGACTGTCGGGCGCGACCGTCGAACAACTGCCGGATACTCTCCAGTAGTGGTCGCAATGGCGTGACGGCGGGCGCCAGTTGCATGCTGCCCGATTCGATCCTGGCAAGGTCAAGACTGTCGCCGATCAGCGCGATCAGTTCCCTTGCCGAGCGATAGGCTACGTCCAGCCCTTCGCTGAGGGTTTCGCCCCGTTGCAGTGCCTGTTCACGCTCCAGTTCCAGCAAACCGATGATGGCGTTCATCGGTGTGCGAATCTCGTGACTCATGCTTGCCAGGAATGCACTCTTGGCTTCATTGGCCTGATCCGCATGGGCGCGTGCCTGCTCCAGCTGCGCCTGCAGGCGTTTGCGCTCGGTAATGTCGATCCAGCCACCCAACAGCCCCTGCAGTTGCCCGTCGGCGCGGAAGAACGGCACGGTCCATTGCCAGACGTCGACTTGCCGGTCCAGCAGCTTGAGACGGCGATCGGCAAACACCGGCGCTGGCGACCGGGTTTGCAGCAGCGTCATGTGATCCCCGTGCAGGACCTCGGCGCTTTCGCGCGGGATCAGGTTGATATCGATCAGGCGTCGGCCCCTCATTTGCGCGAAACACAGGCCAAAGCTTTCCTCGTAACTGCGATTGCAGGACAGCAGACGGCCCTGCAGGTCTCGGACGTAGATCGGAATGGGGATGCCGTCGAGCAACGCGTGCTTGAACGCCAGTTGATCGTTGAGCTGCTCTTCGGCTTTGCGCCGCTGACGTATCTGCACCTTCAGGCGACTGCTCCAGATCAGCGAAACCAGACCCGACAGCAGCGCCAGCACGACTGTCCAATGGACCCATTGGGGAATTCGCTGCCATAACGACGGGGCTGGAATCAACGCGCCGCTGAGCCACTTCACGCGAATCGCGCGCATCTCGGCCACGGGAAACTCTTCCAGCGCTTTGTTGAGGATGCTCAGCAGCTCAGGATGGGATTTCACCACGGAGAAACGATCCGGCGACCACAGCCCCTCTACCTGCCGCCCGACCCTGAGCTTGCCTGGTGGAAACAGATGAGCTCCGGCTTCATTCTGGATAGTTACCTGCGCCTTGCCTTCGCTGACCATTCTGCGCGCATCGTCGTAAGTGGCGACGGACAACAGACGAATACCCGGGTATTCGCGCCGGATCAACTCTTCCAGCGCATGCCGGGCGGGCAGCGCCAGGGTCAGGCCATTGAGTTCCTGCAGCCTGTCTGGCGAAGGTGAATCTTCCCTGACGACAAACATCCAACTGTTGCCGCCAAACGAATAGGTGAAGTTGAGAAACCGTTTGCGCTCGACATTTTCCGCCAGGGACGTATTCATGTCGGCCTCGCCGGCCTGCAGCGTTCTGATGGTGGCCAGAGTCGAAGGGCTTTCCTTGAAAACGAACTGCAGACCGGTCAGGCGCGAGACCCGGGCCAGCACCTCGACGTTCAGGCCGATCCATTGATCGTTCTTGTCGCGATAGATGTAAGGCGGATGTTGCGCAGCGACAACAGTGACTATCGGGTGCCGGGTAATCCAGTGCTGCTCGGACCGGCTGAGGGTGATGCGCTGGCCGGTTACGTCAGAGCCGAGGCCGAGGGTCCAGCGGCCGAGAATTTCCCGGCTCACCGATGGCTCGATACTACCCAGAGCCGTATCGATAAGGCGCAACAGTCGTTGATCATTCTGGCGCGTAGCGAAAGCGAACCCTACGGCTGGCAGGGCACTCTCGAATTTGATCTGCAGGTCCAGATAGGGCCGCAAGGCCAGGTATGAACGCACGATGAGTTCATTGCCAACGAAGGCATCGACCTCGCCCTGGCCGACCGCCTCCAGGGCACTGAACAGGTTGGGCGCCAGAACGATTTCGCTGTCGGGATAAGCCTTGTGCAGTGTCCCGGCATCGGCATAACCATCCAGTACCGACACACGATTACCCCGCAGGTCAGGCATCATCCGGGTGTCTCTGCCACGGCCGACGACCACCGAACGGTCGGGCATGTACTCGACAGAAAAGCCCAGCTTGTCTACACCACGTTCGAAGCCGTTGGCGCTGGTGAGAATATCGATGCGGCCATCGTGCAGATCACTGACGGCGTCCTCACGCTGAACAAAGCCGACAACCGTGACGGGTATGCCCAATCGGCTGCTGATCAGGCTCAGGTAGTCGGCGCTGATGCCCTGATAGCGATTCTGGTCGCTGGTGATATCGATGGGTTCGTAATCGGCGATGGCGATGCCTACCCGCAGTTTCTCGCGCCGGTCAAGCCATTGCCGGTCCTCGGCCTCGAGCGGCAATGGCGCCACCGTGACGAAGGGCGGCGGCAGGCCGAAAGGCAGGCTCTCGGCAGCCACGGCCCATTGTCCGCCGAGCAACAAAAGACATAAAAACAGGACAGGAGCAGAGGCGCCATACGCGAGCCAGAAACGGGCTCGGAGGCAGGTTTGTTTCACAGCCACAGACAATCCACATGAGTTCTTGAACCCGCAAAGTGTGGCACGCAGAAAGCAGAAGGCCCGCCAAGTGGCGGGCCCTAAGTTGTTACACAACGATACCGTTAGAGCGGCTTACCGCGATTGCCGTGCTGACTGACGAAGGCCTGTATGGCTTTCAGGTCATTGGGCAGAACGGTGCAACGTTCTTCACGCTCGAACAAATCAGACAAATGTGCAGGCAGCTCAAGCGCTTTTCCTACACCCGCCTTCTCCACAGCCTCAGGGAACTTGACCGGGTGCGCCGTCCCCAACACCACCATCGGGGTGTCCAGGCTGCGTCGGCAGGCGCGTGCGGCCTTGACGCCAATGGCGGTATGCGGGTCAAGCACTTCGCCAGTGGCGGCAAAGACTTCGGCGATGGTTTCACAGGTCTGCTCATCGCTGACAGCCAGGGAATCGAACAGCTTGCGGGTTTCGTTCCAGCGATCGTCTTCGACGCTGAAACCGCCACCTTGCTTGAAGGTGTCCATCAGACCGGCAATGGCGGCACCGTTACGACCGTGCATGTCAAACAGCAGGCGCTCGAAGTTCGACGAAACCATGATGTCCATGGACGGCGACAGCGTGGCGTGCAGGGTTTCCTTGACGTACTGATTGCCGCTCATGAAGCGGTGCAGGATGTCGTTGCGGTTGGTGGCGACAATCAACTGGTTGATCGGCAGGCCCATGTTCCGCGCCAGGTAACCGGCGAAGATATCGCCGAAGTTGCCGGTCGGCACCGAGAACGCTACTGAGCGCGCCGGGCCGCCCAACTGCAGGGCTGCATGGAAGTAGTAGACGATCTGGGCCATGATCCGCGCCCAGTTGATCGAGTTGACCGCGACCAGACGGGTACCCTTGAGGAAGCCCTGATCGGCGAAGCTGTTCTTGACCATTTCCTGGCAGTCGTCGAAGTTACCTTCCACCGCGATGTTATGAATGTTTTCGCCGAAGATGGTCGTCATTTGCCGACGCTGAACTTCCGAGACACGGTTGTTCGGGTGCAGGATGAAGATGTCGACGTTGTCGCAACGACGGCAACCTTCGATGGCCGCCGAGCCGGTATCCCCGGAGGTGGCGCCGATGATGACGACGCGCTCGCCACGCTTGGCCAGGACATAATCCAGCAGGCGCCCCAGCAGCTGCAGGGCAAAGTCCTTGAACGCCAGGGTCGGGCCGTGGAACAGCTCCAGCACCCACTCATTGCCATTGAGCTGACGCAACGGCGCCACGGCGCTATGGGCGAATACGCCGTAGGTTTCCTCAAGAATCTTCTTGAAGTCGGCATCGGGAATGCTGCCGGTCACGAATGGGCGCATGACCCGGAAAGCCAGTTCGTGATACGGCAGGCCGGCCCAGGAGGCGATTTCTTCCTGAGTGAAGCGTGGCAGGTTTTCCGGAACATACAGACCACCGTCACTGGCCAGGCCAGCGAGCAACACGTCTTCGAAATTCAGGGCTGGCGCCTGGCCGCGAGTACTGATGTAACGCATGGGAAGCAAACCTTTGGTTTGAGCTGAAAGCTTCAAGCGGCAAGCGGCAAGCAGAGCGCGATCGGCTTCTGACTTGCAGCTTGTGGCTAATAGCTTGCAGCTGAATTAATTAAGATGTTCGACGCGAATCCGAACCACCGGCCCGACGACGTCCTGCAAGGCTTCCAGCGCCTTGATGGCATCGTTCATACGCTGCTCCAGCACACGGTGCGTGAGCAGGATCATTGGAACCAGGCCGTCATGTTCTTCGACTTCTTTCTGCATGATCGATTCGATATTGATCCCGCGCTCCGACAGGATGCTGGCCACCTGGGCCAGCACGCCCGGGTGGTCCTTGCCCTGGATGCGCAGGTAATAGGCGCTTTCGCAGGCCTCGATGGGCAGAATCGGGTGGGCCGACAGGCTGTCCGGCTGAAACGCCAGGTGCGGCACGCGATTCTCCGGGTCGCAGGTCATGGCACGAACCACGTCCACCAGGTCAGCGATGACCGACGAAGCCGTCGGCTCCATACCGGCACCGGCGCCGTAGAACAGGGTCGAACCGGCGGCGTCGCCGTTGACCATCACGGCGTTCATCACGCCATTGACGTTGGCGATCAGGCGGTCGGCCGGGATCAGGGTCGGATGGACCCGCAACTCGATACCCGAAGCAGTGCTGCGCGCCACGCCCAGGTGCTTGATGCGATAGCCCAGGGCTTCGGCGTAGTTGACGTCAGCCGTGGTCAGCTTGGTGATGCCTTCGGTGTAGGCCTTGTCGAATTGCAGCGGGATACCGAACGCGATCGAAGCCAGGATAGTCAGCTTGTGCGCGGCGTCGATGCCTTCGACGTCGAAGGTCGGATCGGCTTCGGCATAACCCAGGGCCTGGGCCTCGGCGAGTACGTCAGGGAAGGTACGGCCCTTCTCGCGCATCTCGGTAAGGATGAAGTTACCGGTGCCATTGATGATCCCGGCGACCCAATTGATACGGTTGGCCGACAGACCCTCACGGATGGCCTTGATTACCGGAATACCACCGGCAACCGCAGCTTCGAACGCAACGATCACGCCCTTCTCCCGGGCCTTGGCGAAGATTTCGTTGCCGTGCACGGCGATCAGCGCCTTGTTGGCGGTGACCACATGCTTGCCGTTTTCAATGGCCTTGAGCACCAGCTCACGGGCCACGGTGTAGCCACCGATCAGCTCGATGACGATATCGATTTCGGGGTTGCTGGCGACCGCGAACACATCGGTCGTAGTCGGTGTACCGGTAATCTGGCAATTGGGGTTGGGTGTGCGAACGGCAATTTGCGCCACTTCGATTCCACGCCCGGCACGGCGGGCAATCTCCTCGGCGTTGCGCTGAAGAACGTTGAAGGTACCGCCACCGACAGTACCCAGCCCACAGATGCCTACTTTGACCGGTTTCACTATGAACTCCCCGTAAAACGACCGGCGTGGGGCCGGCCGTGGAAAACAGCCGCATAAATGCATGCGGCTCTCTGAATGGTTTATTTGGCGGCCAGGGCCAGCTTGGCGACTTGCGGTGCCGGCTGATAACCCGGAATCAGCTGACCGTCAGCCAGCACGATGGCAGGCGTGCCATTGACGCCGATCGACTGGCCCATGGCAAATTGCTTGGTCACTGGATTGGCGCACTTTGGCGCTTCGATGTTCTTGCCGTCGACCATGCGGTTCATGGCGTCCTTGCGATCCTTGGAGCACCAGACCGCCTGCAACTGTTCGTCACCCGGCGAGCCAAGGCCCTGGCGCGGGAAGGCCACGTAGCGTACTTCGATGCCCAGCTTGTTCAGCGCGGGCACTTCGGCGTGCAGCTTGTGGCAGTAAGGGCAGGTGGTGTCGGTAAACACGGTGATATGGGATTTGGTCTCGCCAATGGCCGGGTAGACCACCATCTCGGCAGTCGGGATGCCGTTAATGGTTTTAGAGATGGCCAGGCGCTCAGTCTTCTCGGTCAGGTTGACCGGCTTGCCGCCCTGGATCTGATAGAGGTTGCCCTGCATCACGAACTGGCCGTCGGCGCTGGCATAAAGTACGCGGCCGCCCTGCAGCTTGACTTCATACAGGCCGTTCAGCGGGCTGCTCGAAATGCTGTCCACTGGCAGTTCCAGCTCGAGCGAGGCCAGGGTCTTGCGAATGGCCTGCTCAGCGGCGGCATCAGCCTGGGCGAACATACTGAAGCTGCTGGTCAGCACTACGGCGGCGGCAGCGATAATCCGGGTCACGCGCATGAAAAATCCTCGGGCGGTGGGCAGTGGGGTGGCTCTGAAAACAGGGATGGCCAGCCGCAATCTGCGAAACCGGCAAAGCCTATCACATAAGGTCCGTGAGGCCGAAAGAACGGATGCTCCTTTACCCTCGCGGGTGATGTTTGGCATGCATTTCCTGCAACCTGGCCCGAGCCACATGGGTATAGATCTGCGTGGTCGACAGATCGCTATGCCCCAGCAGCATTTGTACCACCCGCAGATCGGCGCCATGGTTAAGCAGATGGGTGGCAAAGGCGTGGCGCAAGGTGTGGGGTGACAAGGCAGCACTGATGCCCGCCACTTTCGCCTGATGCTTGATGCGGTGCCAGAAGGTCTGCCGGGTCATCTGCTCGCCGCGCTGACTGGGAAACAGCACATCGCTGGGGCGACCGTTCAGCAGCTCGCTGCGACCGTCGCGCAGATAGCGCTCGACCCAGACAATCGCCTCCTCACCCATGGGTACCAACCGCTCCTTGCTGCCTTTGCCCATGACCCGCAACACGCCCTGGCGAAGATTGACTTGATCCAGGGTCAGGCTGATCAATTCGGTGACCCGCAGGCCGCAGGCGTACAGCACTTCGAGCATGGCACGGTCACGCTGGCCGATGGACTCACTCAGGTCAGGCGCAGCCAACAGCGCCTCCACGTCGGCCTCCGACAGAGACTTGGGCAATGGCCGACCCAGTTGCGGCATATCGACCTGCAAGGTGGGGTCGATAGCGATCAGCTTTTCCCGCAGCAGATAGCGATAGAAGCCACGTACGCCAGAGAGGAAACGCGCAGTAGAGCGAGGCTTATAGGCATTGTCGAGGCGCCAGCCAAGGTGATCAAGAATGGCATCGCGGCTGACAGCGACCAACTCGATGCCACGCTCCTGTAACCAGCCATTGAATAGCGCCAGGTCGCTGCGGTAGGAATCGCGAGTGTTATCCGAGAGGCCTTTCTCCAGCCAGAGTGCGTCGAGGAATTGGTCTATCAGGGGGTGATCGATGGCGGGCATGGTTGATTCGAGGGTTTGCAGAGAAAGCGGGGAGGATACCGCATCCACAAAAACCCCGTCCTCGTCGGAGCGAGGCTTGCCCGTGAACAGGCCGGTACATCCGACAGATTTTCTGAGGGCAAAATATCGTATTCGCGGGCAAGCCTCGCTCCAACGAACCTGTTTCAAAGGCAACAAAAAAGGCAGCCCGCAGGCTGCCTTCTTTTGCATCGGAAGCTGGACTTAAGCCAGTTTTTCCTTGATGCGAGCTGCTTTACCGGACAGGTCACGCAGGTAGTACAGTTTGGCCTTGCGAACGTCGCCGCGACGTTTCACAGCCAGGCTGTCGATTTGCGGGCTGTAGGTCTGGAAAGTACGCTCTACGCCAACACCGTTGGAGATTTTACGAACAGTGAAAGCACTGTTCACGCCACGGTTACGCTTGGCAATTACTACGCCTTCGAACGCCTGCAGACGTGCGCGGTCGCCTTCCTTCACTTTCACCTGAACGACAATAGTGTCGCCCGGGGCAAAGGTAGGGATCTCTTTGGTCATCTGCTCTGCTTCGAGTGCAAGAATGATTTTGTTAGTCATGCTGTGCTCCTAAGGTAATCCGTCTGGATCAACCATCGATACGTTAACTATCGTCCCGCTCGCGGATGTATTCCGCCAGCAGCTTCTTCTCTTCTCCAGAAAGCGAGCGGCTTTCCAGAAGATCGGCGCGTCGTTCAAAGGTCCTTCCAAGGGACTGCTGTAAACGCCAACGCCGGATGTGTGCGTGGTTGCCACTCAGCAACACGTCGGGAACACGCTGATCCGCATACACCTCCGGTCGGGTGTAATGCGGGCAATCCAGCAGACCATCCGTGAAGGAATCTTCCTCCGCGGAATCCACATGCCCTAAAGCTCCAGGCAGCAGTCGCGTAACCGCATCGATCAGTACCATTGCCGGCAACTCGCCACCGGACAGTACGTAGTCACCAATCGACCACTCTTCATCGACATGAGCATCAATAAAACGCTCGTCAATGCCTTCATAGCGACCTGCGATCAGGATAAGTGCTTCTTCCTTCGCCAGTTCGCGTACCGCAGACTGATCCAGCTTGCGGCCTTGTGGCGACAGGTAAATCACCTTCGCCGCTTCCCCCGCTGCCTGCCTGGCCGAAACCAGAGCATCCTCCAGGGGCTTGATCTTCATCACCATGCCCGGACCACCGCCAAACGGGCGATCGTCCACAGTGTGATGTCGATCCGTTGTGTAGTCCCGCGGATTCCAACAAGTCAGCTGCAACAGCCCTTGTTTCACCGCACGACTGGTAATCCCGTATTCACTGATGGCAGAAAACATCTCGGGAAACAGACTGATCACTTCTATGCGCAGGCTAGCCATGGCTTAGAAGTCCGCGTCCCATTCCACCTTCATCTCGCCAGCACCCAGGTCGACGGCCAACACGCATTGCTCGGTATAGGGCAACAGGCGTTCGCGATCATCCAGACTGCCCGCGCAGGGCTTTACCACCATGACATCGTTCGAGCCGGTTTCGAGAAGATGATCGATTTTCCCGAGCAGTTGCCCGAGTTGGTCGATGACCTTCAGACCTACGAGCTGGTACCAGTAGTACTCGCCGTCGGTCAGATCAGGGAACAGGTTACGCGGCACGCAGATCTCATAACCGGACAGAAGACGAGCTTCCTCGCGATCATCGAGACCCTTGAGCTTTGTGACCAGGAACTTGCCTTGCAAGCGTCCGCTGACCAGCTCTGCCTGTTTTACGCTCCCCTCGCGCCGAAGCGTCCAGTTCGTGTAGTCCAACAGGTTTCCAATTGGATCAGTAAAGGAGTACACCTTCACTTCGCCGCGAACGCCATGTACTGAATAGATCTTGCCGATAACGATCAAATCGTCGGCAGAGGCTGGCGTCGCGTTCATATTGCTCAGGCCGCAGCCTTAGCGTTTTCCTTGAGCAGCTGTGCAACGCGCTCGGAAGTTTGTGCACCAACGCTCAACCAGTAGTTGAGGCGCTCTTGGTTCACGGACAGACGGATTTCCTGACCACGGGCAACCGGGTTGAAGAAACCGATTTGCTCTTTGTGCGAACCGTCACGCGCATTGCGGCTGTCGGTTACGGTCAGGTGGTAGAACGGGCGCTTTTTAGAGCCGCCCAGGGCAAGACGAATAGTTAGCATTGAACATCGTTCCTGTAGTCGGTGCTGCAAATCTAAGATGCACAGCGGGCATGGGTGCCCGAAAGGCCGCATATTCTAAGGAATATCCAGACTTTTGCAAATGACTTTTTCCGGCGCCTATCGGCATGCCATCCAGATCTGCTATGGAGCCGTCGATTAAAACGGCAGATAAAAGCCCGCCGGAGCGGGCCTGCCGGAGATTGCTCTCCGGATGAACGGTGCGCAGACGAGGCCGCGCACCACTCAATTACATTTTTGGCATGCCGCCGCCGGGCATCATTCCGCCCAGGCCACGCATCATTTTGGCCATTCCGCCTTTGGCGGAGAACTTCTTCATCATCTTCTGCATCTGCTTGTGCTGCTTGATCAGACGCCCGATATCCTGCACCTGGGTGCCGGAGCCCATAGCGATACGACGCTTGCGCGAACCGCTGATCAGGTCCGGGTCACGACGCTCGGCCGGGGTCATCGAGTTGATGATGGCTTCCATCTGCTTGAACTGCTTCTCGGCCGCGCCCTGGGCATTGCCCATCTGCGCCAGATTCACACCGCCCATGTTCGGCAGCTTGTCCATCAGGCCGCCGAGGCCGCCCATGTTCTTCATCTGTTGCAGTTGGTCGCGGAAGTCTTCGAGATCGAAGCCTTTGCCTTTCTTGAGCTTCTTCGCCAGTTTGTCGGCTTTCTCCTTATCGAGGCCTTGTTCGGCCTGCTCGATAAGGCTGAGCACGTCGCCCATGCCGAGGATGCGCGAGGCGATACGGTCCGGGTGGAAAGGCTCGAGGGCGTCGCTCTTCTCGCCCATACCGATGAACTTGATCGGCTTGCCGGTAATCGCCCGCACCGACAGCGCCGCACCACCGCGGGCGTCACCGTCGACCTTGGTCAGGATCACACCGGTCAGGGGCAGTGCGTCACCGAAGGCCTTGGCCGTGTTGGCGGCGTCCTGGCCGGTCATGGCGTCGACCACGAACAGCGTCTCGGCCGGTTTGACCGCAGCGTGCAGCGCCTGGATCTCGCCCATCATCTCGGCGTCGATGTGCAGACGACCGGCGGTGTCGAGGATCACGACATCAATGAACTTGAGTCTGGCTTCCTTGATTGCCGCGTTCGCAATATCCACCGGCTTCTGGCTGATATCGGACGGGAAGAAGGTCACGCCAATGTCGCTGGCCAGGGTTTCCAGCTGTTTGATCGCCGCAGGGCGGTAGACGTCGGCCGAAACCACCATGACGGTTTTCTTTTTGCGCTCTTTGAGGAAGCGCGCCAGCTTGCCGGCAGTCGTGGTTTTACCCGCACCCTGCAGGCCGGCCATGAGAATCACGGCAGGCGGAGTAACGTTGAGGGTCAACTCTTCGTTGGCCACCCCCATCATCTCTTCCAGTTCGGCCTGGACGATCTTCACGAACGCCTGGCCCGGAGTCAGGCTGCGCGACACCTCGGTGCCTACCGCACGTTCCTTGACCTTGTTGACGAAGTCCTTGACCACCGGCAGGGCGACGTCGGCCTCCAGCAGCGCCATCCGCACTTCACGCAGGGTGTCTTTGATGTTGTCTTCAGTCAGCTTGGCCTTGCCGGTGACATGGCGCAGCGTCTGCGAGAGACGGTCAGTTAGATTTTCAAACATGCGCGATCCTTTCAGGTTCTCGAAGAACCCCGGTTGATGCGGCCCGGCCCGTGAAAAATGGCGCTCGGCGAGCCTGCGGCTTGAGCAGGTCGCGGATTATAGCGAAGACTCTGCGCGGCGGACACCATCGGTCTTTCGTGCAGCGCCGGTTCTATGCCAAACTCAGCGCCTTTCGGGCCCGTCCATCAGGATCTATGTTCCCTCTACCACCCAGTCTGCTCCCCAGCATCGCCGCCGCCATCCTTTATGCCGCTGCGACTATTTATCAGGTCATGCGCCTGCGTCAGGCCATCAAGGTCGACAAACGCCTGCTGGGCCTGCTCGGCACGCTCGCAGTCATTGCTCACGCCTTCGGCCTGTTCACGCAGTTGGTGCGCCCCATCGGCATGGGCCTGGACTTTTTCAGTGCATCGAGCCTGATCGCCCTGGCAGTGATTTCGGTAACCCTGATCGCCTGCCTGCGCATCCCGGTGGAAAATCTGCTGGTCCTGTTGTTCCCCCTGGGCTTCGCCACTGTGCTGTTTTCCCAGTTCGCCCCCACCGGCACCGTACAGACCATCGTCGAAGAGCCCGGCATTCTCAGCCATATCCTGCTGTCGATCCTGGCCTACGGCATGTTCACCATCGCCGTGTTCCAGGCTTTGCTGTTGCTGGTACAGGATCACCGCCTCAAGCATAAGCATCCGGCTGGCCTGATCAAAAACTTCCCGCCGCTGCAAACGATGGAAAGCCTGCTGTTCGGTTTTCTCTGGGCCGGCTGGATCCTGCTGTCGCTGTCACTGATTTCCGGCTGGCTGTTTGTCGAGAATCTGTTTGCCCAACATCTGGTACACAAGACGCTGCTGGCCTGCCTGGCGTGGATCGTGTTCAGTGTGCTGTTATGGGGCCGCACTCGCCTTGGCTGGCGTGGGCACAAGGCCATCCGCTGGACCCTGGGCGGCTTCCTCCTGCTGATGCTGGCCTACTTCGGCAGCAAGCTGGTACGTGAATTCATCCTGCACATCTGACGGGCGTTGATTATGGATAATTTGCCCATCGCTCCATTGCTTGGAGTGCTGGCCCTGCTGGCGCTCTGGTCAGGGCTGCTGACTGCCGTCGAAATCGCCCACTATCGGCTCAAGTTCCGGCAAAACCCCAGCCGCCCGGCATCTGTCGTACATCCGGAACCGGCCTTCGAGCTGAACAGCCTGATTCTGGGCAACACCCTGATCAAAGTGCTGATCACCGTGATCATCACCCTGCTGGCGCTCAACCAGTGGTTCTACAACGGCGCCACCGTGGCGTGGCTCGGCACTACCGCCCTGCTGTTGATCTTCGTCGAGCTGATTCCTCGCCGCCTGGCTGCGCGCTACCCAGCAGGCGTGGTACTACTGGGCAATGCCGTACTGCGCCTGCCGATGAAGCTGCTGTGGCCACTGACCTGGCTGTTCAACTGCATCGCCCGCAGCCTGTTGCGTCCGTTTCTGCCGCGCCAGGTGGCACCCGGCGAGCCACAGGACGAAGACGAGCCAATACCCCGGTCACATCATGATGGCGTCATGGACCACCATCCCGGTCGTGCCCACGTCCTGTCCGGTATTCATGCCCTGGACAGCTTCACGGTCAATGACATCCTGGTCCCGCGCAACGACGTTGACGGCATCAACCTGGACGACAGCATCGAGCAGATCATCGACCGCCTGATGATCTCCCGCCATACCCGCCTGCCGGTCTATCACAACGACATCAACCAGGTGCAGGGCGTGCTCAATACGCGGCAGATCAGCCATCTGCTGCCCAAGCGCGAACTGACCAAGGAAACCTTGCTGGCCTCCTGTTATGAACCTTATTTCGTCCCGGAAAGCACGCCCCTGCAATTGCAGTTGCTGAACTTCCATAAGCAACAGCGCCGCCTGGGCGTGGTAGTGGACGAATACGGTGAAGTACAGGGCATCGTCAGCCTGGAAGACATTCTCGAAGAGATCGTCGGCGAATTCGAAAGCGAGCATTCCCTGGATAACCCGCACATCCACCCTCAGGCCGACGGCCGCCTGGTGGTGGACGGCGCCGCTTCGATCCGCGAGCTGAACAAGAGCCTGGGCTGGCACCTGCCCTCCGATGGCCCCAAGACCATCAACGGCCTGATTACCGAAGCCCTGGAAACCATTCCGGACAGCTCGGTCTGCCTGAAGATCGGCCCATATCGCCTGGAAATCCTGCAAACCGAAGACAATCGGGTGACGCGGGTGATGATGTGGCAGAAATCCATGGTCCGCCCTGTCAATTGACGGGCCACGGCTCTTGTTCTGGGTACGCCGCCCTTCCTATAATCGCCGACAGCTTACCCAGCCCCGCCGATCCGCGTGCTACCCGCACTGAACGTGATCCGGCCAGTCACCAGCCAATCGTTTCCTGGCGTCCGCTCACACCCTGAGCGCGAACCGACGCCCTCGGCCCTGATCCGGGCCAACCTGATCGCGCTGTAACCAGAATAATTAACCATTGCCGCAGTGACCCGTCCCTCGACGAGCGCTGACAGGCAAGACGACTGTCAGGGATATCCGCATGACCAGCACCTCCGCCTTGGGTGAGCATAACGAGCAGGCCGCTCCGGCCAACTCTGCCGCGCGCGTCGCCACCGCCAGCTTTATCGGCACGGCCATCGAGTTCTACGATTTCTACGTCTACGCCACCGCCGCCGCACTGGTGATCGGACCGGTGTTCTTTCCACAGACTTCCAGCACCGCACAGATGCTGTCGGCTTTTCTGACCTTCGGCATCGCCTTTCTCGCCCGTCCGCTGGGCTCGGCACTGTTCGGCCACTTCGGCGATCGCATCGGCCGTAAATCGACCCTGGTAGCCTCGCTGCTGCTGATGGGGATCTGCACCACATTGATCGGCGTGTTGCCGGGCTACGCGCAGATTGGTTCATGGGCGCCGATCCTGCTCTGCGTGCTGCGCTTCGGCCAGGGCCTGGGGTTGGGCGGCGAATGGGGCGGTGCTGCGCTGCTCGCCACGGAGAATGCGCCCAAGGGCAAGCGCGCCTGGTTCGGCATGTTCCCGCAACTGGGGCCGTCCATCGGCTTCCTGGCGGCCAACGGCCTGTTCCTGACCCTGGCCATGACCCTGACAGACGAGCAGTTCCGCAGTTGGGGCTGGCGCATTCCATTCCTGCTCAGCGCCGTACTGGTGGTGATCGGGCTGTATGTGCGGCTCAAACTTGAAGAAACGCCGATTTTCGCCAAGGCCATTGCCCGTCACGAACGTCTGAAAATGCCCATCGCCGAACTGTTCGCCCAGTACTGGGCGCCAATGCTGCTGGGTGCAGCCTCGATGGTGGTGTGCTACGCGCTGTTCTACATCTCCACGGTGTTTTCCCTGAGCTATGGGGTCAAGAGCCTGGGGTACAGCCGCGAGACCTTCCTCGCCATGCTGTGCTTCGCGGTGCTGTTCATGGCCGCCGCCACCCCGCTGTCGGCCTGGGCCAGCGATCGTTTCGGACGCAAGCCGGTGCTGATCATCGGTGGCGTACTGGCGATTCTCTCCGGCTTCCTCATGGAGCCCCTGCTGACCCACGGCACGACCGGGGCCGTAACACTGTTCCTGAGCATCGAGCTGTTTCTGATGGGCGTGACCTTCGCGCCGATGGGCGCCCTGCTGCCTGAATTGTTCCCGACCCGCGTGCGTTACACCGGCGCGTCGGCGGCTTACAACATCGGCGGCATTGTCGGCGCATCGGTGGCACCGTTCTTCGCCCAGCAACTGGTGGAAATGGGTGGCTTGAGCTGGGTGGGCGGTTATGTCTCGGTAGCCGCACTGATCAGCCTGATCGCCGTACTGTGCCTGAAGGAAACCCGTCACACGGATCTGGATACGATCGCCTGATCGTTAAAGATTTCCTGTGAAAAAGGCTTTGGCCGGAAATACCCTTTCCTGGCTAAAGCCGATCCACGCAAGCCCTTTGCCCCTCCCCTGCGACTCGCGCACCGGGCTTGCAACATCGCGCTTGCAGCCATCAGATAGCATTCGATGCGCCGGATGGGCGCACTCAGACCGGTCCGGCTTCCTGCGCATTCCCGGACAATCAAGCATCCGCACGCACGAGCCAGCGAGCCGCAAACCAGAGATATACGGGTCCATCGTTGCTTCCACCGGACGCCCATCGGACGAGGCCTTTCTCCGGTGATATCGCAGCTAGACTCAGCCTGACGGACGAACCATGCCAGGCACTCTTGTAACTCCCCGCCGGTCAAGCCATGCCCCATGACCATGTACGCAGTATTTGTGCGCTGATCCAATCGATAACAACCGAAAAGCAGGCGACATACACGACATGATCAACACGCTAGGCATCATGCAGCCTTACTTCTTTCCCTACCTGGGTTATTTCCAGCTGATTGCCTCCGTGGAACGAGGAGTGATCTTCGACACCGCGCAGTACGGTCGCAAGAGCTGGATGAACCGTAACCGGATCCTTGATGGCAAGGGCGGCTGGCAATATATCAATGTGCCCGTTAGCACGACCCTGGGCACCTCGATCAAAGAGACGATAGTGATTGATCACAACGCCGCGCTGCAGCGCATCCTCGGCCAACTGGAACTGTACCGGGGCAAGTCGCCGTTCTACAGACAGGTTGTAGAACTGGTAAAAAGTGCGTTTGGTGCAGTCAAGAACAACAGCATCAGCGATCTGAATACCCAGTCGCTGAACGTTGTTTGTGACTATCTGGACCTGGGCTTCGACTGGGTCCCTCATTCGGCCATGAACCTGCAACTGCCGCCCATCGAACATCCGGGACAATGGGCATTGGAAATCAGCAGCCAGCTGGAAGCTGGTCGCTATATCAATGCGCCGGGTGGTCGGGGGATCTTTGTTGCCAGCGAGTGGCAGGAACGTGGAATAGAGCTGCGTTTTCTGGACCTGTCGACCTTCATTTACGCCACCGGCCCATTCCCGTTCATCGAGAATCTCTCAATCCTTGATGTGCTGATGTGGAACGAACCGGGTGAAATCGTCGCGTATATCCGGCAGCAGACCCGGCTGGCCTGCTGATCGCACGTTGCCACTCCCCTTCAAGCGCGGAGCAGCCCGCCATTGCCTCAAGACAATGACGGGGTGGCTGAAACGTTGTCCTTACAACTGAACCTTCACCGAACGCGAAGCGCGAGTGGCCTTGGCACGAGCAACCTCCACCGACTCATCACGCGCCAATGCAACGCCCATGCGGCGCTGACCATTGACTTCCGGCTTGCCGAACAGGCGCAGGGCGGTGTCTGGCTCGCTCAGGGCCTGCTCGAGGTTGGCGAACGCGGTCTGGGTCGATTTGCCTTCGACCAGGATCACCGCCGAAGCCGACGGGCCGAACTGACGGATCAATGGAATCGGCAGGCCCAGAATAGCGCGAGCATGCAGGGCAAATTGGGACAAGTCCTGGGAAATCAGAGTGACCAGGCCTGTATCATGAGGGCGTGGCGAAACTTCACTGAACCACACCTGATCGCCCTTGATGAACAGCTCGACGCCGAACAGGCCGCGACCACCCAGGGCCTCGGTCACCGCCCTGGCAACGCGCTCGGACTCGGCCAGGGCCACCGGGCTCATGGCCTGGGGCTGCCACGACTCCTGATAGTCGCCCTTCTCCTGACGATGGCCGACCGGCGCACAGAACGTAGTGCCGCCGACATGACGCACAGTCAGCAGGGTGATTTCGTAATCGAAATCGATAAAGCCTTCGATGATCACCCGGCCCTTGCCGGCACGGCCGCCTTCCTGGGCGTAATCCCAGGCACTCTGAATATCAGCAGCGCTCTTGAGCAGGCTCTGGCCCTTGCCCGAGGAACTCATGACCGGCTTGACCACACATGGGAAGCCCAGATCTTCGACGGCCTTGCGGTAGTCTTCGAAGGTATCGGCAAAATGGTATGGCGAGGTCGGCAGGTCCAGCTCTTCAGCGGCCAGACGACGGATGCCTTCACGATTCATGGTCAGTTGCGCGGCGCGGGCCGTCGGGATCACGGTAAAGCCTTCGGACTCCAGCTCCACCAGGGTCGCAGTGGCGATGGCTTCGATTTCCGGCACAATGAAGTGCGGTTTCTCGGCTTCGATCACGGCACGCAGGGCATCGCCGTCAAGCATATTGATCACGTGACTGCGATGAGCAACCTGCATGGCTGGCGCATTGGCATAACGGTCGACAGCGATCACTTCCACGCCCAGGCGTTGCAGTTCGATCACCACTTCCTTGCCCAGCTCGCCGCAGCCGCAGAGCAAAACACGGGTCGCGGTAGGCGACAGTGGAGTTCCGATTTGAGTCATCTCAGGTCCTCGTGGAAGAGATATCGAGGGCAGCCCGCCATTGCGCGAGCGACCGCTGTGGAGAAAGGCGCGCAATTTACCACGAAGGCCCCACGAATTGGACCTTGGAGCGGACCGCCGTGTTACCGACAGAACTTGTGGGAGCGAATTTATTCGCGAAGAGGCCTGAACATCCAATGCATGTTCATTGTTTGAAATACCGCTTTCGCGAATGAATTCGCTCCCACAACGATCTCATGGCAAATCATAAGGTTACAGGGCGTGTGACAAGAGCCGCCTTCAAGCCGAAGGCGCCACCGCCCACAGCACACCACTGGCCTTGGCCCGTTCATGGCACAGCACAAGTACCGCACGCCGCTCGTCATTGTTCATGCGGCCCCAGCCGGTAATTTCCGCGACGCTGCGCTGGCAGCCAATGCAGATATCGTCGTTGTCCAGGGCGCAGATGCTCACGCAGGGCGAGCGAACCGGTTTTTCCGTACTCATCATTCGTCCTGAGGCACCAGGTCCCGGGCGTAACGCTGGGCATTGTGGACGTAGTGAGCGGCACTGGCTTCGAGCATTTTCTTCTGCACGTCAGTCAGTTCGCGCACCACTTTGCCGGGGGAGCCCATGACCAGCGAGCCGTCGGGAATGATCTTGCCCTCGCCGATCAACGAATTGGCGCCGATGATGCAGTACTTGCCGATCTTCGCGCCGTTGAGAATCACTGCGTTGATGCCGATCAGGCTGTAATCGTCGACGCTGCACCCATGGAGCATGGCGTTATGGCCAATGGTCACGCCCTTGCCGATATCCAGGGGCGAGCCCATGTCCGTGTGCATCACGGTACCATCCTGCACGTTACTGTTTTCGCCGATATGGATCAGCTCGTTGTCGCCACGCAATACTGCGTTGAACCAGACGCTGGCGCCGGCTGCAAGCTTGACCTTGCCAATCAGCGTGGCGTTGGGCGCGACCCAACTTTGCGGGTCAGTTTCGACGCGGGAATCCCCCAGTCGGTATTTCATGCAGTTGTCCTCAGGCAGACCATGCTCGAACGGCTGGCGCTTTTATAAGGTAATCGAGTGTGCAGGCGGTTGGTGCAGGCTGATCTTGCTGTCGTACAGCACATTGATCAGCTCGACGATCATGATCGCGGTCAGGCCCCAGATCTTGTACTCGCCGAAACGGTAGCTGGGCACATACCAACTGCGGCCCTGATAATCGATGCGATGGGTATGCTCACGTACGTCCTGACGAAAAAAAGACAAGGGCACACTGAACACAGCGGCAATTTCGCCATCATTGGGCCGGTATTCAACGAAGTCCGGAATCACGCCGACATAAGGTGTGACCTTGATGCCATGCTTGGAGATCAACGGGCTCAACGGGCCGATAATTTCAACCAGCCCTGGCGGCAGGCCAATCTCTTCTTCCGCTTCGCGCAGCGCGGTGAAGACCAGGTCGGGGTCTTCGGGGTCGCGGCGGCCACCGGGGAACGCCACCTCGCCGCCATGGGTCGACAGACCGCTGGCGCGCAGGGTCAGAATCAGCTCGGGATCGTCACTGCGGGTAATGGGCACCAACACCGCAGCCTCGGGAAAACGTCGATCCGTCTCCAGAGTACTCGGCGTATGGCTGCTTACTCGTCGAAGTAGCTCGTCCAGCATGGGAAATCTCGATTTGTTGCTTACCCCGCATCATGCACCAAAGCGAGCCAACGCCCAACCCCTTGTAGGACAACTTGCCGAGTCATAACAGGACACGCCAAGATAGCGCCTGACCAAGGACAAGAAAGCCACCATGAAATTTTGCAGCCAGTGCGGCCATACCGTCATCCAGCGCATTCCCGAGGGCGATAGCCGCCTGCGCTACGTCTGTGAACAGTGTCAGACCATTCACTATCAAAACCCCAATATCGTCGCCGGCAGCCTGCCGACCTGGGGTCGACAAGTGCTGCTGTGCCGCCGCGCCATCGAGCCGCGCCTGGGCTACTGGACCCTGCCAGCCGGCTTCATGGAGAACGGCGAAACCGTCGAACAGGCCGCCCGCCGGGAAACCGTCGAAGAAGCCTGTGCCACCCTTAAAGATCTGCACCTTTATATGTTGGTGGACGTGCCGCACATCAGCCAGGTCCACGTGTTCTACCGCGCTGAACTGGCCAGCCTGGATTTCGCTGCCGGCCCTGAGAGCCTGGAAGTGCGGCTGTTCGACGAAGCCGATATTCCCTGGTCCGACCTGGCCTTCATGACCGTGCGCAAAACCCTGGAATGCTTCTTCGCTGACCGCAAGCTTGAGGTATATCCTGTGCGTACTGACGCGCTGCCACCTTCACGGCCCATTTAACTTACCGGGCCAAGCGCCGATATATCGACTTTACAGCTGTTTTTTGGGGATACCGTTTCGATGCGCTGGTTGCTCGCCCTCTTCTGCTTTTCATTTATTCCGCTGTCCCAGGCCGCCTTCACCCAGACCATCGTGCCCAAGGGCAGCGAACAAGAGTTCGTCGGCAACAAGGTGATCAATACCGAGAACATTGCCGACCGCAAGATCGAGAAAGTGCTGATCCTCAAGTCCGCCCATCAATTGCAATTGATCAGCGGCGGCGAAGCGCTCAAGACCTATCGTATTTCCCTGGGCAAGCAACCCAAGGGCCCGAAGCTTCAGGAAGGTGACCAGCGCACCCCGGAAGGTTTCTACTGGCTCGACTGGCGCAAGCCCAGCAACAACTTCAACCTGTCGATGCACATTTCCTATCCCAACGTCAGCGACTCGGCCCGCGCCCGCCGTGAAGGGGTCAAGCCCGGCAGCATGATCATGATCCACGGCACGCCGATCGACGAAGAGTATCCGGAGTGGTACTTCCATACCCTGGACTGGACCAACGGCTGCATCGCGATGAAAAACACCGATATGCGCGAAGTCTGGGATCTGGTGAAGGACGGCACGATGATCGAGATCAGGCCGTAGGGATTGGATGAGGTTCGACGCGGATAATATGGGAGCGCATTTGGTGGGAGCGGATTCATCCGCGAAAGCGGTGTTCCAGGCGACATATATGCGCTGAATGTACCGGTCTCTTCGCGAATGAATTCGCTCCCACAGAATTCGCTCCGAAAGAACCCACATAATTCATGGCAGATCAGAAGTTTTCCAGCCGCCAGACCTCGTAAGCCGGGGTTTCGTAGGGATGGCTCTGCTTGAGAGCCATCACCACCGACTCAATCAGCTCGTCAGCCACGACCAGCTCGACCTTCCACTCGTCCACCCGCTCGACCTCGCCAGCCTGCCCGATAAACGGCTTTGCACCGTCCAGCGGGCGAAACTGGCCATGGCCGAGCACCTGCCAGGCGCAACGGTCGTAGTCGCCGATTCGCCCTGCTCCAGCGGCGAATACAGCGTCCTTGACCTGCTCCACATGGCTCGGTGGCACGAAGAAGGCGAGCTTGTACATCGTCTTCTTAGTTAACCCAAACGCGCGCGTTACGGAACATGCGCATCCACGCCGCATCTTCGCTCCACTCATCCGGACGCCAGGAGTTCTGCACACCACGGAAAACCCGCTCAGGGTGCGGCATCATGATGGTGACGCGACCGTCGCGGCTGGTCAGACCGGCAATGCCGCGCGGCGAGCCATTCGGGTTGGCCGGGTAGGCTTCGGTGACCTTGCCATGATTGTCGACAAAACGTACGGCAATGGTGCCGGACACATCGGCCTGCAGCAGGGATTCATCGTTGGCGAACTCGGCGTGACCTTCACCGTGGGCGATGGCGATCGGCATACGCGAACCGGCCATGCCTTGCAGGAAGATCGACGGCGATTCCTGAACCTGAACCATGGCCACACGGGCTTCGAACTGCTCGGAGCGGTTACGCACAAAATGCGGCCACAGCTCGGTGCCCGGAATCAGTTCGTGCAGGTTGGACAACATCTGGCAACCATTGCACACGCCGAGGGTAAAGCTGTCCTTGCGCTCGAAGAAGCCCTGGAAGGCGTCACGGGCACGGGCATTGAACAGCGCCGACTTGGCCCAGCCTTCACCGGCGCCGAGGACGTCACCGTAGGAGAAGCCACCGCAGGCGACCAGACCCTTGAAGTCGTTCAGGTCGACGCGACCGGCAAGGATATCGCTCATGTGCACGTCGATGGCGTTGAAGCCGGCGCGGTCGAAGGCCGCAGCCATTTCCACCTGACCGTTGACGCCCTGCTCGCGCAGCACTGCCACTTGTGGGCGAACGCCTTTCTTGATGTAAGGCGCAGCCACGTCGTCGTTGACGTCGAAGCCCAGCTTGACGCTCAGGCCCGGATTGTCTTCTTCCAGCAGGGCGTCGAATTCCTGATCGGCACACTCGGCGTTGTCGCGCAGGCGCTGGATCTGGTAGCTGGTTTCTGCCCACTGGCGTTGCAGCAGACGACGCTGGCCGGTGAAGACCGCCTCGCCATTGAAGCTGATGGCGACTTCGTCGTTGTTCACCGGCTGACCGATGACCGCAACGCAGTCTTCCAGACCGGCAGCGCTGAACTGAGCCAGCACTTCGGCGGTGGCGTCCTGGCGAACCTGAATCACCGCACCCAGTTCTTCGTTGAACAGGATCGCTGACAGTTCGGCAGAGGTTTGCGCCAGGCCATCGAGGTGCAGGTTCAGGCCGCAATGACCGGCAAAGGCCATTTCCAGCACGGAGACCATCAGGCCGCCATCGGAACGGTCGTGATAGGCCAACAGGTGACCGTCAGCGTTGAGGCCCTGGATCACGGCGAAGAACGCCTTGAGATCTTCGGCATCATCGACATCCGGCGCGATGCGGCCAAGCTTGCCGTGAGTCTGGGCAAGAATCGAAGCGCCCATGCGGTTCTGGCCACGGCCCAGATCGATCAGGATCAGATCGGTCTCGCCCTTGTCCATGCGCAGTTGCGGGGTCAGGGTCTGGCGGATATCGGTGACCGGGGCGAAACCGGTAACGATCAGCGACAGCGGCGAGGTCACGCTCTTCTCGGTGCCCTCATCGCTCCAGCGGGTTTTCATGGACATGGAGTCCTTGCCCACCGGAATGGTGATGCCCAGCTCAGGGCACAGCTCCATGCCGACTGCCTTGACGGTGTCGTACAGACGCGCGTCTTCGCCCGGGTGACCAGCAGCGGACATCCAGTTGGCGGACAGCTTGATATCGGAAATCTTGCCGATGCGCGAAGCCGCGATATTGGTCAGGGTCTCACCGATTGCCATGCGCCCGGACGCCGGAGCGTCGAGCAAGGCCAGCGGCGTGCGCTCACCCATGGCCATGGCTTCGCCGGTGTAGACGTCGAAACTGGTAGCGGTCACGGCGCAGTCAGCCACCGGAACCTGCCACGGGCCGACCATCTGGTCACGGGCCACAAGGCCGGTGATGGTGCGGTCGCCGATGGTGATCAGGAAGCTCTTGCTGGCCACGGCCGGGTGATGCAGCACGCGCTGCACGCTTTCTTCCAGGTCCAGGGCGCTCGGGTCGAAATCATCGCCCTGCTCGGCTTCGCGAGCGACCGAACGGTGCATGCGTGGCGCCTTGCCCAGCAGCACTTCCAGCGGCATGTCCACCGGGCTGTTGCCGAAGTGGCTGTCGGTTACGGTCAGCTGCGGCTCGGCAGTTGCCTCGCCGACTACCGCGAACGGGCAGCGCTCGCGCTCGCAGATGGCCTTGAAGCGTTCGAAGTCTGCGGCGCCGACTGCCAGGACATAACGCTCCTGGGATTCGTTGCTCCAGATTTCCAGCGGCGCCATGCCCGGCTCGTCGTTAGGCACATTACGCAGTTCGAAGCGACCGCCACGGCCGCCATCGTTGACCAGCTCAGGGAAGGCGTTGGACAGACCGCCCGCGCCGACGTCGTGGATAAAGCTGATCGGGTTCTTGTCACCCAGTTGCCAGCAACGGTCGATGACTTCCTGGCAACGGCGTTCCATCTCCGGGTTTTCCCGCTGTACGGAAGCGAAGTCCAGGTCCGCCGAACTGGTGCCGGTGGCCATGGACGAGGCCGCGCCGCCGCCCAGGCCGATCAGCATGGCCGGGCCACCCAGTACGATCAGCTTGGAGCCGACCAGGATCTCGCCCTTCTGCACGTGTTCTTCACGGATGTTGCCCATACCACCGGCGAGCATGATCGGCTTGTGGTAGCCGCGCACTTCGTCACCGTGAGGGGTGCTGATGGACTGCTCGAAAGTACGGAAATAGCCGGTCAGGGCCGGACGACCGAATTCGTTGTTGAATGCGGCGCCGCCCAGCGGGCCTTCGATCATGATGTCCAGCGGGGTGACGATGCGCTCGGGCTTGCCGTACGGCACTTCCCAAGGCTGTTGGAAACCGGGGATATTCAGGTTGGAAACGGTGAAACCGGTCAGGCCGGCTTTCGGCTTGGCGCCACGACCGGTTGCGCCTTCGTCGCGGATCTCGCCGCCGGAACCGGTGGAAGCACCCGGGAACGGAGCGATCGCAGTCGGGTGGTTGTGCGTCTCGACCTTCATCAGGATATGCACCGGCTCCTGCACCGCGCCGTACTGGCGGGTCTCAGGGTTCGGGAAGAAACGTCCGGCAACACTGCCGACGATCACCGAAGCGTTGTCCTTGTAAGCCGACAACACGCCTTCGCTGTGCATGACGTAGGTGTTCTTGATCATGCCGAACAGGCTTTTTTCCTGACTCTCGCCGTCGATATCCCAACTGGCGTTGAAGATCTTGTGACGGCAATGTTCGGAGTTGGCCTGGGCAAACATCATCAGTTCTATGTCGTGAGGGTTGCGCCCCAGACCGTTGAAACTGGTGACCAGATAATCGATTTCGTCTTCGGCCAGGGCCAGGCCCAGCTCGACGTTGGCCTTTTCCAGCGCGGCGCGACCACCACCGAGAATGTCCACTGCGGTCAGCGGCTTGGGTTCGGCGTGGCTGAACAGCCCTTCGGCCTGATCCAGGGACGACAGCACCAGCTGGGTCATGCGGTCATGCAGACCGTCGGCAATCAGCTGGGCCTCGGCTTCGCTGAATTGCCCTTCTACATAGAAGGCAATGCCGCGTTCCAGGCGCTGAATCTTGCTCAGACCGCAGTTGCGGGCGATATCGCTGGCCTTGCTCGACCATGGCGAAATCGTGCCGAAACGCGGCAGGACCAGGAACAGGCGACCGCGCGGCTCTTGAACCGGCACACTCGGGCCGTATTTCAGGAGGCGGGCTAGCACCTGTTGGTCTTCGCCGGTCAGGACGCCGGAGACTTCAGCGAAGTGGGCGAATTCAGCGTACAAGCCACTGACAGCCGAAACTTTTTGTTTCAGTTGTTCAAGTAATTTGCTGTGGCGGAAGGCGGAAAGGGCAGGAGCACCGCGCAGGATCAACATCTTCGGGACAGCCTCGGGAAGGGGGTGTGCTTTGAGGCCGTGCATTCTAGCCTAAACGGACTCTTTCGGCACCCGAAACGGCTGAATCCGCAGTAGCCGGTTATCGATAGTACCTGTACGGCGTCTGAACGGCGTTTCTCTAGCAGACCCGACCCTCGCTGTCGATATATGGCGACGGGTGTCCTTTGCGTATACTGCACCGATGTTTTCCCGATCAGATTTCCGCCCTCGTTGCGCCAAATGGCTCATCGCCACCGGACTCTTCCTGATGCTCAGCGCCTGTGTGGACAAACCCAACACACTGGAGCGAGTAAAGGAGGACGGCGTACTGCGCGTGATCACCCGCAACAGCCCGGCCACCTACTTCGAAGATCGCAACGGTGAAACCGGCTTCGAGTATGAATTGGTCAAGCGTTTCGCCGAAGATCTCGGCGTGGAACTGAAGATCGAAACCGCCGACAACCTCGACGACCTGTTTGACCAGATGCAGAAGCCCGGCGGCCCGGTGCTCGCTGCGGCCGGCCTGATCGACACGGAGAAACGCAAACAGCAGGTACGCTTCTCCCACTCCTATCTCGAAGTCACCCCCCAGATCATTTATCGCAACGGCCAGTCACGCCCGACCGACGCAGGCGATCTGGTGGGCAAACGCATCATGGTGCTTAAAGGCAGCAGCCATGCCGAGCAGCTGGCGGCGCTGAAAGCCAAGAATCCAGCCATCGAATACGAAGAATCCGACGCCGTAGAAGTGGTCGACCTGTTACGCATGGTTGATGAAGGCCAGATCGACCTGACCCTGGTCGACTCCAACGAACTGGCGATGAACCAGGTGTACTTCCCCAACGTGCGGGTTGCCTTCGATCTGGGCGAGGCGCGCAACCAGCGCTGGGCCGTGGCCCTGGGTGAAGACAACAGCCTGCTCAACGAGATCAACGCCTATCTCGACAAGGTGCAGAAGAACGGCATGCTGCAGCGGCTCAAGGATCGCTACTACGGCCATGTCGATGTATTGGGCTACGTCGGCGCCTACACCTTCGCCCAGCACCTGCAGGAGCGCCTGCCCAAATATCAGAAGAACTTCCAGGCCTCGGCCAAGCAGTCCCAGGTGGACTGGCGCCTGCTCGCGGCCATTGGCTATCAGGAATCGCTGTGGCAGCCCGACGTCACCTCAAAAACCGGTGTGCGCGGCCTGATGATGCTGACCCAAAGCACCGCCCAGGCCATGGGCGTGGCTAACCGCCTGGATGCCAAACAAAGCATTCAGGGCGGGGCCAAGTACTTTGCCTACATAAAGGAACAGCTGGATGACAAGATAGAAGAGCCGGATCGTACATGGCTCGCTCTCGCTTCCTACAACATCGGTAGCGGTCACCTCGACGATGCCCGCAAATTGGCGGAAAACGAGGGCCTGAATCCCAATAAATGGCTCGACGTTAAAAAAATGCTGCCCCGCCTGTCGCAGAAACAGTGGTACCGCAAGACCCGCTACGGCTATGCCCGCGGCGGCGAGCCGGTGAGCTTCGTGGCCAACATCCGCCGCTACTACGACATCCTCACCTGGGTAACCCAGCCGCAACTGGAAGGCAGCCAGGTCGCCGAAGGGAATCTGCATGTACCGGGTGTCGATAAGAAGCCGCCTGAAACGGCGCCGAAGTTGTAGGGGCTCAATCCTTTTACTGGAGCACATCCTGTGGGAGCGAATTCATTCGCGAAGACGCGGGTACATCCGACGTATGTCTATCGACTGAAATATTGCTTTCGCGGATGAATCCGGTCCCAAAAAATCTCAGCCAGACATTCAAACCTTCGCCCGGCGCATCCTGAAAAACTCGCTCAACATCGCCCCGCACTCCTCCCCCAGCACCCCGCCCTCATACAACACCCGATGATTGAGAAAGCCCTGGGCAAAGAACTGCCCCTGGCTCTGCACGATCCCGGCCTTTGGCTCCAGGGCGCCATACACGACGCGCATGATCCGCGAATGCACGATCAGCCCGGCGCACATGCTGCACGGCTCAAGCGTCACGTACAGGGTGGTACCCGGCAGCCGGTAGTTGCTCACAGCCTGAGCGGCATCACGGATGGCGACCATCTCGGCATGAGCACTGGGGTCATTGCCACTGATCGGCCGGTTGAAGCCGCGGCCAATAATGACTCCGCCCTGCACGACGACGGCGCCCACCGGCACCTCGCCCAATAGCGCACCCTCGGCCGCCAGGGCCAGGGCCTCGCCCATGAAATACTGGTCGTTGCTGCGATCAATGATCGGTGGCTGCCTCATCAGGACACCTCGATAGCGGCCATAAGCCCGGTTTCCATATGATCGATCACATGGCAGTGGAACATCCACACGCCGGGATTATCCGCTACCAGGGCCACACGGGCACGCTCGTTGCGCCCCAACAGAAAGGTATCGGTGAAATACGGGATGACAGGCCGACGATTCGACGCCAGCACCTTGAAACTCATGCCATGCAAATGGATCGGGTGCTGATACTGGGTCATGTTCTTCAGTTCGAAGATATAGCTCTTGCCCTTGATCAGTTTGGCGATAGGCCGGTCAGCGCAGGTCTTGTCGGTGATATCCCAGGCCTGGCCATTGATCTGCCACAGGCTCGGCGGCTTGCCGTTCTCTACGTTGACCGACACCGCCCCCGCCCACTCGATATTGAAATTCAGTTTCTCGGCGCTCTCCAGATCCGGCTCGGCAATAGGGTTGGCGGGCAATGCTGGTGGCCACTCCCCCGGCGCATCGTTACTGGCCACCGAACGGAAGGTGCCCAGGCGCACCGGCCCATTGCGCAGCGACAACTCTTCACCCGCAGGCGGTGCCTTGATCGCCAGGCAAATGCGCATGCCCGGCCCGAGCCAGTAATCCTCGCCCAGCGGACGTGGCGCCACCGGGTTGCCATCCAGCGCGTAGATCTGCGCCTCGGCCCCCGGCAAGTTCAGGCGATAAGTGACGGTGTTATCGAGATTGAGAATACGTACCCGCGTGACTTGCCCCGCAGGCAGATCGATTACCGCCTGGGGCACGCCATTGAGCGTCGACAGGCGCCCCGCCGTGCCCTCGCGCGCGGCTTCACGGGTCACGCTGAACTCGGTAAAGGCCCCGACTTCATCCACATGCCAGCTCTTCAGACTCACCGTGCGCTCATGCCGGAAGCCGGTCGGCTCGCGTTCCTCGACAATCAGCGGCCCGACCAGCCCGCGCCCCAGTTCCTCGCTGCTGCTGACATGGGGGTGATACCAATAGCTGCCTGCGTCGGGCACCAGGAACTTGTAGTCGAAATACTCGCCCGGCTTGACCGGCAACTGCGAAACATAAGGCACGCCATCCATCTCCAGCGGCAGGCGAATGCCATGCCAGTGAATCGTGGTCTCCACCGGCAGTTGGTTGATAAAGCGCAAACGCAACCACTCGCCCTGGCGCACCCGCAGTTCAGTGCCCGGCGCCGAACCGCCAAAAGCCCAGGCCGGGGTCTGATGCCCGGCAACCAGTTCGACATCCAGTGGCGCCGCGATCAACTCAAAGTCGTGCCCCTCTCCCGGCCCGCGTCGCCCCAGCCAATAGCGCGAAGCACCGCCTGCGCCCAGCCCCACCACGGCAAGCCCGGCCAGCCCTCCGAGAATTTGTCGACGGGTAAAGGACATAAACGCACACACCTGCAAAACGAGAAAGAGACGCACCTGAGAATGGGTACGAGGGGCGAACAGGATACAGGTGCGCTTGTAAAAAATTAAGGGAACGCAAGGTCGCACCGATAGGGAAAGCTGCGACCCCGCGATTGACCGTCAGCGCGCCAGCAGCATCGCGAAATAGCCAAACACCGTCAGCAGAATCCCGGACACCGCGTAAGCCACCGGAAAACCGATCCAGGGCACGGTACTGTCGATTTCCTTGGCCGCCTCGCGCGCCGGTCCAGAATGACTTCGCGCCCCCGCCACACCGCCCATGAGAATCGCCGGGTTGATCTTGAACACATGAAAGCCTACCGCCCAGACGATAAACGGCGGAATCGTGCAGGCCACAAACCCCAGCACAAAGATCTTCAGCGCGATGATTGCGCTGATCTGTGAAACCAGATTCGCCCCCGCATTCACCCCGACAATCGCAACAAAGAAAATCAGGCCCATGTCTTCCAGGATGTTACGCGCCGCATTGGGCGTATTGCCGAAGAAACGCACCCGCGATACCAGCGACGAGACGATTATCCCCGACACCAGCAAGCCGCCGGCATTGCCCAATCCCACCGCCGCACCAAATGCCGGGACTTGAATCAGGCCGATCAACAACCCCAACACCATGCCCAGCGACAGCGTCAGCAGATCGGTCGCCGTACTCGGCCGCGCCACTTTCCCGAGCAATGCCGTGGCCTTGTCGATGGCACTGCGCAGCCCAACCAGATGCATCACATCCAGACGCTGCAAGCGCGTTTCCAGGCCAACGGGAATCGGCGCGCCGCCCCGCTCAATGCCGACCAACTGCACTTGCCCGGCAATCGGCGACTGGCTGAATTCCTTGAGCGCCTTGCCGATGGCGTCGTGATGGGTCACCAGAATCACCGCCTCATCCAACGGTATATTCAGCGCCCGCGCATCCGGCACTTCAGGCCCGATCAGGCCCATGTGATCCGTCAATGCATCCAGGCTGCCACCCAGGGCAATCACATCGCCCTGTTGCAACACCAATGCTGGATCGGCGCCCAGCAACGTGTCGCCGCGTTCGACATTCTCGATCTGGTACTGAGCAAACCGCTCGCGAAATTGCGCGATGGTCTGGCCGACCAACTCGGTATTCATCAATCGATAGGCCCGCAGATCAAAGGGGCGATAACCGCTGAGCCCGGCGTCATCGACGTTCGGCACACCGTGCTCGATCTCGTACTCCTTGGCTGCCTTGCGCGCATCGACGCCCCACCAGCGCGGCAGGTATTTGCAGATCAGGATGATACCGACCGTGCCCCAGATATAGGTGATGCCATACGACAGCGCGATCATGGCCGTCGCCGCCGCGGCGGTGGTGCCCGGTGGCAACGGCACTACGCCCGAGGTAATGGCCTGCTCGGCAGAACCGATAGCCGCCGACATGGTTTGCGAACCGGCAAGAATACCGCCCGCCGCGCCCACCGGCAGCGATAGCAGCCGAACACCCAGGACCACGATACCCAGCCCGAGGAACGACGACAGAATCGCCAGGAAGGTGAACTTCAGCCCGTCGCCCTTGAGACTGTTGACGAACGAAGGGCCGACCCGCAGCCCGACGCCATACATGAACAGGTAATAGAACAGGCTCTTGGTGAAGTTATCGAGCGCGAAATGCACGCCGTAATACGACGCCCAGGTCGCAATGGCACAGCCGATGACGATGGCCCCCGCTACCGCGCCCAGACCATAACCCTTGATGGTACCGCGCCCGACCCAGACGGACAGGCCAACCACCAGGAATAAAAGAATGTAAGGGTTGTCATGCAGAAAAGTAAAAAAGGCAGTCACTATGATTCGCACCCGGCTGTGAAACGCTGAAGGCACCGGACCTCAGGGCCCGGTGAGCGTGAAATGCGTTTAGCCAAGGTTCGGGGTGTCGGCCGGGATAACCGGCGCAGCAATGGCGCCGTGACTGAAGCTTGGTCCGGCATCGGAATGCACCACCGGATTTTTCTGCAAGTAATCAATGGCCTTGCGCAGATCATCGAGCAACAGTGCGACCAGGTCGCGACTCACGCCATGGCGCACCAGAATCCGCTGCACCACGATGTTCTGACGGTCCGACGGCAACGGGTAAGACGCGATTTGCCAGCCGCGCATGCGCACGCGCTCCGACAGATCGTAGAGACTGAAGCCATGGTCGATGCCGTCCTTGAGCTTGTAGCAGACCGCCGGCAGCCCATCTTTGCCGTCGTACACCAACTCCAGGGGGGCAAACTTGACGATCTCCGACGCCAGCCACTGCGCCGTATCGGAACAAGCCTGCTGAATGCGTGTGTAACCGTCACGCCCGAGCCGCAGGAAGTTGTAGTACTGGGCAATGATTTCGCCGCCCGGCCGACTGAAATTCAGGGCAAAGGTAGCCATGTTGCCGCCCAGATAGTCCACGTAGAAGATCAAGTCCTCCGGCAGATCCTCAATGGAGCGCCAGATCACCCAGCCCACGCCCAACGGCGCCAGGCCGTACTTGTGACCCGAGGCATTGATCGACTTGACCCGCTCGATCACGAAGTCCCACTGCAGCTCCTGCTGAATGAACGGCGCGATAAAACCACCGCTGGCCGCATCCACATGAATCGGAATATCCAGGCCGAGGTCGCGCTGCATTGCATCCAGCTCGGCAGCCAGGGCGGCGACCGGTTCGTAGATACCGGTGAAGGTCACGCCCAGGGTCGCGACAACGCCAATGGTGTTCTCGTCGCAATATTCGCGCAAATCCGCCGGGCGCAGGCCCAGGGCGTCGCCGCGCAACGGTACTTCGCGAATTTCCACGTCGAAATAGCGGGCGAACTTCTTCCAGCAGATCTGCACCGGTCCGCAGACGAAATTCGGCTTGTCCGTCGGCAGGCCAGCGGCTTCCCGGCGCTTTTTCCAGCTCCACTTGAGGGCCAGGCCGCCGAGCATCGCCGCCTCACTGGAACCCGTGGTCGAACACCCCACGGTCTGCCAGGACTTCGGCGCATGCCAGAGATCGGCAATGATGTGCACGCAGCGGTTTTCAATCTCGGCGGTCTGCGGGTATTCGTCCTTATCAATCATGTTCTTGTCGAGGGCATCGGCCATCAACTGCTTCACCTCGGGCTCGACCCAGGTGGTACAGAACGTCGCCAGGTTTTGCCGGGAGTTGCCATCGAGCAGCAGCTCGTCCCGTACCAGGTTGTAGGCCGACGACGGCGTGGTCGAATGGTCCGGAAGGCGGTATTTGGGCAGTTTGTGCTGGGAAGAACCACTCGAATAGACGTCTTCGATGGCTTGGTCTTGAATCTCTACGGTTTTGTGAAGTGCCATGGAATCCTGCTCTTGAATGAGGGAAATGGCGTAGACGTTGATCGCGCCAAAGGCGGATCAGACTGCGTCAGGAGAGAAGCGGTAGGACGGTGAGGACGCTCAAGCCATACGGGACATGGCGTTGAGAGGAGGCAATTGCGCGTGATGGCAATGAACGGAAGATGCGAGCACTTAGGGCTCTGTATTTGCCGCGCGCAGTGTTGCATGTATGCCAGCGCGGAAAGATGACATGGATCAATTAAACGGCAGAAACACGCCGAGGATCGATCAAACGCTCATGGATATGCTTGCCCGAATCATGCCGCGCTCATACGAACGGCATATCCCAGACCCGGGCATCATGAAAGGTCAGTTCCAGGCCAATGCGTTCCCCCTCGCGCACGCGACTGATGGCGTGCTTGAGATTGACCCGGTAATAGCCGTTGGCGCCCTTGACCGGACGTTCGGCCGTGCTGATGATCGCTACGTCGCCGAGCTTGAGCGGCAACACCATCGGCCGCGATTGCATGCGCGGACGCTGCTCGGTCATCACGAATTCGCCACCCTGGAAATCCTTGCCCGGCTCGGACAGCAGCGCGACTATCTGCAACGGGAATACCTGCTCGTCATCGTTGCGCTGTTGAAGCGACGCATAATCTTGCGGACCGAGCCGGCTCAAGTGGGATTGCCCCAGGGTTTGGCCCGCCTGCTGATTACGTCGCACAAACTCGTCAAACTCCTGGGGGTAGCGATCACTGACACCGAGGATTTCGTTCCATCGATTGGCCATCACCGTCAGATGGCGATAGAAGGTCGTACGCCAGATATCCAGCGGCGCGGGCAGACTGGCGCCGAAGTAGTACAGTTCGCTGCCGCCCGGATCGACCGGGGCTAACGGCGCATGGTGGATGGACTCCCTGGTTTCGACCTGACGCGCCAGCTCGCGCGCAGTATCCGCAGCCAACAGACCGTGCAGCACGGCGTAGCCTTCGCTATCCAGTTGCCGGGCGATATCCGCCCAATCCAGGCACTCGATAATGCTGTGGTCTGAAGTCATGGCCAGTCTCGTCATCAGGCCTGAGCTTCCCGGAGCAGCAGTTCACGCTTGCGCTCGACACCCCAGCGGTAGCCGGAAATGTCGCCATCGCGTCGCACCACGCGGTGACAGGGAATGGCCACGGCAATGTGGTTCCTGGCACAGGCCTGGGCCACGGCGCGTACCGCCTTGGGCGAGCCGATGCGGTTGGCGATATCCGCGTAACTTACAGTGGTGCCCGGCGGGATTTCGCGCAGCGCCTGCCAGACACGTTCCTGGAACGCCGTGCCCTGCACATCCAGGGGTAGGTGCAGGCCGATTGAAGGTGCCTCGATAAAGCCCACAACCTGGGCGATCAATTGCTCGAACTCGCCATCGCATCCGATGATTTCCGCCTTGGGAAACTGATCCTGCAGATCCCGCGCAAGCACATCGGGGTCCTCGCCCAACAAAATCGCGCAGATGCCGAGCTGGCTCTGCCCGACCAGAATCGCGCCCAGAGAGCACTGGCCAATTGCAAAGCGGATGACCGCTCCGGCACCACCTGCCCGATAGTCCCGCGGGTGCATGCCCAACAGTTGATCTGAGACTTCATAGAAGCGGCTGTTGGAGTTGAAACCGGCGTCGTAGATGGCACTCGTCACGGTGGCATCCGGACTGCTCAGCTCCTTGCGCAGCCTGCGGGCACGGTAAGCCGAACTGTAGGCCTTGGGTGTCAGACCCGTTTCGGCCTTGAACAGGCGATGAAAGTGAAACGGACTCATGCCCACTTCAACGGCCAGGTCATCGAGTGAAGGGGGGGTCTGCGAGGTCTCGATCAACCGGCAGGCACGCGCCACCATCTCGGCACGTCCGGCCGCAGCGCTGGTCTGATCGGCCCGCGCCCGGCGACTGGCACGGTACCCCGCCGCTTCGGCGGCCTCGGCGGAGTCAAAAAACTCGACGTTTTCACGCTTGGGCAACCGTGCTGCAGAACTGGGCTGGCAATACACGCCCGTGGTGCGAACGGCATAAAGAAAGTGGCCGTCGGCCGCCGCGTCCCTCACCTGTACGGCCGCCCAACGGGCATCGTCCGTGGCATAGGCAGTAATCATAGTCATGACGGAAATCTCGAAGTCGTTGAACACAGCATCAGAGTAAGCAGGACTTCAACCGCAAGAACTCCGATTCTTGCGCATGAATTCATCGCGCGTTGTGAAAAATCAGGCCCACGGCATGACGCTTGCCACTGCGAATCAGGCTGACGCCATGGCGCATGGCGGCCTTGCGTATACCGCGCTGCCCCATTACCGGCCGCTGATTGACCGTAAACACCACGGCATCGCCTTGACGCAGCGCGACCACCTCGGCGCGCCGGGTTTTGGCCGAAAGCTCAGTCATGACGAACTCACCACCGTTGAAATCCCTGCCGGGCTCAGCCAACAGAATGGCCACCTGCAATGGGAAAACAAGTTCGCCATACAGATCCTGATGCAGGCAGTTGTAGTCGCCCGCGCCGTACTGAAGTATCAGTGGCGTAGGCCGTGTCTGCCCGGCTTCGTGGCAGTGCTGCAGAAACTCGTCCAGTTCGCGCGGATACTGCGTGTCGATACCCAACTGTCGATTCCAGCCGTTGGCGATCGGCGCAAGCCTGGCATACAGGGCATGGCGCAGCTCGTTGAGCAACTCAGGCAACGGATACGCGAAATACTTGTATTCTCCACGCCCGAATCCGTGGCGAGCCATCACGACCCGCGAACGAAAGCCCTCTTCCCGGGAGTAGAGGGTCGCAAGCTCAACGCACTGTTGCGCCGTCAGAAGACCAGGCAACACAGCGTGCCCGTGAAGATCAAGGGAGCGCTCGATATCCCCCCAATCGCCGGTCGCGGGCGTCATGAAGCAGCCATTCTGGCGCGCTCGAAATCAGGCGTGCGATAGGCCTCTTCCGGGATTTCACCGAGTCGGGAGCCATGGACCTTGGGCCCCAGACCGTAGAACTCCTGAAAGCTCATGATGAGCGGGCGCCATTTATCCGGATCGATTCGATCCGCATGACCATCCATCAGGATCGATTGCTCCACATGCACACGGGTGATCCTCGCTTCCAGCACAGCAATAAAGCCGGCCAGCGGGCCATTGGCGTCATAGCCGTTCTCATGTTCCAGAACCGCCTCCAACTGCACCGGACACTCGGCGACCCGGGGCGCGAGCACCGTTTCCGATGGGGCTTTGGTCAGTCCGGCGATGGCGAACTTATCCTTAACAAAATGATAGCCACGCACGATCTTGTCTTCAGGCACCGGATTGGAACCCGTCGTGCGCGCCAGACGATCAACGGCCGAGACCTGGGCCGGTGAAGGCAGATTGATCACAAACTGTTTGGTACGGCGGATGTTCTCGGTGGTCTGGGAATTGCCCTGAAGGCCGAGAAAGCACCGCCAACCAAGCCAGAACACCGAAGACATCGGCGCCAGATTGGCGGTGCCGTCCTCATTGACGGTGCTGAGCAAAGCAACGGGCGTACCGAAATACAGAATGGACGGGTGGGCGGTAACGTGCATGGCAACTCTCCTTGGGATGATGCGATGCACGATGCCAGTCGGCTTGAAGCTACACGCTCCGATTCTTGCTTTGGTATTTATCTTTTTGTAGGAGCCGGCTTGCTGGTGTTCGAGTGCGAAGCACTCGCAATAGCTTCAGCGAATGATCTGATCCCATCGCCAGCAAGCCGACTCCTACGGGCTCTGTGTTTGCTATTCGATAACGCGGTGTCAGAGACAGGGCCGGATTTCCCTGCCTTACACCGTCCTCAGATCTGCGCCAACCCACCATCAACCGCCAGCTCACTGGCAGTCATGAAACTGCTGTCCGCCGACGCCAGAAACGCCGCCGCCGCCCCCAGCTCCGAAGGTTCAGCCATACGCTGCAGCGGATTCATCGCCGCAAAAACCTTCATGCCCTCCTCGCCCAGCGCGGCCTTGGCCAGTTCGGTTGCCGTCGGCCCGGGCGACAGCACGTTGACCCGAATGCCAGTGCCCTTCAGGTCTTCCGCCCAGGATTTCGCCAGGTTACGCACCGCCGCCTTGCTCGCGCTGTAGGCACTGAATGCCGGGGCGCCCGTGGTGCCGGCGCTTGAGCCGGTAAGGATGATCGAACCGCCCTGCCCCATCAGCGGCAACGCCTTCTGCACCGTGAAAATCGAGCCCTTCACATTGGTATCGAAGGTCTCGTCAATGTGCTCGCCGGTGATCTGGCCCAGCGCCAGCGGACTGCCCGCCCCGGCATTGGCGAAAACGATATCGAGGGTGCCACGCTCGGCCTTCACCGCAGCAAAGAGTCGGTCGAGGTCATCCGGTTCGGAAACCGAGCCCTTCACCGCCCGGGCATTAGGCCCGAGGTCAGCCACGGCGGTGTCGAGGGCCTCCTGGCGGCGGCCAAAGATAAAGACAAAGGCGCCCTCCTCAATGAAGCGCTTTGCCGCAGCGAAGCCGATGCCGGTAGCGCCACCGGTGATTACCGCAGTCTTGCCATTCAGTCTGGTCATGTCGTGCATCCTCGTTGGAGTTGTGCGCAAGCACAGCTGCTTGCTTGAGGACGAGTATGCAGAGCTGATAACCTAACGACCAGTATGCACATTTTGGTAAGTATGGAAAAAATGACGAAATCTACGGAAATCTGCGACACCGGCTGCGGGCTCAACGCCACGCTGCGCATCATCTCGGGCAAGTGGAAACCGTTGGTCCTGTTTTTCCTGCGCAACGGCCCGAAACGCTACGGCGAGCTCAAACGCCTGATCCCCGGCGTCAGCGACAAGGTGCTGATTCAGTCTTTGAAGGATCTGGAGGCCGACCGGGTATTGTCGCGAACCGACTACAAGGAAGTGCCGCCACGCGTCGACTACGCCCTCACCCCGCTGGGTCGCAGCCTGGCTGAAGCGATCATCCCGCTGTGCACTTGGGGCACGGAGAATGCGGCGCAAATGGCGAGTATCTTTGCCGAACGGGATGCTTCGGCTTAGGGGGATGCTGACGCCGGCCCCAAAAAGCCAAAAGCCCGCAATCAAGCGGGCTTCGGGGTGTTTCTTGCTGGTGGGTGCCGGTCAGTGCCGGGCGCCTATCATTCCCACTCAATAGTCGCCGGCGGCTTGCTCGACACATCGTAAGTCACGCGGGAAATCCCTTCGATCTCGTTGATGATCCGGCCACTGACGGTTTCCAGCAGTTCGTAAGGCAGGTGTGCCCAACGTGCGGTCATGAAGTCGATGGTCTCTACAGCGCGCAGTGCCACAACCCAGGCGTAGCGGCGACCATCGCCGACGACGCCGACGGATTTGACGGGCTGGAACACGACGAAGGCCTGGCTGACCTTGTGGTACCAGTCGGCCTTGCGCAGTTCTTCGATGAAGATATGGTCGGCGCGACGCAGCAGGTCGGCGTATTCCTTCTTCACTTCACCGAGGATCCGCACGCCCAGGCCCGGGCCCGGGAATGGGTGGCGGTAGACCATGTCGTAGGGCAGGCCCAGTTCCAGACCCAGACGGCGGACTTCGTCCTTGAACAGTTCGCGCAGGGGCTCGACCAGTTTCAGGTTCATTTCTTCCGGCAGGCCGCCCACGTTGTGGTGCGACTTGATCACGTGGGCCTTGCCGCTTTTCGCGCCAGCCGACTCGATCACGTCCGGATAGATGGTGCCCTGGGCCAGGTACTTGATGTTGTCCAGCTTGCAGGATTCGGCATCGAACACGTCGATGAAGGTGCGGCCGATGATCTTGCGCTTCTTCTCCGGATCGCTCTCGCCCGCCAGATTGTTGAGGAACTGCTCTTCGGCGTTGGCGCGGATCACCTTGACGCCCATGTTCTCGGCGAACATGGCCATCACTTGCTCACCTTCGTGCAGGCGCAGCAGGCCGTTGTCGACGAAGACGCAGGTCAGCTGGTCGCCGATAGCCTTGTGCAGCAGGGCTGCGACAACGGAGGAGTCAACGCCGCCGGACAGGCCCAGCAGGACATTGTCGGTGCCGACCTGGGCACGGATGGTGGCGATGGCGTCTTCAGCGATCTTCGACGGCGTCCACAGCGCTTCACAGCCGCAGATATCGAGGATGAAGCGCGACAGGATGCGACCGCCCTGCTTGGTGTGGGTCACTTCCGGGTGGAACTGCACGCCGTAGTAGCCGCGGGTGTCGTCGGCCATGCCAGCGATCGGGCAGCTCGGGGTGCTGGCCAGGATGTGGAATTCTTCGGGCATCCTGGTGACCTTGTCACCGTGGCTCATCCACACGTCGAGGCCGAACAGGCCATCGGCGTCGATGTGGTCTTCGATGCCATCGAGCAGGCGGCTCTTGCCGACCACATCGACACGGGCGTAACCGAACTCACGCAGGTCGGAGCCTTCTACCTTGCCGCCCAGTTGCTCGGCCATGGTCTGCATGCCGTAGCAGATGCCGAAGACCGGCACGCCCAGATCAAACACTGCTTGCGGGCAGCGCGGGCTGTTGGCTTCGTGCACGGACTCGGGACCGCCGGCGAGGATCACGCCTTTGGGAGCGAACTGGCGAATGGCTTCATCGTCCATGTCGAACGGGTGCAGCTCGCAGTACACACCGATTTCACGCACGCGGCGAGCGATCAGCTGGGTGTACTGAGAACCGAAGTCGAGGATCAGGATACGGTGAGCGTGAATGTCGAGGGCCATGATTCAGTCTCGTCTAAGTCAATCAGTAACTGTCGTGATTCAGAAACAACTCGGGGCTGAATAAAACAGCCCCGGTTGCTTAACGATTTGCTTGAAGGCTCAACCTACGCGGTAGTTCGGCGCTTCTTTGGTGATCTGTACGTCATGCACGTGGGATTCGGCCATGCCGGCACCGGTGATGCGGACGAACTCAGGCTTGGTACGCATCTCTTCGATGTCGGCGCTGCCGGTGTAGCCCATGGAGGAGCGCAGGCCGCCCATCAGTTGATGGATGATCGCTGCCAGCGAACCCTTGTAGGCCACACGGCCTTCGATACCTTCCGGCACCAGCTTCTCGGCGCCTTCGGACGAGTCCTGGAAGTAGCGGTCCGAAGACCCCTGGGCCTGGGACATGGCGCCCAGCGAACCCATACCGCGGTAAGCCTTGTAGGAGCGGCCCTGGAACAGTTCGATTTCGCCCGGCGCTTCTTCAGTACCGGCGAACATCGAACCCATCATCACGCAGCTTGCGCCGGCAACGATGGCCTTGGACAGGTCGCCGGAATAGCGGATACCGCCGTCGGCGATCAGGGGAATACCGGTGCCTTCAAGGGCTTCGGCGACGTTGGCGATGGCGCTGATCTGCGGCACGCCGACACCGGCAACGATGCGCGTGGTGCAGATCGAGCCAGGGCCGATACCGACCTTGACCGCATCGGCGCCAGCGGCAACCAGTGCCTTGGCAGCAGCGCCCGTGGCGATGTTGCCACCGATGACCTGGACTTCAGGGAAGTTCTCTTTGACCCAGCGAACGCGGTCGATCACGCCTTTGGAGTGACCGTGGGCGGTGTCGACCACCACCACGTCAACACCGGCGGCGACCAGTGCGGAAACACGCTCACCGGTGTCCTTGCCGGTACCGACAGCGGCACCAACGCGCAGACGACCCTGGTCGTCCTTGCTGGCCAGCGGGTAGGCCTTGGATTTTTCGATGTCCTTGACGGTCATCATGCCCTTGAGGGCAAAGTTGCCATCAACGATCAGGACTTTTTCCAGACGGTGCTTGTGCAACAGTTCGCGCACTTCGTACTTGTCGGCGCCTTCGCGCACGGTGACCAGACGCTCTTTGGGCGTCATCACTTCGCGGACGGGGATATCCAGACGGGTTTCGAAGCGAATGTCGCGGGACGTCACGATGCCGACCAGGTCGCCATTGTGCAGGACCGGTACACCGGAAATGTTGTTCTGACGGGTCAGTTCGAACAGGTCGCGCACAGTGGCGTCGGCCTCGATGGTGATCGGGTCCTTGACCACACCGGCTTCGAACTTCTTGACCTTGCGAACTTCGGCAGCCTGCTGCTCGATGGTCATGTTCTTGTGGATGATACCGATACCGCCTTCCTGAGCCATGGCAATGGCCAGACGGGCTTCAGTCACGGTGTCCATCGCAGCGGAGACCAAGGGGATATTCAGTTCGATGCCACGGGTCAAACGGGTTTTCAGACTGACTTCATTAGGCAGTACCTCGGAATAACCGGGCACAAGGAGAATGTCGTCGAAAGTAAGGGCTTCTTGGCTGATACGCAGCATCGCGGGGGCTCCCAGGCGGGAAATTGGAAGCGCGCCATTATACCCAGACACCCCCCTTCACTCAATGTAAACCTCAGGCTAATTCACGATTACCTTATAAATGTACTTTTACCCAGGAAACAGGACGGTCCAGGCGTTCGGCAAATTCATCGAGAAAGCTTTGCTTGAACGAGGCTTGCAGCCAGTCATTGAAGATAAAACCCAGGTTTGAGAAGCCGCAGGGCTCGAGAAACAGAAAACCATTGATGTCATCCTCATGACGACATTCCGGACAGGTGAAGTTATCGGTATGGCCGGGCATCCAGTCTTCCAGGCTGTCGAACAGCGCCTCGCCGATCTCGCGGCGGCACTCCGGGCAACCGGCTTCCTCGGCAAAATCCTTGAGCGGGGTATAGATGCAGCGCCTGGTGACGATCTCCAGGCCATTGACTGTCTGGCCGAACGGCAGCGCCTCGGGGTGCTCCACCACGCGGCGGGCGCCGGGGGCGATGGCGTAGGCCATCTTGTTGTAGGTTCGCCCGCAGGTGCTGAGCTGCTCCTCGACCACATCGAGTTTCACCAGCCAGCGCAGGATCAACCGCGCCCGGGCTTCATGGCCGGGGAAGGAGGAAATCTGCGGGACGATAATGCTTTGGGTGTTCATTTAAAAACCTGTGCCGTGTGCGCTTCTATATATGAAGGTGCGTTTTGTGGGAGCGGATTCATCCGCGAAGCGGTATCCCAGACACTGAAGCCATATCGAATGTACCGGCCTCTTCGCGAATGAATTCGCTCCCACAGACGACTGGCCGCGGATTATACCCATTCCCCGGCAATGCCTTTATGATGCCGCACATGATCAAAGACCCCTTCGCAAGACTCGGCCTCGACCGGGAAGTCCTTACCGTCAGCCAGCTCAACGGCCGTGCCCGGGTGTTGCTGGAAGATGTGTTCAGCAATATCTGGGTCGAGGGCGAGATATCCAACCTGTCGCGCCCCGCTTCGGGCCATGTGTATTTTACCCTCAAGGACTCCGGCGCCCAGGTGCGTTGCGCGCTGTTCCGCCAGAGTGCGGCACGGGTGCGGCAGGCGCTGAAGGACGGTCTGCAGGTCAAGGTGCGTGGCAAGGTCTCGCTGTTCGAAGGCCGTGGCGATTACCAGTTGATCCTGGATACCGTCGAACCGGCCGGTGATGGCGCCCTGCGTCTGGCCTTCGAGGCACTCAAGGACAAGCTCAACGCCGAAGGCCTGTTCAGTGCCGAGCGCAAGGTGGCCCTGCCCCTGCATCCGCAGCGTATCGGCATTGTCAGCTCACCTACCGGTGCGGTGATTCGCGACATCATCAGTGTTTTTCGCCGCCGCGCGCCCCAGGTCGAACTGACCCTGATTCCCACCGCCGTTCAGGGCCGCGAAGCCATCAACCAGATCGTGCGCGCCCTCAAGCTGGCCGACGCCCGTGGCTTCGATGCCCTGATCCTGGCCCGCGGCGGCGGCTCTCTGGAAGACCTGTGGTGCTTCAACGAAGAAGCCGTGGCCCGGGCCATTGATGCCTGCGTCACGCCGATTGTCAGCGCGGTCGGCCATGAAACCGATGTGTCGATCAGCGATTTCGTCGCCGACGTCCGCGCGCCGACGCCCTCTGCCGCTGCCGAACTGCTTGCCCCTGATACCAGCGACCTGCATCGCCGCGTGGAAAACCTGCAACGACGCCTGATCAGCCGCATGCAGGATCGCCTGATGCGTGATCGCCTGCGCCTGGAAGGTGTATCGCGGCGCCTGCGTCATCCCGGCGAACGCCTGCGTCAACAGGCCCAGCGCCTCGATGACCTGGACCTGCGCCTGCGTCGCGCCTTCGAGCAGCAGGGCCACAAACGTCAAGTGCGTCTGGCCCATCTGCAAAGCCGCCTTGGCGCCCAGCATCCGGGCCGCACCCTGGCCTTCCTGCGGCAGCGCCTGGACGTACTGGCCGAGCGCCTGCCCCGGGCTATCCGCGAGAACCTCAAGACCCGCCGCCTGCAATTGCAGAATCAAGTTCAGACGTTGAATGTCGTCAGCCCCCTGGCAACTCTGGGCCGTGGCTACAGCATCCTGCTCGACGAACGCGGCCATGCCATACGCCGCGCTGAACAGACCCGACCCGGCCAGCGCCTGACCGCCCGCCTGGGTGAAGGCGAGCTGCAAGTGCGGGTCGAAGACAATCACCTGACACCTGTCACCCTTTCTTTACTGGATTGAGCCAAGCCATGCTGCGTGTTATTGCCCCTCTGTTCGCCCTGTGCCTGGCCCTGCCCGCCTACGCCGACAGCTATATAAGCCGCGCGCTGAACAAGCCGGTGCCCGGTGGCGTGGCAGTGATCGACCTCGGTGCCGCCGCCCAGGCCCCCAAGGCCACCTTCCAGGGCAAACAGGTATTGGTGGTCAAGGAACAGGACAGTCACTGGCTGGCCATTGTCGGCCTGCCACTGACCCTCAAGCCCGGCAATCAACAACTCGCCAGCGGCGGCCGCCAGTTGAGCTTCGTGGTCGGCAGCAAGAAATACCCGGAACAGCACATCACGTTGCAGAACAAGCGTCAGGTCAATCCCGAACCCCAGGACCTCAAGCGCATCGAGAAAGAACAGGCCCTGCAGTTCGCCGCCTACCGCAGCTTCAGCCCGGTCACGCCAAGCAACCTGATCCTCGACAAACCCGTGGACGGCCCGCTGTCGAGCAAGTTCGGCGTGCGCCGCTTCTTCAACGGCGAAGAACGCAACCCGCACTCGGGCCTGGACTTCGCCGTACCGGCCGGCACACCGATCAAGTCGCCGGCCGCTGGCAAGGTAATTCTGATTGGTGACTACTTCTTCAATGGCAATACCGTATTCGTCGACCATGGCCAGGGCTTCATCAGCATGTTCTGTCATATGTCGAAGATCGATGTGAAGGTCGGCGATGCCGTGCCCCGTGGAGGCGTAGTCGGTCGTGTCGGCTCCACCGGCCGCGCGACCGGGCCGCATATGCATTGGAATATCAGCCTCAATGATGCGCGGGTTGATCCGGCGATCTTTATTGGCGCCTTCCAGCCTTGAGATGAAGAAGCTGTTGCGCGACCTGAAAATACCGCGCAACAAATCTACAGTTAGCCGGGACATGACGCGATTAAATCCCGCCATAAGGAAAATTTGAGGAGCCTTTCCCAATTTTTCGCAAGAGCTTGCCAACTTTCACCCCAATGGGTACGGTTGGGCTTATGAAAACCTCTCAGACCCTCATTCTGTTGCGCCAGCATCGCTGCCTCAGCCTGGTCAGTGCCCGACTGCCAAGCTAGATCGCGGTGCCTCGCCCCTGTCTTCATTTCATACGGTGGCCGCCTCTTCTCGGCCTCTTCAGTACCAAAGGATTGTTTCCATGACCATGCTCAAAGACCCTTCGACCAAGTACCGTGCGTTCCCTGTCATCGACTTGCCTGATCGCACCTGGCCGTCCAAGACCATCACCGAAGTGCCGATCTGGTGCAGCTCCGACCTGCGCGACGGCAACCAGTCGCTGATCGAGCCGATGGACGCGGTGAAGAAACTGCGTTTCTGGAAAACCCTGGTCCAGGTCGGCGTCAAGGAAATCGAAGCGTCGTTCCCGGCAGCCTCCCAGACTGACTTCGACTTCGTCCGCACCCTGATCGAAGACGGCCACATCCCGGATGACACCACCATCCAGGTGCTGACCCAGGCCCGTGAAGACTTGATCGCCCGTACCTTCGAATCCCTGCGCGGCGCGAAAAAGGCCATCGTGCACTTGTACAACGCCACGTCGCCGTCCTTCCGCCGCATTGTCTTCAATCAGGACAAGGCCGGTGTGAAAGAGATCGCCGTCAACGCTGCCAAGCTGTTCGTCAAATACGCCGCCCAGCAGCCGGAAACCCAATGGCAGTTCGAATACTCCCCTGAGACCTTCAGCGCCACCGAGCTGGAGTTCGCCAAGGAAGTCTGCGACGCGGTCATCGAAGTGTGGAATGCCACACCGCAGAACAAGGTGATCCTCAACCTGCCGGCCACTGTTGAAGTGGCTACGCCGAATATCTACGCCGACCAGATCGAATGGTTCTGCCGCAATATCACCCGTCGTGACAGCGTGCTGATCAGCCTGCACACCCACAACGACCGTGGTACCGGCGTTGCTGCGACCGAGCTGGGCCTGATGGCCGGTGCAGATCGCGTCGAAGGCTGCCTGTTCGGCAACGGCGAGCGTACCGGCAACGTTGACCTGGTAACCGTGGCATTGAACATGTACACCCAGGGCCTGAACCCGCAACTGGACTTCTCCGACATCGACGGCGTGCGCAAGGTCGTCGAAGAGTGCAACCAGATTCCGGTTCACCCGCGCCACCCTTACGTCGGCGACCTGGTTCACACCGCATTCTCCGGCTCGCACCAGGACGCCATCCGCAAGGGTTTTGCCCAGCAGAAGGAAGACGGCGTCTGGGAAGTGCCTTACCTGCCGATCGACCCGGCCGATATCGGCCGCAGCTACGAGGCAGTGATTCGCGTCAACAGCCAGTCGGGCAAAGGTGGCATCACCTATCTGCTGGAGCAGGAATACGGCATCGCCCTGCCCCGCCGCATGCAGATCGAGTTCAGCCAGGTCGTGCAGGGTGAAACCGACCGCCTGGGCCTGGAAATGACCGCGCAACAAATCTACGCCCTGTTGCACAGCGAGTACCTGCAAGCCAACACCCCGTATGCGCTGGTCAGCCATCGCCTGCAGGAAGAAAACGGCCATAGCGCTGTGGAAGTGGAGGTGTCCAGCACCGGTCAGGGCGAAACCAACCTGACCTGGCGCGGCAAGGGCAATGGCGCCCTGGAAGCCCTGGTAGCTGGCCTGCCGGTTCCGGTTGAGATCATGGACTACAACGAACACGCCATCGGCGTGGGCACCACGGCCAAGGCCGCTGCCTACATCGAACTGCGGGTCAATGGTGAACGCGCGGTGCACGGCGTGGGGATCGATGAAAATATCACCACCGCCAGCTTCAAGGCACTGTTCAGCGCCCTTAACCGCGCGTTGAGCCAGGCTCAGGCCAAGGCGGCTTAAAAGCTGCGGTGACAAAAAAAGGCCCTTTTCAGGGCCTTTTTTATTCGTGGGTTCTGGCAGTCAGGAAGCTCGTACCAATACGGCATAACCCACTGAGATATATCGCGCTTTTGTGGGAGCGAATTCATTCGCGAAAGCTTTATTTCTGACGCCGCCAATGTGTTGGATGTACTGGCCCCTTCGCGGATGAATCCGCTCCCACAGATCCGACGATATGCACGCGCTACTGTGCGAATTCATTCGCGAAAGCTTTATTCCGGACACCGCCAATGTGTTGGATGTACGGGCCCCTTCGCGGATGAATCCGCTCCCACAGACCCGATGATATACACACGCTACTGTGGGAGATTCTATGTCTGGGGGGAACCCCCAGACATAGAACTCGGATTTTGTACCGCTCGATCAAGCCGTGGTATTGACGCTGCCCTTGGCCTGGTCCTGCATCATCTGCATCAACGCTGCCTGCTCGGCACCCAACTCAGCGGTGGTACCGGAGATCTGCTGCTGGATCGCCATGACCTGCTGGGCCTTGATCTCTTCCGGCGCCTTGGACTGCTGCGCGGCCGCCAACTGCTTCATTTGCTCTTGCAGACGTTTCTGAGTCTCCTTGATCCGCTCCTTCAACTGCTCGATGGCCTGCTCGGCAGGCGAACCGCCGGAACTCTTGGCACCCGAGCCATTGGTGTTCTGGGCCGGCTTGGACACGGTAGCTTTCAGATTCACGCCCACTGTAGTGGCATCGGCGTTGGCTTTGTCCTGATCGGCTTTCGAGGCAAGCGTGAAAGGGCTGCTGTAGAGGTTCAGCGAACTCGTATTGATAGTGGTCATAGCGAACTCCTGTTATGTAGAGCGGCTATCGACCAATACCGGCAGAACTTGAATCGAGCGCAAGATAAAGAGCCCGCAACCTTAGGTTGCGAGCATCTTGTGTCGTAACGGGTATCGCTTTGAAAACGACTCAGGCGGTGGTGTCGATACCGCCGCTGCTTTCCAGTTGCATCAACGCCGCCTGCTGGGTCGACAGGGTCGCCGTGGTACTGGCGATCTGGCTTTGTGCAGCCATGACCTTTTGCTGCTTCTCCTCGTCGGAGCCTTTGGCAGCCTGGGCAGCAGCGAGCTGTTGTTGCTGCTCCTGCAACTGCTTCTGGGTTTCCTTGATCTGCGCTTCCAGCTTCGCGATGCTTTCCTGGGTCGCCGTGCTGGACGACGAACCGCCGCCACCGCCACCCGCCGCACCACCACTGGAAGACGCCTTGGCGCCGCTCACATCGGCAGTGGCCGTAGTCGAAGAGGTGCTGCTGGAGTCAGTTGCGGTGGTGTCGTCGGTCGTGTTGCTCTTCACCGAAACGGTGAACGAAGACGAGTACAAGCTGAGGGATGAGGTGCTGATGGTCGTCACTTGGGGAGCCTCCTGATTGATATGGCTAATATCGACCCCAGCTCCCCATAACTGTAGCTAATTAGTGTATCTCGAATGTATCAGCGTCGAGATATGCCGGAAACCTTGAGCGGTAGGCCGCGAGTTCCGTGGCGCTCAGGGTGACCTCGAAAACACCGTCGGCCTCCCCGGCACCGAACAGGCTTTCACCCTGGAAGTCCAGGACCTGACTGTCACCGGTATAGGCAAAGCCTTTGCCGTCGGTGCCGATACGATTGACCGCCGCGACATAACACAGGTTTTCGATGGCCCGGGCTGGCAGCAGACGATTCCAGTGCAAGCGACGAGCACCGGGCCAGTTGGCGGTGTAAATCAGCAGGTCGGTGTCCTGGGCCGAACGGCTCCATACCGGGAAGCGCAGGTCGTAGCAGATCAGTGGTCGCACACGCCAACCCTTGAGCTCGAACAGCACCTGACGCTCGCCGGGGCTGTAGTGCTTGTGCTCACCGGCCATGCGGAACAGGTGGCGCTTGTCGTAGTGCTGCAACTCACCGTCGGGGCGTGCCCACAGCAGGCGATTGCGATGGCTGCCATCGGCGGCGCGGACAATCACGCTGCCGGTGACCACGGCGTTCAGGCGCCTGGCCTGGGCCAGCATCCAGGCGGCGGTCGGGCCGTTTTCCGGCTCGGCCAGCAACTCCGACTCCATGCTGAAGCCGGTGGTGAACATTTCCGGCAGGATCACCAGGTCGGCGCCTTCGGCCTGATCGAGCAAGGCATCGAAGTGTTCGTGGTTGGCCTGGCGGTCATGCCAGGCCAGGGTGGTCTGGACCAGCACCACCTTGAGATCGGGTAACTCGCTTAGATCACGCATAGTTTCTCTGCTGCTTGGCGCAGCGTCTCCTCGCGCTTGGCGAAGCACAGGCGAATGATGCGCTGTCCTTCGGGTGGGTTCTGATAGAAAACCGACACGGGAATACTGGCAACACCGTGTTCACGGGTCATCCACAGAGACATGTCTACGTCGTTGAGGTCCGGGCGGATCTGCGAATAGTCCACCAGCTGGAAATAGGTGCCGCCGACCCGATTGAAGGTAAAGCGCGACGCCGCCAGTTGGTCGCAGAAGAAATCCCGCTTGGCCTGATAGAACGCCGGCAGTTCTTCGACGTGCTCCGGGTGGGCGGCCATGAAGTCGGCCAGGGCCCATTGCAGCGGGGTTACGCCACAGAAGCTGACGAACTGGTGAATCTTGCGCAGCTCGGCGGTCAAGGCTGGCGGCGCGACCACGTAGCCGGTTTTCCAGCCGGTGACGTGATAGGTCTTGCCGAACGAGCTGACCACGAAGGCGCGCTGATACAACTCTTCATGGGCCAGTACACTGGCATGCTGGACGCCGTCGTATACCAGATGCTCGTAGACTTCGTCGCTGACCAGATAGATATCGCGATTGGCGATCAATGCCGCCAGTTGATCGAGTTCGGCACGGGTGATCAGGGCGCCGCTGGGGTTGTGCGGGCTATTGATGATGATCATGCGCGTGCGCGGGCTCAACGCATCGCTGAGCTTCTGCCAATCGATGGCAAAATCATTGATGCCCAGTTGCACATGCACGCACCGGCCACCCGCGAGTTCGACTGAAGGCTCATAGCTGTCATAGCAAGGATCGAAGACAATCACTTCGTCGCCAGGGCGGATTACCGTCTGGATGGCGCAGAAAATCGCCTGGGTCGCGCCTGGGGTGACCGTGACTTCGCTGTCCGGATCAACCTTGCGGCCATAGCTGCGGGCGATCTTCGCTGCAATCTGCTGGCGTAATGCAGGCAGGCCGGTCATTGGCGAGTATTGGTTATGGCCTTCGGCAACATGGCGGCTAAGCGCATCGCGCAAGGCTTGCGGGCCGTCGAAATCCGGGAAGCCCTGGGACAGGTTGATTGCCCCGGTCTCGGCGGCGAGCTGGGACATCACGGTAAAAATGGTGGTGCCCACGTTGGGCAATTTGCTGCTGATCATCGAGCCTTTCCCTGCGGTACACCCGGCTCCACAGCGGCACGGGTCAGGCAGGATAGCCCATAGCGCAAGCATAAAAAAAGGCGCCATTGGCGCCTTTTTCCGAGAAAGCCTTTTACAGAATCAACGCTTATCGCGGCGCTTCTTGTCGGCTTTCTTGTGGTGCGACATCATTCGACGCTTCTTGTTGACCTGGCGGTCTGTCAGCGTGTTCTTGTTGCCTTCGTACGGGTTCTCGCCGCCCTTGAATTCGATGCGGATCGGCGTGCCGACCAGCTTCAGGACGCGGCGATAAGTGTTTTCCAGATAGCGCACGTACGACTTGGGTACTTTCTCGACCTGATTACCGTGGATCACGATCAGCGGCGGGTTGGCACCACCCAGGTGCGCATAGCGCAGCTTGATGCGGCGGCTGCCCACCATCGGCGGAGCATGCTCGCTGACGGCGTCTTCGAGGATCTGGGTCAGGCGGCTGGTCGGCCAGCGGGTAACCGCCGACTTGAACGAATTCTGCACCGACTGATACAGGTTACCCACGCCCGTGCCGTGCAGGGCCGAGATGAAGTGGATATCGGCGAAGTCGACGAAGAACAACCGGCGTTCCAGCTCGGTCTTCACGAAATCGCGTTCGCTCGGCACCATGCCATCCCACTTGTTCAGTGCGATAACCAGGGCGCGCCCGGCTTCCAGGGCAAAGCCCAGCAGGTTGAGGTCGTGATCGACCACGCCTTCCCGGGCGTCCATGACGAAGATGACCACGTTGGCGTCTTTGATCGCCTGCAGCGTCTTGACCACCGAGAACTTTTCGACTTCCTCGTGGATCTTGCCGCGCTTGCGCACACCGGCCGTGTCGATCAGCGTGTACTTCTCGTCGTTGCGCTCGAACGGGATGTAGATACTGTCGCGGGTGGTGCCAGGCTCGTCATAGACGATGACCCGGTCCTCACCGAGCATGCGGTTGACCAGGGTCGATTTGCCGACGTTCGGACGGCCGATAATGGCGATCTTGATGCCGTCTTTTTCGCTCGGGCCAGGGATGCGCTTGGCTTCCTCGCCTTCGGCGACGTGCTCGGCTTCGCCCTCTTCAGGCTCTTGCTCGTCACGGGGGAAATCGCGCAGGGCGATTTCCAGCATCTGGCTGATGCCACGGCCATGGGCGCCGGCTACCGGAATGGCGTCACCGAGGCCCATCGGGCTGAATTCGGCGCGGGCCAGCTCAGGATCGATGTTGTCGATCTTGTTGGCGACCACGTAGGAACGCTTGTTGCGCTTGCGCAGGTGCTCGCCAATCATCTGGTCCGCAGCGGTGTAACCGGCGCGGGCATCGACCAGGAACAGCACAACATCGGCTTCTTCGATGGCCAGCAGCGACTGCTCGGCCATCTTTTCGTCCATGCCGTGCTCATCGCCGGAAATACCACCGGTGTCGATCAGGATGTAGGAGCGCCCCTGCCACTTAGCCTCACCGTATTGGCGATCACGGGTCAGACCGGACAGATCGCCGACGATGGCGTCACGAGTCCTGGTCAGGCGGTTGAACATGGTGGACTTGCCGACGTTCGGTCGGCCCACCAGGGCGATTACGGGAACCATGCGGCTCTCCACTTCGTTATTTCAGAAAATACAAAAGCCGCTGCACAGCAGCGGCCGGAGCTTGGCGCGACACACCGAGTGTCGCAGGCCTTGTCTGGGCAAGGCCGCTCGACGCCTGCCTCCCGCGTCAGGCAGGAGGCTCACATCGAGCATAGACAGCCATTACTTGATCGTCAGGGCTTCCAGTTTGCCGCTGTTGCCGTAGACATAGATCATGTTGCCATCCACCAGCGGCCGGGCACGCAGGCCGTCACTGTCGATACGCTCGCGACCGACGAAGCGACCGTCAACCTGGCTGAGCAGGTGCAGATAGCCTTCGAAGTCACCCACGGCGACATAGCTGGAGTAAACCTCTGGCGAACCCAGCTGGCGACGGGCCAGTTGGTCGTTGGTCCACAGACCGGTGGTGGTGCGCTCATCGACGCCCTCGACCGAACCGTTGGCCAGGCTCAGGTAGACGCTGCCAAAACCCTGGGCGACACCCGAGTAGCTGGAGGCATCACGCTGCCAGAGAATACGGCCGCTTTCCAGATCCAGACCGGCAACGCGGCCCTGATAGCTGGCGACGTAGATGGTATTGCCCGACAGCAGCAGGCCACCGTCGATATCGACCACGCGATCGAGCTCGGAACGACCTTGAGGGATGGCAACACGTTGCTCCCAGACCGGTACGCCGTTGCTGGTATCCAAAGCTACGACCTTGCCGGTGGAAAGACCGGCAATCGCCAGGTGATTGGTCACCAGCGGTGCGCTGGTGCCGCGCAGGGTCAGTACCGCCGGGGTGCTTTCGTAGATCCAGCGACGGTTGCCGGTGGACGCATCGAAGCCGACCACACGGTCGTCCTGGGTCTGTACCACGACCACATCACCGTTGTTGACTGGCGGTGCCAGTACTTCGCTGGTGACGTGGGCGCGCCATTTCTCTTCACCGTTGGTCGCGTCCATGGCGATGACTTCGCCCTTTAGCGTACCGATGGTCAGCATGCCGTACGCCACGCCGACTGCGCCGGATACCGGCACCTTGAGATCTTTCTTCCAGATCACGTCGCCGGTCATGCGGTTCATGGCTACCACTTCGCCATTGACGTCGGCGGCGTAAATCTTCTCGCCATCCAGGGCCGGAACCAGCATGTTGTAGGTTTTACCCTGACCATCACCGATGGAGCGGCTCCATTGCTTCTGCAGGACCACTTCTTCCTTGAAAGAAGTCAGTTCGGCGGGCGGCAATTCCTTTTTGCTGTTGCTGCTGCAACCCACGGCCATAACGGCCAGGGCCAGCAATGCTGCATGTTTCCAACGGATCACGTCACGCATCCCCTTTGGCCAGGTCGTCGAGTTTCATTTGCAGGTCACCCACGGCAGCCTCTTCGGACAGCGCGGATTTAGCTTTCTGGTAAGCAGCATGGGCTTCATCAGCGCGACCCAGTTGTACCAGCAGGTCACCCTTGAGCTCTTCACGACTGGCCAGGAACGCCTTGTCGGCATCACCAGCGAGCAGTTTCAGCGCATCTTCGGTCTTGTTCTGTGCCGCCAGGATCCGGGCCAGACGCTCACGGGCGATTTCGCCCAGGGTCGGGTTGACCGGCTTGTCGAGTACAGTCTTCAGCTCAGCTGCAGCATCATCGAGCTTGCCGGCATCGACGGCAACCTTGGCAACGAACAGGCTGCCGTATTGGGCGTAGGCGGTCCCAGCGTATTCGCTTTTCAGCTTGCCGGCGATGTCGGCGACACGGCCGATATCAGCCTGACCGCTTGGCGTCAGCGCAGTTTCGAGCAGTTGCTGATACAGCGCCGAGGCACCCTGGGTCTGGTTGCCCTGATATTTCTGCCAGGCCTGCCAGCCAAAGAACACGATCAACGCCAGCAGACCGCCAGTCACCAGGGGTTTGCCGTTGCGCTGCCACCAGTCCTTCATTACCGCCAGCTCTTCATCTTCGGTACGCGACACCCCAATACTCCTATTCGCTAAATCGGCTGTTAATCAGCTCTCAACCCTGCACGACGCAGGCGGCCAGGTGCTCGGACAGAGCATCCCAGGCAATATTTTGTTGTTCGCCCTGACCACGCAGGGGTTTGACACCGATGATCTGCCGCGCCAGTTCTTCTTCACCGAGGATCAGGGCAAACAGCGCACCGCTCTTGTCGGCCTTCTTGAACTGGCTCTTGAAGCTGCCGGCACCGGCATTGACTTGCAGGCGCAGGTCCGGCAACTGGTCGCGAACGCGCTCGGTCAGGGCCAGGGCAGCCAGCTCGGCCGCTTCGCCGAAGGCACAAAGGTAGACGTCGACCTGACGGGAGATCTCTTGCGGGATCTGCTCCAGGGTTTCCAGCAGCAGCACCAGACGCTCGATGCCCATGGCGAAGCCAACGCCGGAGGTCGGCTTGCCGCCCATCTGCTCGACCAGACCGTCGTAACGACCACCGGCACACACGGTGCCCTGGGCGCCGAGTTGGTCGGTGACCCACTCGAAAACCGTCTTGCTGTAGTAATCCAGGCCGCGCACCAGCTTGGGATTGATCACATAAGGAATGCCGGCTGCATCCAGACGCGCTTTCAGGCCTTCGAAATGCACGCGGGACTCTTCGTCCAGGTAATCCGCCAGTTTCGGCGCATCCACCAGTACGGCCTGGGTGTCCGGGTTCTTGGTATCGAGCACGCGCAGCGGGTTGGTCTTAAGACGGCGCTGGCTGTCTTCGTCCAGTTCGCTCAGACGGCTGGAGAGGAATTCGACCAGGGCGTCACGATAACGGCCACGGGCTTCGCTGGTGCCAAGGCTGTTGAGCTCGAGCTTGACCGCGTTGCGGATACCCAGCAGGCCCCACAGGCGCCATGTGAGCACGATCAGTTCGGCGTCGATATCCGGACCATCGAGGTTGAAGACTTCGACCCCGATCTGGTGAAACTGGCGGTAACGGCCTTTCTGCGGACGCTCGTGGCGGAACATCGGGCCGATGTACCACAGCTTCTGCACCTGGCCACCACCGGTGATACCGTGCTCGAGTACCGCGCGCACGCAGGCCGCCGTACCTTCAGGGCGCAGGGTCAGGGAATCGCCATTGCGATCCTCGAAGGTGTACATCTCTTTTTCGACGATGTCGGTGACTTCGCCGATGGAGCGCTTGAACAGCTCGGTGAACTCGACGATGGGCATGCGGATCTGGCGATAACCATAGTTATCCAGCAGGCGCGAAACAGTGCCTTCGAAGTAGCGCCACAGCGGCGTTTGTTCCGGCAGGATGTCGTTCATGCCACGAATGGCTTGCAGGGACTTGCTCACAAAAAATCCTTAGCGAAATCTTCTATTGGCCACACTCAGCCGCGGGCGATGAGCGCCGCTTCGGCTGCGACTTTTTCGGCCGCTTTCTGCCGGATCAAGCGTTCAAGCTCATCCACCAGATTGTCATTGGTCAGTTTCTGCGCCGGCTTGCCATCGATGTAGATCAGGTTCGGCGTGCCACCGGTGAGGCCGATATGCGCCTCCTTGGCTTCGCCAGGACCATTGACCACACAACCGATCACCGCGACATCCAGCGGCACCAGCAGATCTTCAAGGCGCCCTTCCAGATCGTTCATGGTCTTGACCACATCGAAGTTCTGCCGCGAGCAGCTCGGGCAGGCGATGAAGTTGATCCCACGGGAACGCAGGTGCAGCGACTTGAGGATGTCGTAACCGACTTTCACCTCTTCGACCGGGTCAGCGGCCAGGGAGATGCGGATAGTATCGCCAATTCCTTCGGCCAGCAGCATACCGAGGCCGACGGCAGATTTCACTGTGCCTGAACGCAGGCCACCGGCTTCGGTGATGCCCAGGTGCAGAGGCTGAATGATTTGCCTGGCCAGCAGACGGTAGGCTTCAACCGCCATGAACACGTCAGAGGCCTTGACGCTGACCTTGAAGTCCTGGAAATCCAGACGGTCCAGGTGCTCGACATGGCGCAGGGCCGACTCGACCAAAGCAGCCGGGGTCGGTTCGCCGTATTTCTTTTGCAGGTCTTTTTCCAGGGAACCGGCATTGACCCCGATGCGAATCGGGATACCACGGTCACGGGCAGCATCGACCACCGCACGCACACGATCTTCGCGACCGATGTTGCCGGGGTTGATCCGCAGGCAATCGACACCCAGTTCGGCCACGCGCAAGGCGATCTTGTAGTCGAAGTGGATATCGGCGACCAGAGGCACCTTGACCAATTGCTTGATGCGGCCAAAGGCTTCGGCGGCATCCATGTCCGGTACGGAAATGCGCACGATATCGACACCGGCGGCTTCCAGACGGTTGATCTGGGCGACCGTGGCGGCGACATCATTGGTGTCGCTGTTGGTCATGCTCTGTACGGCAATCGGCGCATCACCGCCGACAGGGACCGAGCCAACCCAGATTTTGCGGGATTCGCGACGCTTGATCGGAGATTCACCGTGCATGAGTTATTGCCCCAGCTTCAGGCGAGCAGTCTCGCCACTGGTGAATGGAGCGACGTCGACTGCCTGACCGTTGTAGGTCACCTGGGCGCCGCGGGCGTAACCGAGGCGTACGGTCAGCGGCGGCTTGCCATTGACGTCAACGCTGTCGCCTTTGCGTTTCAGGCCACTGAGCAGCACCTTGCCGCCGCCGTCGGTGACCTGGGTCCAGCAATCGGCAACAAATTGCAGCTTCAACTGACCATTACCTGCCGGCACTTCAACCGCAGGCGCCGCTTCGCTGGTAGTCGGTGCAGCCGTTGGCGCGGTGCTGGTCGGCGCCGTGGCAATCGTTGGTGCAGCAGTTTGTGGCACATGGGCAGGTGCAGCTGGCGGCGTTGCGGTGCCGTGGGTTGCAGTTCCCGGAGCCGTCGGAGCCGGAGTGGCCGCCGGGGCTGTCGCGGTTTCTGCAGACGGCGCGGTATTCAGTGGCAGAGGCGCGTCCTGAACCGGCTTGGGTGCTTCTTCCGGCTCGTCCAATGGGTGAATCTGCGTGGTACCGTCGGCGCTTTCCACTTCCACATGCTCAAGCGCCAGACCGCCCTGGTCCTTGCCGCGGGAAGAGGTTTGATCCTGCCACCAGACAAACCCGCCACCGACCAGCACGACCAGCAGCAGCAGGCTGACGATCCGCAGGATATTGTGGGACAGGCGCACGGGTTCTTCGATGCGGCCCAGGGCATGTACAGCGCTGCCCTTGCCGTCGGTACCGGTGGTCTGGTCGAACTGATTGACCAGCGCGGACTGATCCAGGTCCAGCAGCTTGGCGTAGGCACGGATATAGCCGCGGGCGAAAGTGTTACCGGGCAACTTGTCGAATTCACCGGCCTCGACGTGGCTCAGGGAAGCCACGGTGAGGTTGAGCCTCAAGGCCACATCGGGCAGCGACCAGTTCCTGCTCTCGCGGGCCTGGCGCAGGGTTTCTCCAGGATTCATGCGAGTGGTTGCCACAACTTCGGGATGCGCCGCTTTCATCATTGCTCCGACAGGTATTGCTGATATTCCGGCGTACCGGGATAGAGTCTTTTTAGTAGCAGGCCGTAACTGGCCACTTTGTTGCGATCGTCATAGATCTTGCCCAGTCGCGTACCGAGCAACAGGCTGCGCGCGTTCTGCTCGCTGACCTTGCTGAAACGATCGTAGTATTCGCGCGCCGGCACATATTGCCCGTCTTCGTAAGACAACTCAGCCATTTCCAGCAATGAACGTGACAATTGACGATCCAGGTGCAGCGCCTTGGTGAAGTGTTCGCGTGCGGTTTCGCGCTGCCCCAGCTGGATGGCGGTCAGGCCCAGGTTCTCGAAAACCCGTGAACGACCGGTGTAGAGGTTGTCTTCGGCGGCCTGCTGGAAACGCTCATAGGCTTCCTTGTACTTCTTCTGCTCGAACAGGAAGCTGCCGTAGTTGTTGAGGATGCGGGCGTCGTTATGGCTGTTGGACAGGGCCTTGCGGAAATACTGCTCGGCCAGTTCCGGCTCCATCTCGGCCTGGAACACCAGAGCCAGAGTGGCGTTGGCGTCCGGGTCGGAGCTGTTCATTTCCAGGGCTTTCTTGAGCGGCACCTTGGCCCGCTCGGTCTGCCCCTGCTGCAGGTAGCCCACGCCGAGCTGGACGTAGGCCGCACGTGCCTCGTCACGTCCCTTGCTGGTGCTCATGGGGTCGATATTACCCGATGAAACGCAACCAACCAGCGAGGTCAGGACCAACAGCAGCAGCGCAGCACGCACAGACATGGGTACCCTCTCGGTCAGTTTCGCGGCGCGGCGCTTTGCACCACATCGGCCTCGGCACTCAGCTCACGCACAGCAATGTAACGTTCACTGCGGCGAGTCCGATCCATGACCTGGCCCACCAACTGGCCACAGGCTGCATCGATGTCTTCGCCGCGCGTGGTGCGCACAGTGACGTTGAAACCGGCTTGATGCAACTGATCCTGAAAACGGCGTATCGCATTGTTGCTCGGACGCTCGTAACCGGAGTGCGGGAAAGGGTTGAACGGGATCAGATTGATCTTGCAAGGCGTGTCCTTGAGCAGCTCGATCATCTCGACTGCGTGCTCGACCTTGTCGTTGACATCCTTGAGCAGGGTGTACTCGATGGTCAGGACGCGCTTTTCGCCCAATGCCGACATGTAGTTGCGGCAGGACTCAAGCAGCATTTTCAGCGGGTATTTCTTGTTGATCGGTACCAGCTGGTTGCGCAGCGCATCGTTAGGCGCGTGCAGCGACAGGGCCAGGGAGACGTCGATATGCTTGGCCAGCTCATCGATCATCGGTACCACGCCGGAGGTGGACAGCGTCACACGGCGCTTGGAAATGCCATAGCCCATGTCGTCCATCATCAGATGCATGGCGGCAATGACATTATCGAAGTTCAGCAGCGGCTCACCCATGCCCATCATCACCACGTTGGTGATGGCACGGTCGACGGTCGCCGGGACGCTGCCAAAGGATTTGTTGGCAATCCACACCTGACCGATGACTTCGGCGGCGGTGAGGTTGCTGTTGAAACCTTGCTTGCCGGTGGAGCAGAAACTGCAATCCAGGGCACAGCCTGCCTGGGACGAAACGCACAAGGTGCCGCGCTTGCCCTGGGGAATATAGACGGTCTCGACGCAGCTGCCGGACGCCACGCGCACCACCCACTTACGGGTGCCGTCGCTGGAAATGTCCTCGCTGACCACTTCCGGACCGCGAATCTCGGCACAGGCCTTGAGCTTTTCGCGCAGGGCCTTGCCGACATTGGTCATGGCGTCGAAATCATCGACACCATAGTGGTGAATCCACTTCATTACCTGACCGGCACGGAAGCGCTTCTCCCCTATCGAGTCGAAGAACTTTTCCATTTCCAGCTGAGTCAGCCCCAACAGGTTTGTCTTGCCAATCGATTCAGTCATGAATTCACCTTCGCTCGTAGACCAGAGTCTTATCGAGCGGTTACTTCGGTAGCAGCGAAGAAGTACGAGATTTCGCGGGCAGCAGCGGCTTCCGAGTCGGAACCGTGAACAGCGTTGGCGTCGATGGAGTCGGCGAAGTCAGCGCGGATGGTGCCGGCAGCAGCTTCTTTAGGGTTGGTAGCGCCCATCAGCTCGCGGTTCAGAGCGATAGCGTTTTCGCCTTCCAGAACCTGAACAACAACCGGACCGGAGATCATGAAAGCAACCAGGTCGCCGAAGAAACCGCGAGCGCTGTGCTCAGCGTAGAAGCCTTCAGCTTCAGCCTTGGACAGTTGCTTGAGTTTCGAAGCAACGACGCGCAGGCCGGCTTTTTCGAAACGAGTGGTGATCTCGCCGATTACGTTTTTAGCAACGGCGTCAGGCTTGATGATCGAGAAAGTACGTTGAACAGCCATGTGAAACTCCAGAAACTGTGATTAAAGCGAAAAATTAAACCCGCGAATTATACGCGGGTTCTTGAGTATTGCCTAACTGCTATGCGTTGCAGACCGTTAGTCGGCCTCTTCGATCCATAAGGTCTGAATGGCTTCCAGTACCTTTTCTCCGCCTCGGTCGGGAACATCGTCGAAATCCGGCAATTCCATGACCAGATTGCGCAACTTGACGAAATTCACAGAGAGGGGATCGATATCCGGATGCCTTTCGGCCAACTGAATCGCAATTTCCTGTACATCAACCCATTTCAGGCTCATGACCGTTCCTTGAATCAATGCGGCGCTTCGGCCGCATGGTTGAGCGAATATTTCGGGATCTCGACGGTCAGGTCTTCACTGCCGACCCTGGCTTGGCAGGCCAGGCGTGACTGCGCTTCCAGGCCCCACGCACGATCAAGATAGTCCTCTTCCAGCTCGTCGGCTTCTTCCAGCGAGTCAAAACCCTCACGGATGATGCAGTGACAAGTGGTGCAGGCGCAGACACCGCCGCAAGCGCTCTCGATCTCGATATGGTTGTCGTGGGCCACTTCGAGGATGGATTTGCCTTCCTCGGCCTCGACAACCATACCGTCCGGGCAGTGCTCGGCGTGTGGCAGAAATATGACCTGCGGCATCAGTTATTCCTCGATTTCATTCAGATTGCGCCCTGCCAGTGCGGCCTTGACCGTCGAATCCAGGCGGCGGGCTGCAAATGCGTCGGTCACTTGCGACAGACGCTTGGTCTGCTGCTCGATGGCCGGACCATCGGTGCCTTGCATCAATTCACGGAGTTCATCCATCTGCAATTCGATGACCATGCGCTCTTCGGCATCAAGCAGACGCTCGCCATCAGCCTCCAGGGCACCCTGTACGGCCTCCAGCAGACGCTCGGCGTCCACCTGCTGCTCACGCAGGACCCGAGCGACCTTGTCGTCGCTGGCGTACTGGAACGAATCCTTGAGCATGCGGGCGATTTCACCGTCGGTCAGGCCGTAGGACGGCTTGACCTGGATGCTCGACTCGACGCCCGACCCCAGCTCACGGGCGGACACGTTAAGCAGGCCATCGGCATCAACCTGGAAGGTCACACGGATCTTCGCGGCACCGGCCACCATCGCCGGGATACCGCGCAGCTCGAAGCGCGCCAGGGAGCGGCAATCGCTGATCAGCTCGCGCTCACCCTGCAGGACATGGATCATCATGGCCGTCTGGCCGTCTTTATAAGTGGTGAAGTCCTGGCCGCGGGCGACGGGGATGGTGGTGTTGCGCGGAATCACCTTCTCCATCAGGCCGCCCATGGTTTCCAGCCCCAGGGACAGCGGAATCACGTCCAGCAACAGCAATTCTTCGCCATCACGCTTGTTGCCGGCGAGAGTATCGGCCTGGATCGCGGCCCCGATGGCCACCACTTGATCCGGATCGATTTCGGTCAGCGGCTTGCGCCCGAACAGTTCGCCCACGGCTTCACGCACGCGAGGAACACGGGTCGAACCGCCGACCATGACCACGGCTTCGACTTCTTCAATTTCAATACCGGCATCGCGTACAGCACGACGGCAGGCTTTCAGGCTACGGGCCAGCATCGACTCGATCAGGCCGTTAAACGCATCGCGAGTCAGCTCGCCTTTCCAGTCGCCGTAGGCAACTTCAACCGACGCCGCGTCGGTCAGGGCTTCTTTTGCCGCGCAGGCTACCTGCAACAGGCTGCGCTGGGCAGAAGGGTCGATATCGGCGGACAAACCGGCCGAGCTGACGATCCAGCTGGCGATGGCGTGGTCGAAATCATCACCACCCAGGGCGCTGTCGCCACCGGTGGCCAGCACTTCGAACACACCGCCCGTCAGGCGCAGGATGGAAATATCAAAAGTACCGCCACCCAGGTCATAAATAGCTACAACGCCCTGGGCATGCTGATCCAGGCCATAGGCCACGGCAGCCGCAGTCGGCTCGTTGAGCAGGCGCAGCACGTTCAGGCCGGCAAGACGCGCAGCGTCCTTGGTGGCCTGGCGCTGGGCATCATCGAAATACGCGGGAACCGTGATTACCGCCCCGACCAGTTCGCCACCCAAGGTCTGTTCGGCGCGCTGGCGCAGGACCTTGAGGATGTCGGCCGAGACTTCCACCGGACTTTTCGGCCCCTGCACCGTATCAATGAACGGCATATGGGATTCGCCGCCGACGAAGCGGTAAGGCAGTTGCTCACCCAATTGCTTGACGTCAGCCAGACCGCGACCCATCAGGCGCTTGACCGACAGCACGGTGTTGAACGGGTCAATGGACGCGGCAGCCTTGGCCGACTGCCCGACTTCCACACGATCGGCGTGATAGCGCACGGCCGAAGGCAGGATGACCCGGCCTTCAGCGTCGGCCAGGGGCTCGGAAAGACCACTGCGTAACGCAGCGACCAGCGAATTGGTGGTGCCCAGGTCGATTCCCACAGCCAGACGGCGCTGATGGGGTTGAGGACTTTGGCCGGGTTCGGCGATCTGCAGTAGAGCCATGCTTATCTGAACATCACAGGCGCGCCGCCCAAGGGCGACACGGGGTTAGTCGTCGAGGCGCTCTTCCAGCTGGCGCACTTCATAAGAGAGCTTGTCGAGGAACTGCATGCGCCGCATCAGGCGTTCGGCCTGGTCGCGTTGCGCTGCGTCATCCCAACAGGCGGCAAAACTTTCGCCCAACTGCTCCTGAGCCACTTTCAGCCGCCGCTTGAACACGGCAACTCCCGCCAGATCCGCATCGTCCTGCAGTTCCTCAAGCTCTTCGCGCCATTGCATCTGCTGCATCAGGAACTCGGGATCTTGCACGGTGACTTCCAGCGGCACCTCACTGCCCCCAATGGCCAACAGGTAACGCGCCCGTTTCGGCGCACTCTTGAGGGTCTGGTAGGCTTCGTTGAGGCTGGCGGAACGCTCAAGCGCAACGCGCTGCTCACGCTCGGAAGCGTCGGCAAAGCGATCGGGGTGCACGCTACGCGCCAATTCGCGGTAGCGGGTGGCCAACTGTTCAAGATCCAGGCGGAAACCGGGCTGGAGATCGAACAGGGCGAAATGACAAGGAGTACCCACGTTCAGCCTCAGACGTTGAAGCTTTCGCCGCAGCCACATTCACCGCGCGAGTTGGGGTTGTTGAACTTGAAGCCTTCGTTCAACCCTTCCTTGACGAAATCCAGTTCAGTGCCATCGAGGTAGACCAGGCTTTTCGGATCGATGATGATCTTGACGCCGAACATCTCGAACACGGTGTCTTCACCGGCCGCCTCGTCGACGAACTCCAGCACATAGGCCAGACCCGAACAGCCCGTGGTGCGAACACCCAGACGAATGCCGTCACCCTTGCCGCGCCCTTCGAGGGAGCGACGTACGTGGTTGGCGGCAGCTTCTGTCATGCTGATAGACATGAAAACTCCTTACTTAGCGCAAGCGTGGGGAAAAGCGGCTGCTTACAGCAGGCCTTTCTTCTGCTTGTAGTCGCGAACGGCGGCCTTGATGGCGTCTTCGGCGAGTACCGAGCAGTGGATCTTCACCGGCGGCAGGGCCAGTTCTTCGGCCAGCTGAGTGTTCTTGATGGTCTCTGCTTCATCCAGAGTCTTGCCTTTCATCCACTCGGTCGCCAGGGAGCTGGAGGCGATAGCCGAACCGCAGCCGTAGGTCTTGAACTTGGCATCTTCGATGATGCCCTGCTCGTTGACCTTGATCTGCAGGCGCATAACGTCGCCGCACGCCGGAGCGCCGACCATGCCGGTGCCTACGTCTGGATCTTCCGCGTCCATCTTGCCGACGTTACGCGGGTTCTCGTAGTGGTCGATGACCTTTTCGCTGTAAGCCATGATTCGTTTCCTCTCACATCAGGGTGCCGCTCTGCGGGTCATGTTCAATCTTGCAGGACCGTCATGACCCGTTCGGTAGGCGGCTTGAATTAGTGCGCCGCCCACTCGATCTTGGAGATGTCGACACCGTCTTTGTACATATCCCACAGCGGCGACAAGGCGCGCAGCTTGGTAACGGCCTCGCAGACTTTCTGCGCGGCATAATCGATCTCTTCTTCGGTGGTAAAGCGGCCGAAGGTGAAGCGTATCGAGCTATGGGCCAGCTCGTCATTACGACCAAGGGCGCGCAAGACGTAGGAAGGCTCCAGGGACGCCGAGGTGCAGGCGGAACCAGAGGAAACCGCCAGATCCTTGAGCGCCATGATCAGCGACTCGCCTTCGACATAGTTGAAGCTCAGGTTCAGGTTGTGCGGTACACGGGCAGTCATGCTGCCATTGACGTACAGCTCTTCCAGGTTTTCGACCTGCTTGTAGAAACGATCGCTCAAGGCTTTCAGGCGCACGTTTTCGGCGGCCATTTCTTCCTTGGCAATACGGAAGGCTTCACCCATGCCGACGATCTGGTGGGTGGCCAGAGTGCCGGAACGCATGCCGCGCTCGTGACCGCCACCGTGCATGGTCGCTTCGATGCGCACACGCGGCTTGCGGCTGACGTACAGCGCACCGATGCCTTTAGGGCCGTAAGTCTTGTGGGCCGAGAAGGACATCATGTCGACCTTGAGCTTGCTCAGGTCGATCTCGACTTTACCGGTGGACTGGGCAGCGTCGACGTGGAACAGCACGCCACGGGAGCGGGTCAGCTCACCGAGGGCGGCGATGTCGTTGACGGTGCCGATTTCGTTGTTCACGTGCATGATCGACACCAGAATGGTGTCTTCGCGCAGGGCCGCTTCAACCATGGCCGGCGTGATCAGGCCGTCTTCGCCCGGATCCAGATAGGTCACTTCGAAGCCTTCACGCTCCAGTTGGCGCATGGTGTCCAGGACAGCCTTGTGCTCGATCTTGGAGGTGATCAGGTGCTTGCCTTTGCTGGCGTAGAAGTGCGCTGCACCCTTGATCGCCAGGTTGTCGGACTCGGTTGCACCGGAAGTCCAGACGATTTCGCGAGGGTCGGCGTTGACCAGATCGGCCACCTGACGGCGGGCGTTCTCGACTGACTCTTCGGCTTTCCAGCCGAAAACGTGGGAGCGCGAGGCCGGGTTACCGAAGTTTCCGTCCACCAGCAGGCATTCGCTCATCTTCTGGGCGACACGCGGATCAACCGGAGTCGTCGCGGAATAATCGAGGTAAATCGGCAATCTCATTGAATCTCTCCTATCAGGCAGGCGCACCGCTCATTCATCTGCGTTCATTCGACGGCGGACGTTTCAATCTTACCCAGTTGCGGCGTCTTGCTTGAGCAACGGCGCTGGTCCTGGCGCTGGGCGACTTCTTGTACCTCACGGCGAGTGACAAGGTCGGCCAGACTGATACCGCTCAGAAACTCGTGAATCTGTGCACTGAGGTCGCACCACAAGTGGTGGGTCAGGCAGGTGTCACCGGCATGGCAATCGCCAAGGCCCTGGCAACGGGTCGCATCGACCGATTCATTGACCGCGTCGACCACCTGCGCCACCTGGATGCCACGCATGTCACGGGACAGCTGGTAGCCGCCTCCCGGACCACGGACACTGGAAACCAGATTGCTGCGACGCAGCTTGGCGAACAGTTGCTCGAGGTAGGACAAGGAAATCCCCTGTCGCTCGGAAATATCGGCCAGGGACACTGGCCCGTGCTGCGCGTGCAACGCCAGATCAAGCATGGCGGTCACAGCGTATCGGCCTTTTGTAGTCAGTCGCATGGCGTGTACCACGGGGGTTCGGGATAGGAGCGAGTATGCTATTCCCGAGTATTTAAGTCAACTATAAGACCAAGCAAAATAGTCGGGATTGAGCGCAAAAGAGCGGCAGTAGCATAGCAAACGATGGGGCACATTGACATGCCCCATGCGCTGCTGCCTTTCCTCTAGCCGACCTTGACCTCAACGATCTTGGCCTCGGCGTCATCCTTCACGCAGTCGAAGACTTCGTCGCGCAATTCGGGCAGCTCCCCGGCACAATAGTCACTGCCCAGCCTGGTCAGAGCCCCGCACATACCCTCCAGACGCCCGTCAACCGCTTGCAGATGATCGAGCAACTGGCCGATGGCCCGGGCGACCGGATCGGGCATGTCTTCGCTGACACCATAGGCATCGAAGCCCAGCTTCTCGGCGATGGCCTTGCGCTTGGCTTCCACGGCATCGTCGGACTTGACGATGATCCGCGCCGGAATGCCCACCGCAGTAGCGCCGGCTGGCACCGCCTTGGTGACCACCGCATTGGAGCCGATCTTGGCCCCAGCACCGACCGTGAACGGGCCCAGCACCTTGGCGCCCGCCCCCACGACTACACCATCTTCCAGCGTCGGATGGCGTTTGCCCTTGTTCCAGCTGGTGCCGCCCAGGGTCACGCCCTGATACAGGGTCACGTCATTGCCGATCTCGGCGGTTTCACCGATGACAATGCCCATGCCGTGATCAATAAAGAAGCGCCGACCGACCTTGGCCCCCGGATGAATCTCGATACCGGTCAGCCAGCGACCGAAGTTCGAGACTACGCGCGCCAGCCACTTCCAGTTGTTGCGCCACAGGATATGCCCCAGGCGATGCAGCCAGATGGCGTGCATGCCCGGGTAGCAGGTCAGCACTTCAAAGGCGTTGCGCGCGGCAGGGTCACGATGAAACACACTTTGAATATCTTCTCGCAGACGTTCGAACATTATTGATCCTTGCGCTTATAAGGTTCACCACGTGCAGCTTTCTGGGTCTCGGTCAGGACGCCGCGCAGAATGCTCAGCTCCGACTTTTCCACTTCGCTGCGACCGTAGAGTCGACGCAGGCGCGCCATCAGGTGACGAGGCTTTTCAGGATCAAGGAAACCGATGGCGACCAGGGTCGATTCCAGGTGTCCGTAAAACCCTTCCATTTCATCCATCGTCGCCAGATCGGCGTTACGCACTGGCGTCACTGTATTGCTTTGATCCGGCGTCGCCTGGGCCTGGGCTGCCAGCCACGACATGCGCACCTCATAACTGAGGACCTGCACTGCGGCAGCCAGGTTGAGGGAACTGAACGACGGATCGGACGGGATATGTACGTGATAATGACATCGCTGCAGCTCGTCATTGGTCAGGCCGGCGTGCTCACGACCAAACACCAGCGCCACTTCGGCGCCCTGACCCGCTTGTTCGGCGACCAATACACCGGACTCGCGGGGATCGAGCAAAGGCCACGGCAGACTGCGATCACGGGCACTGGTGCCCAACACCAGCGTGCAACCGGCCAGCGCTTCCTCGAGGGTGGCGACCACTTGAGTACGCTGAAGGATATCGTCGGCACCCGAAGCCCGGGCCGAAGCTTCCGGCGATGGGAACACCTTGGGATCGACCAGCACCAGGCGCGACAACCCCATGTTTTTCATGGCGCGCGCAGCCCCACCGATATTGCCGGGGTGGCTGGTTCCGACCAGGACAACACGAATGTTCTGCAACAAGGCGAGGCGCTCTATATAGGGATCAGGGGGGACAAATCTTACAGAACCACCCCGCGTAACGCCATGAACGCCTGCATGGCCGTCGGTCATTTCATACGACGCTCATACGCTGTAACGACAACGCAACGCTGGAAATATTCCGCCGCAATCAATAGAATGCCCGGCTCTCTTTAACAACCTCAGGTGAAACGTCCATGCAGCCCATGCTGAATATCGCGCTGCGCGCCGCCCGCAGCGCCAGCGAATTGATCTTCCGCTCCATCGAGCGCCTGGATACCATCAAGGTCGACGAAAAAGACGCAAAAGACTACGTAACCGAAGTCGATCGCGCAGCTGAACAGAGCATCATCACTGCTCTGCGCAAGGCTTACCCTACCCACGGCATCCTCGGCGAAGAAAGCGGCCTGCACGCGGGCAGCGGCGAAGGCACTGATTACCTGTGGATCATCGACCCGCTGGACGGCACCACCAACTTCGTTCGCGGCATCCCGCACTTCGCGGTCAGCATCGCCTGCAAATACCGTGGTCGCCTGGAACACGCCGTAGTCCTCGACCCGGTTCGCCAGGAAGAATTCACCGCCAGCCGTGGCCGTGGCGCCGCACTCAATGGCCGTCGTCTGCGCGTCAGCCCGCGCAAGAGCCTGGAAGGCGCCCTGCTGGGTACCGGCTTCCCGTTCCGCGACAACCAGATGGATAACCTGGAAAACTACCTGGGCATGTTCCGCAGCCTCGTTGGCCAGACCGCCGGCATCCGCCGCGCAGGCGCCGCGAGCCTGGACCTGGCCTACGTGGCTGCCGGTCGTTTCGACGCATTCTGGGAATCGGGCCTGTCCGAGTGGGACATGGCAGCAGGCGCCCTGCTGATCCAGGAAGCAGGCGGTCTGGTCAGCGACTTCACCGGTGGCCACGAATTCCTTGAGAAAGGCCATATCGTTGCCGGCAATACCAAGTGCTTCAAGGCTGTGCTGACAGCCATCGCTCCACACCTGCCAGCATCGCTTAAGCGCTGATTGTTGCGGGAACAAAAAAACCGGCCTTGGCCGGTTTTTTTGTGTCTCACGACAGGTGATTTGTTGTGGGAGCGAATTCATTCGCGAAGAGGCCCGTACAGCCATTACATCCTTATCGCCTGCACCACCGCTTTCGCGAATGAATTCGCTCCCACACATTTTCACCCAATCAATTACTGCGCAGGCTGCCCTGCCTGCCCCAGAATCAACTGCCCTTCCTTGTTCACCGGAATCTGGCTCCCCGGGTCGCGATCCATGCGTACCTGGCCAAACTTGTCATTCAACTTGTACTTCACGTCATAACCCACAACTTTGTCGCTGATGTCATTGACCGTGTTGCAGCGGGTTTGCGTGGTGGTGTAGGTGTCGCGATTCTGCATACCTTCCTGCACCTTGTTACCGGCATAGCCGCCACCGACCGCACCGGCCACCGTGGCGATTTTCTTGCCGTTACCGCCGCCGATCTGGTTACCCAGCAAGCCACCGGCCACGGCACCGATCACGCTACCGACGATCTGATGCTCATCCTTGACCGGCGCGCGACGAGTTACGGCTACATCCTTGCAGACTTCGCGAGGAGTTTTGACTTGTTCCTTGATGGGCTCCACTGCGACGACATCCGCATATTCAGGGCCGCTTTTCACGAGGCTATAGGCGGCAATAGCACCACCGGCGGTAACACCGACAGCACCCAATACAGCACCAACTAGCAACGACTTGTTCACGTGAACCTCCAGACCTTCTTAGGCGCAATTTCTTACGCATTGCCTAGCCTTGGAGCACAAAAAAAAGCGCGAGTTCACACTCGCGCTTTTTTAATAGACGGACAACCGTTAAGGACGATCGTCCACCTTGTCAGCCACCACCGGAGGAATCAGGTCCTCAGTGGTCAGGTTCAGCCAGATCAGCACCACGTTGGCGATATAGATCGACGAGTAGGTACCCGCCAATACACCAATGAACAGTGCGACGGAGAAACCGTGCAGGCTGTCACCGCCGAAGATCCACAGGGCAACGATGGCCAGCAGCGTCGAGATCGACGTCGCCATGGTACGCAGCAGGGTCTGGGTGGTAGAGATATTGATGTTCTCGATCAGCGATGCCTTGCGCAGCAGACGGAAGTTCTCCCGAACCCGGTCGAATACCACGATGGTGTCGTTGAGCGAGTAACCGATGATCGCCAGTACCGCCGCCAGTACCGTCAGGTCGAAGGTAACCTGGAAGAACGACAGGATACCCACGGTCACGATCACGTCGTGGATCAGCGAGACAATGGCGCCGACCGCAAACTTCCATTGGAAGCGGAACGCCAGGTAAATCAGTACGCCGCCCAGCGCCAGAAGCATGCCGATGCCACCCTGGTCACGCAGCTCTTCGCCGACCTGCGGGCCGACGAACTCGACACGCTTGACGGTCACCGGGTTATCCGCCTGCGCCTTGCGCAGTGCGTCAGCCACCTGGGCGCCCAGTTGCGGATCATCGCCAGGCATACGGACCAGCAGGTCAGTCGTTGCGCCGAAGCTCTGTACCACAGCTTCCTTGTAGCCGGCACCGAACAGCTCTTCGCGAACCTTGGCAAGGTCTGCCGGACGCTCGTAGGTCAGCTCGATGAGCGTACCGCCAGTGAAGTCCAGACCGTAGTTGAGACCCTTGTGGAAGCAGCTGAACAGGGCCAGGGCCGTAAGCAGCATGGTGAAGGCAAACGCGATGTTGCGAATGCCCATGAAGTTGATAGTTTTCATGGCAGCCCCTTAAATCCACAACTTCTTGAGGTCACGGCCGCCATAAATCAGGTTGACCATTGCGCGGGTCACCATGATGGCTGTGAACATCGAGGTAAAGATCCCGAGCGACATGGTCACGGCAAAACCTTTGACGGGGCCGGTGCCCATCGCAAAGAGAATGCCGCCGACCAGCAGCGTCGTCAGGTTGGCATCGAGGATCGCCGTAAAGGCACGACCGAAACCTTCATTAATTGCTCGCTGGATGGTCATGCCATTGGCAATCTCCTCGCGTATCCGCGAGAAGATCAGCACGTTGGCGTCCACCGCCATACCCATGGTCAGAACGATACCAGCGATACCCGGCAGGGTCAGCGTCGCACCCAGCAGAGACATCAGGGCCAGCAGCAGGACCATGTTGATGGCCAGAGCCACCGTCGCGATCAGACCGAAGAAACGGTAGATGGCCATGATGAACAACGACACGAACAGCATGCCCCACAGGGATGCATCGATACCCTTGGTGATGTTGTCGGCACCCAGGCTCGGGCCAATGGTGCGCTCTTCAGCGAAGTACATCGGCGCGGCCAGACCACCGGCACGCAGCAGCAGTGCCAACTCCGAGGACTCGCCCTGGCCGTTCAGGCCGGTGATACGGAACTGGCTGCCCAGCGGCGACTGGATGGTCGCCAGGCTGATGATCTTCTTCTCTTCCTTGAAGGTCTGGACCGGCACGTCTTTCTCGACGCCGTCGACCACTTGCCTGGTGTAGGTAGTGACCGGCTTCTGCTCGATGAAGATCACCGCCATGCTGCGCCCGACGTTGCTGCGCGTTGCGCGGCTCATCAGGTCGCCACCGTGATTATCAAGCTTGATATTCACCTGTGGATTGCCGTGCTCGTCGAAACCAGCCTTGGCGTCGGTGACCTGGTCACCGGTGATGATCAGGCCACGCTCGACCGCTGCGGCAGGACGACCGCCTTCGCGGAATTCGAACATCTCGGTAGTGGCTTTCGAATCATCAGGCGCTGCACCCAGACGGAACTCGAGGTTGGCAGTCTTGCCGAGAATACGCTTGGCTTCGGCCGTGTCCTGCACGCCCGGCAGCTCGACCACGATACGGTTGGCACCCTGACGCTGTACCAGCGGCTCGGCAACACCCAGTTCGTTGACCCGGTTACGCACAGTGGTCAGGTTCTGCTTGATCGAGTATTCGCGAATTTCGGCGATCTTGGCTTGGGTCATGACCAGGCGCAGTACCGGGATACCGTTCAGGTCGGCCGGGACTATATCGAAATCGGTGGAATTCTTGCGGATCAGGCCACGGGCCTGCTCACGTTCGGTGTCATCGTTGAAGCCAAGCTGAATGCCATTGGCAATCGGCGGCAGGCTGCGGTAGCGCACTTTTTCCTTGCGCAGCAGGCTTTTGACTTCGCCTTCATACACTTTCAGGCGGGCGTCGATGGCTTTGTCCATGTCCACTTCCAGCAGGAAGTGCACACCACCGGACAAGTCCAGACCCAGTTTCATCGGGCTCGCACCCAGGTGACGCAGCCAGGTCGGCGTGGTCTGGGCCAGGTTGAGCGCCACGACATAGTCGTCGCCCAGGGCCTTGCGCACGACATCCTTGGCCGGCAGCTGGTCTGCCTGCTTGTTCAGACGCAACAGGCCGCCCTTGCCGGTTTCGGCCAGGGTCGCACCCTTGACGGTAATGCCGGCATCGGTCAGCGCCTTGCTGGCACGATCCACGTCAGCCTGAGTGACGTGCAACGCCGTGCTCGCACCGCTGATCTGGATCGCCGGATCATCAGGGTAGAGGTTGGGTGCGGAATAAATGAAGCCGACCGCCAGCACCGCCAGGATCAGGACGTATTTCCACAGAGGATATTTGTTCAGCATCACGCCGCCCGCTTATAACGCGGGGCGCCTTGCGCGCCCCGTCGATTGGTAAAAGAACTGCAAATCAGATCGCTTTCAGGGTGCCCTTTGGCAGGGTGGCAGCAATGGCGCCCTTCTGGATTTTCAGTTCAACGGTGTCAGACACTTCGATGACCACGAAATCATCGGTCACTTTGGTGATCTTGCCCGCGATACCGCCGGTGGTGACAACTTCGTCGCCTTTCTGCAGGTTGCCGAGCAGGTTCTTCTGCTCCTTGGCGCGCTTGGCCTGTGGACGCCAGATCATCAGGTAGAAGATGACCAGGAAGCCGACCAGGAAGATCCACTCAAAGCCCGAAGCCGCAGGACCGGCAGCCGGTGCAGCAGCATCCGCAAAAGCGGAAGAGATGAAAAAGCTCATGTAGCACTCCAATTGCACATATTAAATAAGAAGCGAAATACTGTGTTGCATCAAGCCATGGGTGGCACGGGAAGCCCGCGCTTGGCATAGAAGGCATCAACAAAGGCGGCCAATGTACCCTGTTGAATAGCCTCGCGCAAACCAGCCATAAGCACCTGGTAATGGCGCAAATTGTGGATCGTATTGAGCATACTCCCCAGCATTTCGCCGCACTTGTCCAAATGATGCAGATAAGCGCGGGAGAAGTTCTGGCAGGTGTAGCAATCGCAGGTCGAATCCAGCGGCGAATCATCATGGCGATGAAACGCATTGCGGATTTTCAGCACGCCGGTCTCGACGAACAAGTGACCGTTGCGCGCGTTGCGGGTCGGCATGACGCAATCGAACATATCGACGCCACGGCGCACGCCCTCGACCAGGTCTTCCGGCTTGCCAACGCCCATCAGGTAGCGTGGTTTATCGGCTGGCATCTGGCCAGGCAGGTAGTCCAGCACCTTGATCATCTCGTGCTTGGGCTCGCCCACCGACAGCCCGCCAATGGCCAGGCCGTCGAAGCCGATCTGGTCAAGGCCTTCCAGGGAGCGCATACGCAGGTTCTCGTGCATGCCACCCTGAACGATGCCGAACAGCGCCGCGGTATTGTCGCCATGGGCGATCTTCGAGCGCTTGGCCCAACGCAGCGACAGCTCCATGGACACCCGCGCCACGTCTTCATCGGCCGGGTACGGCGTGCATTCGTCGAAAATCATGACGATGTCCGAGCCCAGGTCGCGCTGCACCTGCATCGACTCTTCGGGCCCCATGAACACCTTGGCACCGTCCACTGGCGAGGCGAAGGTCACGCCCTCCTCCTTGATCTTGCGCATTGCACCGAGGCTGAACACCTGGAAACCGCCGGAGTCGGTCAGAATCGGCCCTTGCCACTTCATGAAATCGTGCAGGTCGCCGTGGGCCTTGATCACTTCAGTGCCCGGACGCAACCACAGGTGAAAAGTGTTACCAAGTATGATCTGCGCGCCAATGGCCTCGATATCCCGGGGCAGCATGCCCTTGACCGTGCCATAGGTGCCCACCGGCATGAACGCCGGGGTCTCGACCACGCCACGGGGGAACGTCAGGCGACCACGACGGGCCTTGCCGTCAGTGGCCAACAACTCGAAAGACATACGACTCATGCGAGATCCTCTGGGTCCGACGACTTCGGAGCGGTCGGCGCAGGATTGCGGGTGATGAACATCGCATCACCGTAACTGAAGAAGCGGTAACCGTGCTCGACCGCCGCCGCGTAGGCAGCCATGGTCTCGGGATAACCGGCGAACGCCGAAACCAGCATCAGCAATGTGGATTCAGGCAGATGGAAATTGGTCACCAGGGCATCGACCACATGGAACGGCCGCCCGGGGAAAATAAAGATATCGGTGTCGCCACTGAACGGCTTCAATGTGCCATCACGGGCCGCACTCTCCAGGGAACGCACGCTGGTGGTGCCCACGGCAATCACTCGTCCGCCCCGGGCACGGCAGGCGGCCACGGCGTCGACCACATCCTGGCCGACCTCCAGCCACTCGCTGTGCATATGGTGATCTTCCAGACGCTCGACCCGCACCGGCTGGAAAGTCCCCGCGCCGACATGCAAAGTCACAAAAGCGCTCTCCACGCCCTTGGCCGCAATCGCATCCAACAGCGCCTGATCGAAATGCAGCCCCGCCGTCGGCGCCGCCACCGCACCGGCTCGCTGGGCGTACACGGTCTGATAACGCTCGCGGTCGGCGCTCTCGTCGGGCCTGTCTATATAAGGAGGCAACGGCATATGCCCGACCCGCTCGAGCAGTGGCAATACCGGCTCGGCAAAGCGCAGCTCGAACAGCGTGTCATGGCGTACGACCATCTCGGCCTCGCCACCGCCATCAATCAGGATCGACGAACCCGGCTTGGGCGACTTGCTCGAGCGCACATGGGCCAGCACGCGATGCGTATCCAGCACCCGCTCCACAAGGATCTCCAGCTTGCCGCCGGACGCCTTCTGTCCGAACAACCGCGCCGGAATCACCCGGGTATTGTTGAACACCATCAAATCGCCGGGGCGCACATGCTCCAGCAAATCAGTGAATTGACGGTGAGCCAGCGCCCCCGTCGGCCCATCCAGGGTCAACAGGCGGCTGCCACGACGCTCGGCCAGGGGATGGCGGGCGATCAGGGCATCGGGAAGATCGAAGGTAAAGTCAGCAACGCGCATGATGGGGTTCGTCTCGCAGGGCCGGGGAGTTTAGCCGGTTTGACGGAATTAGTAAAAAACCCTCACTAATCAAGGTTGACCGACAGTCGGACCCTCTCTATACTTCGCCGCCATTGAGCCCTGATGGCGGAATTGGTAGACGCGGCGGATTCAAAATCCGTTTTCGAAAGAAGTGGGAGTTCGATTCTCCCTCGGGGCACCACTCAAACGTTTCCACATGCACCCGCATGCCCCGGAAACCCAATAAAACCGCCACTTACGGCGGTTTTTTTGTGCCTGCATGAATCACCGTCCACCCGCACGATTCGTGATGTCGCGCATGACGTCACCTACGGCCTCTAGCTCCCCATTGCATCGAAGTCGTGATGCGCATTTTTTGACCACCCTCCGTATACGCCAGCAATGAACCATCGTTTTCAAAAGCGCTCTCAAATGCTTCGGCATAAAGGACATGCGCCATGTTTGAAAACATCACGGTCAAAGGCGGCCCGCTCGTACTGTCGACAGCGGCAGAGGTCGATCAGGCACAAGCAGCGTTGGGCATCCGGTTTCCAAGTGGTTACCGCGAATACGTCACACAGTTTGGCGAGGGAATTCTCGGCGGTGTGTATGTGCGGATCTACCCGCCTCATCAGATCATGCACGGCGAAAACAGCCAGGCTCAGTGGCTGGCCCGTATTAACCAGTACTGGTTCTGGGATGAAGACAAGGCACTGATGCCCAAGGAGAAGGCTTTACAGTGCGTCATCATTGGCGACACCTATGATGGCGACGAGCTCATCATTCATCCTGATGACCCGGATCGAATTTACGTTCTGCCGCGCCACAGCGAAGCGGCACTGGTGGCGGGGAACGGCTTGGTCGAAGCCATCGAATGGTTGTGCAGTTCGAATATCCTGACCGAAGCTTTTACCGAGCGGGATTTCGAACCATTTGATAGCTGCGTGCAGGCGTAGAACCGCTGTGACTTACCGGGACGAATATGAACCTGACTGAAAAGAACCCGCCTGCCATCACTGAGCACATCAACGCCATTGCCACGCTGTCAGACATACCTCCAGCGTCCTGGCTAGCCGCCTTCTGGGCGATCAGCGACGGCGCAATGATCGAAGATCTGATCAGGATTTATTCGACCGCCGAGTTAATCGAGCGGCAGCAGACCTACGAGATCGCTGATTACTTCCCTGATCATCTGTTGATTGGTGATGATTCCGGAGGACGACTGATATTGCTTGATCGAGCATCGATGACGAACTTTTATCTGCTGGACGCAGGCTGCCCCGATATCGCAGACGCCGAGATCTTTGCGTCGCTAGAGGCACTGGTTACGACTGTCGTCAGCGAATTGAACGCATATTCAGAGGCTGCCCCATGTCGATCCTGATCAACGAACACTTCCAGCGGGATATCCAGGCAGCCTGCAACAAAGCCATCGCGCAATTTCGCAATGACCATCCCGATACCGAGGTCTGTGGCTTTGCCCTGTACTCGGATGGCGATGCGCGGACGCTGGTGCCGGCCTTCAATACGCCGGACCACCTGATGCGTATGCAGGCGCAAAACCCTGATGATTGGCAATACTTCAAATGGTCGCCTGCCGAATGGAGCCATGAAGCCTTCGGTGGAGAACACTTCAATGAGCTGTCGCGGATGCTGTGGCGCCTGGCCGACTCTGTCCGCGACGAAGACTTCATCCAGCATCGTAACCAGGTCTTCGAACACTGTGTCGAGGCCTTGAAGCCCATCGCATCTTCAGCGTTCAAGGGGGCCATTTGCGTGTTTTCAGTCTCTGACTACCAAAGCCTGAAAGATGAAATGGCCTGGATCACGGCCCTGAACAATCCTGAGCAAGCACATGAGTTCAAAGCCTGGACAATGACCTGGAGCCAGCGCTGACGCAGGCTTTATGAGTCCGCCTGAATCAACGCCGACAACCGCACATCCGCCGCCAGCACCCGCTGCAATTGCCCGTTGGCGGCAAACACCGGCACGGAAATGGTCAGGCAGAAGTGATCCGTCGCCGATGACCGATAAACCGGCGTGATATGGCTGCTCAGCTGCTCCGCCACCGTGCGGAACCATGGCCGTTGCGACCAGTTGCGCCCACGGCAGCTTTCACCGGCATGGTCGGCGTCGGCGAAGACGTTTTCGCTGATCTGTACGCCATCGCTGCCGACCAGGTACAGCAGTTCGAAGCGGTTGTCCCGTTGCAGGGTATCGCGCATGAAGCGTTCAGCGTTGGCGATGTCGCCATGCAGCGCGGCCTCCATGGCCAGGCGTTCGACGCTGGCTTGCACGTCTTTGTGAATCTGCAGGCGGAAGCCGCCAAGGCCGGCCAACAGGTGATCGCCACTGGCGCGCACGGCAGCGCTGTGAGTCAGGACTTGTCCGGCCTTGCCCAACAGATCGGCTGAGACGCTGGCGATATTCTGTACGTCGCGGTTGATCGCGTGCACGGCGATGCCGATGTGTTCGGTGCCGGAGGCGATGCCGCCGACGCGCTTGTCCAGTTCTTCCATGGCCACTTGCGTGCTGTTGAGGTCCTGACCCATGCGGGTCATGCCTTCGCGGCCATCGGCGACGGCCAGGTGCATTTTCTGGCCGGCGGCGCCGAGCTGGTCCATGTCGGAGCGGAAGCGCTCGATGATCTGGCTGACCCGTGAGGTCGATTCAGTGGTGTGCCCGGCCAGGCGGCGGACCTCGTCGGCGACTACGGCAAAGCCGCGACCGTGCTCCCCTGCCCGCGCCGCTTCGATGGCGGCGTTGAGAGCGAGCAGGTTGGTCTGCTGGGAAATACTGGCGATGACACCGAGGACCTGGCTGACCTCCTCCAGTTGCCCGAACAGCTGCCCAATGACCTCTTCGAGTTTCAGCTCACTGGCACCGATGGCCTCGACCTGGCTCAGTACTTCATTGCCGGTCTGCTGGCATTGCCGCAGTGTGGCACTGACTTCAGTGGCCAACCGGGCGACCTGAGCCGCGCCGGGTACCAGTTCAGAGTCCAGAGAAGTGCTGACCTGCTCGCTGGCACTGGCGATCAATTCGGAGGCCTGGGCCAGGGTCTGGCCGCTGGCTTCGGTTTCCGTGGCGATGCGTGCCAGCTCCGGGGCATGGGAGGCGATGGATACCGACGCCGCGAGGCTTTCGGCCAGGCGTTCATGCAGGGTCTTGGTAAAGCCGTTCAGGCGATTGTTCAAAGGCTGTTGCCCGGACAGTTGCACTGTCAGGTCAAGGTCGTCACAAAGCAGATTCAGGGCATCATCGTCCTGAAGCCGGCGTTTCCGTGCGCGCATTAGCAACATTCGTAAATCTCCTGATGGTTGCATGGGCGCTTGCAATCACAATGCCATCACCTGAAGTGTTACTGAATCGTTCAAGCGCGCGAAACGGGTGAACTTAGTGCCCCTGTTTGGCGGTTTTTCAGCGCGGTACGGTTGTTATTGGTGCATTGGCCCCGCGTCCGTTCGTCCACTGGCGGGCACTCCTCGGCTGCCGAATCTCTCTCAATGCCATGTGCGGATGTGCCGCGCCAGCTACGGGAGAGCCGTCATGGCAATGCAAGACAACGAACCGGAAAGCGCTTATCAGGGCCCGGCAGCCAGAACCGGCGACACCGAGGACGGGCTTTATCCTGATGCCCAGGGAGATCTGGGGCACAAGAAAGGCGGGGATACCGAGTCGCTGCCGGGGAGTAATGAGCCACTGGCGTCGGAGTCGGGGTTGGATGAATCGACGTCAAAGGGAAATGCGGGCGATCCGGCGTCAACGCTGGATTCAACTATCGATGAGCAGTAGCGTCCTCGCTCACTTTCAGCACATGGTGCCAGTGGCCGCTGCAAGTCCGGCATGTGCGTGCGGTAACCGTGTAGCTTTTGTAAGCCCCTCATCGGCGGTATCATCTCACCTGGAAGCGCAGCTACGCATATACGCCCGGAGAGTCTCAATGAATGTACAACCAAACACAGTTTCTGACAGTGAACTGGACATTCTGGAAAGTCAGGTACCCGGCCTGGCCTCGACAGCAACGCATGTCGCTCACGTCAGAGCGCTGGCAGCAAACCCGCAAGGCGTTCTGTGCATCGACGCTGGCAATCTGGTTCGCATCTCTCAGGACGGCAATAAAACCGTCGTAGCTAAAGCCAAGCCACGTCACAGGGTCAAGGTCGGAGAGGTCATCACCGTCCGTCGAGTCGATGCGGGACAGGCAGGTGCCTAGACTGCGTGTTTTCGCTGGCCCCAACGGATCAGGCAAAAGCACCATTAAAGAAACCCTGTCACCCGCGCTGATCAAGACTTATGTAAACGCTGACGAACTCGAAAAAGAAGCGAAAACCACCGGGTTCGTCGACTTATCTGCTTTTGGCCTCAATCCCGCACTTTCAGAACTCTTGGCTTTTCACGCCGAACACTATCTGCTGATCAAAAAAGGCTTGATCGAACAGGTTACACAGCTCGGTCTGATCGATGGCAAAGTTGACTATCGCGCGGTCAAAATAGACTCGTATTTTGCTTCGGTCATGGCGGACTTTATCCGCCAATACCTGCTAGACAGCAGAGCAAGCTTTACCTTTGAAACAGTAATGTCTCACCCAAGCAAAGTCGAATTCATGCGCGATGCTCGCGCCGCCGGATATCGCACCTACCTGTACTTTGTTTCAACGGAAGATCCTGACATCAACCTGGACCGCGTGAACATCCGCGTTCAGGGAGGAGGACATCCCGTGGCCCCCCAGAAAGTAAGAGAGCGGTACGTAAAATCATTGGGTTTGTTGCCTGAGGCGATTGCCACCACCGACCGAGCCTATATCTTTGATAACTCGGGCGACAGCTCAGTTCTGCTTGCTGAGATAACAAGCGGCACGCAACTCGACTATCGGACGGAAGACATTCCGGATTGGTTCTTCGAAGCCTATACGAACAAAGTTGACAGCTGACAACCTCCCTCCGACAAAGATACAAACAATTCTCATTTATGTTATTTTGCCGCCCTCGCTCCCAGGCCAGCTAAGGTGGCTGTATGTCCGGTTCAGACCTCAAGGCGCTCTATCTCGCCCATCGCGCGGAAATTCAGGACTACCTGGACCGTCGCTTGCGCTGCAAAGAGACAGCTGCCGACCTGACGCAGGACACCTTCATTCGCCTGTCCGAGCAGATGGGTCGTGCGCGTATCGAAAATTTTCGCGCCTATCTGTTCCGCGCCGCGCGCAATCTGTTTATCGATCACACTCGCCGCCAAGGCCATCGCAAAGGTGAGTCGCTGGATCAGGAGGACGTGATCAACGCCGAGCAACAGACCCCCACCCTTGAGCAAGCGGCCATTGCCAACCAACAGCTGGCCACGCTGAACGAGGTGATTCAGAGCATGCCCGAGAGTTGCCGCGAGGTGTTTCTCATGGTGCGGGTCGAGGGCATGACGTATGCGGATATTGGCGAGCGCTTGGAGATTTCACCGAAAACGGCTTACAGCCGCATGGTCAAGGCGCTGGATTTATTGAAGCAGGGTATGTCCAAATGAACGCCCGCTTCCTGCGCGACGTTGAACTGATCAGCCTATGAATCCCTCCTCTTCGCCCGACGATATCAGCCATCAGGCCAGCGCCTGGTTTGCCCTGATCAATGGCGGCGAGCCGACTCAGGCCGAGCGCGAGCAATTGGCTGCATGGATTGCCGCCGACCCTCGCCATGCCCAGGCCTATGCCGAACTGGAAAACCTCTGGTCGGCCTCGGCTACCCTGTTGCGCCCGCGAGCGCCGGTGGTTCGTGCGCAACTGTCGCGGCGGCGTTTTGTCGGGCTGGGTGTTGCGGCCAGCGCGGCGGCGGTTGCCACTGGGGCCACGACCTTGTGGCTCAAGGGCATCGGCTCGCCGTTTGCCGATGTACGTACGGCCGTGGGCGAGCGTCGCACGGTGCGTCTGCCGGATGGTTCGAGCGTCGAACTGGCGGGCAATACTGCGCTGAACATGGATTTCTCGTCGAACAAGCGCGCTTTGCAACTGCTGCAGGGCGAGGTGTTTTTCACGGTGGCACCGGGCGCTGACAACGAGCTGATGGTGAGTACCGAAGCCGGCAAGGTGGCGACCCGTGAGGGCGAGTTCTGCCTGTCGTGCGAGGAGGCCACGGCGACGTTGGCGGTGAGCCGCAAGAGCGTGCGGGTGATCACAGCCAATCAGCAGACCGATGTTGAAGAAGGCCTGTCCCTGCGTTTCAGCGCCGGGCAGACCGAAGCCATTCAACATGCCGATCTGGATCAGGTACTGGCCTGGCGCAACGGTCGTCTGGTGTTCTTCGACAAGCCGCTGCTTGCTGTGGTCAATGAGCTGCAACGTTGGCGTGAAGGAAAAATCTTTATCCCGGACAAGCAACTGGCGGCGCGGCGGGTCAGTTTGATCCTCAACCTCAACCGCCCGGATCAAATGCTCGATGTACTCTCCAAAGCGTTATCGGTGCGTACGACGAAGTACACCGAGCTGGTGACCTTGATTTATCCCGCCTGATCTTCAAGCAGACGAGGTGTGAGCGAATTCTGTGGGAGCGAATTCATTCGCGAAAGCTTTATTCCGGACGCTGCCAATGTGTTGGATGTACTGGCCCCTTCGCGGATAAATCCGCTCCCACATAATTCACTTAATGCAGACAGAGCCAATTCATTCGCTCCCACACATTGACGCTCACAGACACACCTCATTTCAGTCAGTTATGAGCTATTTCGTTCCAATCAGTCATACGCCCGCCAAATATTTCAAATCGCCATCAGGTATCCCGATCACTCATGCGTCTTAACGTGACTGATATTTATTCGCATGCTTTAAGCAGTCTCATAGGGAACCACTTCAATGGCCAAGCACAACGACTCCGGGCTCAACCTCGACACGCAATGGCGACGCAGCGCCCTCAGCGCAGCCCTCGCCTGCACCTTGCTGACCGGGGCCGTTCAGGCTTATGCAGCGCCGGAGCAAGCCAGCGGTGCGACCACCGAGAAACTGTCGCTGAATATTCCAGCCCAGCAATTGCGTCAGGCGTTGCTACAGTTCAGCCAGCAATCCGGGCAGAATGTATTGCTCGACGGCAACCTCGATGCGGGCCTGCGCAGCCATGCCGTGGTCGGTCTGTACTCGGCACAGGACGCCCTGGCGATGCTGTTGCAAGGCAGCGGCTACAGCTTCGCCCGCACCGATGCCGTCACCGTCTACCTGGTGCCGTTGAAGACCGCCGGCGGCTCCGTGCAGCTTGCAGAGACCAAGGTCACCGCCAGCAACAATGACGCAGCGACGGACGATAGCGGTGAGGTGCGCGGCTACAAGGGCAAGCCGGCCTCCAGCACCACACGCATGGGCCTGAGCGCCAAAGACACGCCGCAAGCCATCACCACCATCACCCGCGAGCAGATCGACGACTTCAAGCTCAATAGCGTCAAAGACGCCTTGCGCAATGCACCATCGGTCACCGTCGAGCAGTTCGAAAGCGACCGTACCGCTTTCACCTCCCGCGGCTTCAAGGTCGAGAACGTCGAGTTCGACGGCATGGGCATGCCCTTCTCCGGCGGCGTGTTGATGGGCGATCAGGACATGACCGAGTTTGAACAGATCGACGTGCTGCACGGCGCCAACGGTTTGATGAGCGGTGCTGGTGATCCGTCGGCGACGGTCAACCTGGTGCGTAAACGGCCCACCGATACCTTCCAGGCCCGGGTCGATAGCAGCGTCGGTTCCTGGGACAGCCGCCGCCTGGCTCTGGACGTCTCCGGCCCGTTGAGCGACAGCGGCAACGTGCGCGGGCGCTTCATCACCTCCCACGACAAGGGCAATTCCTACCTTGACCAGTATGGTCATGAGGTCAACGTAGTCGCGGGGCTGCTGGCCTTCGACCTGTCCGACGCCGATACCCTCACTGTGGGTTACTCCCAGCAGGACAGCTATTCAAACGGCAGCACCTGGGGCGCCCTGCCCATCGCCGATTACGCCGGCAACCGCATTCATTACAGCAGCCGCAGCTCCAGCGTCGGCCAGCCGTGGACCTACTGGAATATCCACACGCAACGCGCGTTCGCCGAGCTGACCCACGCCTTCGACAATGGCTGGTCGAGCAAGATCACCCTGACCGGGACCAACCAGCATTCCGATACCAAAATGCTCTACGCCATCCCCGCGACGGCCGACACCGCCTACGCCTATATCAACCGCACCACCAGCACCGAGCATTCGTTGACCGGCGAGGCGCAGTTGTCCGGGCCGTTCAGCCTGCTCGGCCGCGAGCACGAACTGACGGTGGGGGCCAACTATGGCCGTACCCATCACGACGAGCGCGGGCACTATAAGGATGCCTCCGGCAACCAGATCGTCAGCCTCGCCGACGTACTGGCCGGGCGGGTCGTTGAGCCTGCGATGAACTACACCGACGAGCTCAACACCCAACTGTTCACCGACCGCCAGAAAAGCCTGTTCGCCGGTGCGCGCTTCAGCCTGCTCGACGACCTGCACTGGATCGCCGGTGCGCGCATGCTCAGCGCCGATGGCGAAGGCGCGGGCTATGGCTCGTCCCACTACACCCGGGTGCATGGCAAGGTCACGCCCTACACGGGCATCGTCTACGACCTGACCCCGGAGTGGAGCCTGTATGCCAGCTGGACCGAAATCTTCAAGCCGCAATACCTGCGCAGTGTCGGCGGCGGGCTGATCCTGCCGCTGGAAGGCACCAGCATGGAAGCCGGGGTCAAAGGCAGCCTGCTCGACAAGCGCCTGAACGTCACCGCTGCGGTGTTCAAGACCCGGCAGGAGAACGTCGCCGAACTCACCGGTCAGATCGTCAACGGCCAGTACGTCTATCAAGGCGTGGACTACAAGAGCCAGGGCATCGAACTGGAAGCCTCCGGCGAAGCCTTCCCGGGCCTGGAAGTGGCCGGCGGCTATACCTTTGTCGATATCAACGACAACCACGGTGACAAGGCCCGCCAGTACATCCCTACCCACACCATACGCGGCAGCCTGACCTACCGCCTGCCCGCCCTGCCCCAGGCCAAAATCGGCACCCGCGTGCAATGGCAGAGTGAAACCGAAGTCGACAGCAACAGCCGTATCCGCCAGGACGCCTACGCCCTGGTCGACCTGATGGCCAGTTATGACTTCGACGAACACTGGAGCACGTCGCTGAACATGAACAACGTCACGGACCAGAAGTACCTGCTGTCGCTGTATCAGGCGGCGGGCTCGACCAACTATGGCGCGCCGAGGAATGTGATGGCGTCGGTGACGTGGAAGTATTGAGTTGCCCCACCTTTCCCAGATTGGAATGAGACCTGTGGGACCGGCTTTAGCCGGGAAGAGGCCAGTACATCCGCTACATCCTCTTGAATCAAGTCACCGCCTTCCCGGCTGAAGCCGGTCCCACATGGGTCCAGGGTTTGCCGGCAGACCGCGTTACATTTGCCTGCCCACCAAAGTCCCGCTACCCTGCCGCCCTATCTGCATTCGTAATGGATGCAGAGACGGGCTTGGCGGCCCGAACAACAGGCGCGACAGCGTCACCACACAACAGTGCTAGCGCGCCTTTGCGCTCGCAATGCTGTGCTATGGCGGGTTGCGCAGGGACTTCTTCGGAAGTGCCGGGCTCCTGTTGCCGGTCCGCCAACCTTGCGTAATCCGTCACCCACATCTGCTTGGCGGCAGACGAAGGTGACTTGTCCACAACAGGAGATGTATCCATGGAAAACTCCACGCACCACAAAACCCTCGGCATCACCACCTTCGCTGAATGCGGCCCTGACGCCACCCCGCTACTGCGCGTCAATCCCGGCATTGATGTCAGGCACGCCCTCGAACACAGCGCCAACCTGCAACACATTGCCAGCCAACTGATGGCCGATTCGGCCATGGGTGACGGCGGGCAGCATGTGCCTTGGGCGGCGGTTTACCTGAACGAAATGGCCCAGGCGATTGTTGAAGATCTGGCTTTGGCTCGCCAGGAATGAGGTAGGTCGCTAAAAGCATTAAAGCCGGGGCTGGGTTGGTAGCTGGTTTCGGTAAATCAGTTTGAACATGTCCAAGGACAATATCGTGCGCAGTACATTTTTTGCACACCCTGATTGACGTGGGGCCGCGCTAGTTATGCACTTGCCTTTTCCCCATCGGGTATCAAGCGAACCTCAACCCGCTGACCAAGCGCTTTGGCTGCGCTGGCGAGAGTTGCCAAGGTCATACCTGCATCATTTTGATCGAGGACTCGATCAACTACGGTGCGACTGGTGTGCATCAGCAAAGCCAACGCTGTTTTAGTAATTCCCTGAGCCTTCATGGCTTCGGCAAGCTGCCATGAAATTACGCGTTTGAGCGCGGCAGCAGAGACTTCTTCTGCGAGCCCCTGTTCGATCAGAAAATCGTCAAAATCAGATCCGATATGTTTGCTCACGTGGCGTACCTCATAGTCTTGCTTTACGTTGTTTGGCGGTAGCCAAGTCGGACATGGGTGTTTTCTGGCTTTTCTTGATGAAGCCATGAAGCAGAATCATGTTCGAGCCTACGACCGTAAATAAAACCCTTGCGATGGTGTCACCGAGGTCAACACGGACCTTCCAAAGCCCGATATCAAGCTTTCGTACTACCGGCATGCCGATAGGCCATCCCATTTGAACAGTTTTGATCTCGATGCCAACCAAACGTCGCTGCTCACGAGGCAAATCGGTTAACCATTCACGCACCGGCTCGTTGCCCGCTTCTGTACAGAAAAACCTGACGCCGAGAACTGGTAGAAAATTGCTCATTGGAGAAGTGTACCTAAAAAGGTACATATTTCAACCTTCACCTACCTCCCCCGCGCCACCTCCAACCAGGCCCCCGCCGCCGGCGACAAATGCGCGTTCTTCCTCCACGCCAGCGCGATATGCCAATCCGTATCCGCTTCATCCAGCGCCACCAACCGAATGCCGTCATGCAGATGTTTCTGCGCCAGCATCCTCGGCAGAAACGCCACGCCCAATCCTGCTGAAACCAGATCAACAATAAAGTCGATCTGCCCGCTGCGGGCGGTGACTTTGGGGGTGACGCCCTTTTTATCGCAGGCGGCCTGGATCACTGCGTTCAGGGCAAAGCCGGCTTCGAAGAGGATAAAGGGCGAGTCGGCCAGGTCGGCGAAGTCGACGCTTTTGCGAGTGCTCAACGGGTGGTGTTCGGGCATGACCACAACCAGGGGTTCGATGCGCACGTCCTGATAGTCGAAGGCTTCGTTGTAGGGCTTTTGTTTCAGCAGCGCGGCGACATCCAGTTCCCCGGACTCCAGGCATTCGAGGAGTTTTTTGGCGCCGTATTCGATCAGTTCGATTTCGATATCGGGGTAGCGGGCGCGGTATTCGGCGAACATCGCGGCGAAGAGTGCGCCGCTGCCCACCGGCGGCAGGCCGATGCGCAGGATGCCGCCCTTGAGGCCACGCAGGTCGTTGATCTCGGCTATCAGGTCGCTGCGCTCGGCCAATAGCACCAGGGCGCGGCGATACACGATGGCGCCGGCGGCAGTGAGTTCGCTTTTGTGGCCCATGCGGTTGAGCAGCGGTGTGCCCAATTCATCTTCCAGGGTTTTGACCGCTTTGCTGACCGTCGACTGGGTCAGGGACACCACTTCGGCCGCTTGGGAAAAACCGCCCTGGCGCACCACTTCGACAAAGGTGCGTAATGTGCGAAGGTTCATCGCTATTCACTTTCCGACTGGAATCTATTTATAAAAGTTGTTTTTACCATGCGCTATACCTCTTTACTCTGCATGCACATAAAAATCCGTCTACCCAAGGACAACTGCCATGATCATCTCGTCGGCCTCTGACTACCGCGCAGTGGCCAAACGCAAGCTGCCGCGCTTTCTGTTCGACTATATCGATGGCGGCGCTTACGCCGAGCACACCCTGCGGGCCAACGTTTCCGACCTGTCCAGCATCAGCCTGCGCCAGCGCGTCCTCAAGAACGTCGACAGCCTCAACCTGAACACCACGCTGTTCGGCGAGCAGATGGCCACACCGATGGTCCTCAGCCCCGTGGGCCTGACCGGCATGTATGCGCGGCGCGGCGAGGTGCAGGCGGCCAATGCGGCGGCGAACAAGGGCATTCCGCTTTGCCTGTCGACGGTGTCGGTATGCTCGATCGAGGAAGTGGCATCGCAGTGCTCACGGCCGATCTGGTTCCAGCTGTATGTACTCAAGGACCGCGGCTTCATGAAGAACGCCCTGGAGCGTGCCCAGGCGGCCGGGGTCAAGACCCTGGTGTTCACGGTGGATATGCCCACGCCCGGCGCCCGGTATCGCGATGCCCACTCGGGTATGTCCGGGCCTTACGGCGCGCAGCGGCGCATGTTGCAGGCCATGACCAAGCCACAATGGGCACTGGATGTCGGCCTGCTCGGTCGCCCCCATGATCTGGGCAATATCTCCAAATATCTGGGCAAGCCCACCACTCTTGAAGACTACGTGGGCTGGCTGGGTGCCAACTTCGATCCGTCCATCAGCTGGAAGGACCTGGAGTGGATTCGCGAGTTCTGGAAAGGCCCGATGATCATCAAAGGCATTCTCGACCCGGAAGATGCCAGGGACGCGGTGAGCTTCGGTGCCGATGGCATCGTGGTTTCCAACCACGGTGGCCGCCAGCTCGATGGCGTGCTCTCCACGGCCAAGGCCCTGCCGCCGATTGCCCAGGCGGTGGGTAGTGACCTGACCGTACTGGTGGACTCCGGTATCCGTTCCGGCCTGGACGTCGTGCGCATGCTTGCCCTCGGCGCCAAAGGCGTGTTGCTCGGCCGCTCGGTGGCTTATGCCCTGGCGGCGGATGGACAACGCGGGGTGGAGAACCTGCTGGATATTTTCGCCAAGGAAATGCGCGTGGCAATGACCTTGACCGGTGTGACCTCGATCGAACAGATTGATGGCAGCACCCTGGTTCAGGCCAGTCTCTGAGACCCGCGACCAAAGATAGGAGCCAGCTTCCTGGCGAAGCGATATGTGACTCGAATCACCCGAGCTCTGTGGAAGCGAACTCATTCGCGAAAGTGATGTTGCAAACGATACGAATGCATCGGATGCGTTGGCCTATTCGCGAATGAATTCGCTCCCACAAGATTTGTATTCACCCGCTGCCCAGTGTTTGCCGCACTAACAAAAACGCCCGGCGCCGCTCACTGCGACACCGGGCGTTTATCATTTCAGCTCTGTTACGAGAACGCCGTAATATCCCCCCCGCCGTTGATCGTCAGCCCCGTCGCCGCAACGCCGGTGAGTTTGATCAACGCATCTCCTGACTGAATCCCTGCCGTGGCATCGCCCACTACAAACAGGTAACTGTCAGCGCCATCGGTGAATGTCACGGCGGTGCCGGCAGCATCGGTGTTCACCGCACTGACAACTGCTGCCAGTTTCGCCGACAACGTGGTGGCATCGGCAAAGAAGGTCGCAAAACCGTTCGTGACGCTCGCGGTGCCCGATACGGCAGCGGCTGAATGGTCGACCTTGGCCAAGGTTGCCGCAAAGTCGATCGTGTTGATGCCACCCCCAGTGCTCCAGTCGGTGACGGTGTCAGCCGCCAGGATCAGCGAGTTTGCATCGGTGGCCGTGAACTGGGCGGGCGCGAACTTGACCACGTTGGCACCGGCACCCAGGGTAAAGCTGTCCGCCTTGACCGAACCGGTAACCGTGTCGGCACCGCTACCGCCCGTGTAGGTAACCGCAGCATTTGACTGGCTAAGATCGACGGTATTGGTACCGCTGGCACTGCCCTTGAGGGTCAGGTTGGTACCGCTCAATGCACCGGACGTCCAGGTAAAGCCGCCGAGGGAAATCCCGCTGGCATCCACCGAGGTCAGGATCGTGCTGGCTGCAGTGAGGGTCAGGCCTGCGTTGCCGGACACGGTGACGGTCTTGAGAGCATTGCCTAGCAGCGTCAGAGAGTCATTGAAGGCGCCAGACGGAGTGCCTTGCCCGTCGACAGTACTGATGGCGATGTTTTCGACACTGGCCGCAGTAACCCCGGTACTGGCAAAAGCCAGCCCTGCCCCCGACTTGTCAGTGAGCGTCAGGTTCAGGGTGTCATTGTTGCCTGTGGCAAAGCCGTCGCCATTGAGCGTATAAGCCGTGCCGGCCCCCGTCAGGATCAGAGAATTGCCAGTGACCAACTTGGTGAGTGTCAGGCCATTACCGCCTGCGGTCGAGAAGCTCGTCGCGCCGACAAAGTTACTGAGATCCACCGTCTGGTTGGTAGCACCGGTCAGGGTCACTTGTTCAAACCCGGAAATCAGCGCCGCACTGCTCAAGACCGCTGCCGCCGTTGCCGTCAGGCTCAACACATCACTGCTGCCCGCCCCGCCGCTGAGGACCTTGGTCGGGGCAGTGTTATTGCTCAGGGTGAGCGTATCCACGCCCGAGCCCCCGCTGTAACTGGCTTTCGTGCCGTCAAGGGTCACCGTGACCGGGCCACTGCTGGCACTGGCATCCACTGATTTCAGTGTCGTTGTACTACCGAAATTGGCACTAAGGCCAGCCGAGCCGCTGACCGTAACGGTATTCAATGCCGTCGAGCCTGCGGTAGAGGTGAGAGTCAGGGTTTTGCTACCCGAGACATTGAGGCTGTTCAGCGCGCCGAAGGTGATATTGGCCAATGTCGAATTAGTGCCGGTCGTCGCGACATTAAGCGTCGTATACAAGTCGGCATCGTCCAGAGTGCCACCGGTCAGGCCACTGGCCGTCAGGTTCAGGGTGCGAGTGATGCTGGCACCAGCGAGGGACGAGCTGTTATCGATAATGATATTGCCCGAACCGCCGGTAAGGGACAGGTTGCTCAGGGCGTTATCCTGTGTGAAGAAGACCGTATAGTTTTTCACTGAGACGTTGGTGATCGTGCCAACCTTGGTGCTGGCACTGCCACCGTTCACATCATTGACGGTCACTATATTGTTATTGACTCCGGCCGTGCCGACGTCCGCAGTGGCCCTGGCCGCGTTGTTCACGCTGACCGAGGTGGTGCCCGCCTTGCCAGTGACGGTGACCGACCCCATCGCCACTGTGGTGTTGACGGCGTTGGCGGCGGCCTGGGTGACATTGATGACGCTGCCTCCGGTGACGGTAATAGGCCCCATACTGCTAGAAGTGGCAGCACTGGTCGCACTGACCGTAACGGCTCCGGTCGGCTGGGTAACGCCGCCGATGGTAATGGATCCTGTAGTTACCCCCGACGAGGTCACCGACACACTGGAGCCGCCATTGATCACTATATTATTCGTGCCCTGGGTCAAGGCAGTCGAGATGATAGCCGTGCCCCCACCTGCTGTAAGTGTTGTTGCGCCCGCATTGCTCTGGGTGGTCAGACTGGTGAGGCCGGTCCAGGTCGTGGTGGTCAGGGCGACATCACTGGTAGAGGTAAACGACGCCGACTCAACGCCGGTCACGGTGACACCCGAGCTGCTGATCTTGCCCGAGCCGCTCACGGTCAGGGTGTCGTTGCCCGCCCCGCCGTCAATCACGTCTCCTGAAGCGAAACCGCCTGCGACAGTGGAGACAATCGTGTCATCCAGTGCAGTGCCGGTAACGGTATCGGCACCTGCCGTGAGAGTGAATGTCTGCCCCGGCCCGGTCGGCGTAGTGGGTGGCGTCGTGACCGTGGTATTGGTGGCAATTGCTACGGTACTGGCCAGGTTGCTCGACGTGGTGGCGGTGCTCAGTGAGGCAGGCGTGGCATCGACGCCATTGAGGAAGGTGCGACCATAGGCAGCGGCGGTCTGGCCGACATAGCCGTTGACTTCAGCCGTGGTGTCGATCTGCGCGGTAAAGGCATTGGCGGCGGCCAGTTTATTGGCCACTGCGGTGGCGTCACCGGGTCCTGCGGAATTGAGAATGGTATAGGCGGCTTGCGCCGAACTCACAGAGCCTGAATCGATCAGTCCCGTCCAGTACGTCAGGCCAGCAGGCTCGGGAGTGCGATTGAATATCGCCAGGTAAATCGCCGAGACTTTCTGCGCGGTGCTGGTCCCGGCATACAGGGCGTTGGATTCGTTGGAAGAGGCAAAACCCGCGATCGCGGCGCTGAAATTGCCGTTGGCTGCATCCACGTTGGCGGCCCAGTAAGCCAGACCCACCGGGTCGGCTGGGCGGCCGAAATAGGCGATATACAGTTTTTGAACTTGATCGAAATACGCAGAAGCAGCCATTGGGCTAAAACTCCATTAAGGTCACTGCGAAAATGCATCGAGTAGCATTAACTAGATAGCACAGTGACTCTCTGGGTGCCTGACTGGCCGCGAGTTTGCCGACCAACGTCCCTCTCAGCGTACTAATGACGCTGCTAAAACTTTTGAGTCAGAGCGCGGAGACGGGCTTGTACACTGCTGGGAATAACCTCGATTGACTATAAGTTCTGGAAACCTGCCATGAACCTGATGTTGGCACTGGACACGCTGGAATCGGTCAAGCGTTCTACCCGATCGTCATTGCTGTGGCAGCAACTGGCGATCCAGGCCGGCAAGCTGCAAGGCAATGAGCGCCAGCGCTTGCTCGAGGACATTGCCGCCTGCCCGCTTGAATCGGCTGAGGCCGAGTGGTTGCGTTGCTCCGCCATGGCTGAGCTAACCCACGACACCGCGTGGTACGCCCGCCAGGCGCTCCAGGCCAGCGAAGCGACGCTGCCCGATGCTCTGATGAGCCTGCTGGGCCTGGCCTGGCACCATGGCCTGGCACGCACACAACCCCCGACAGCCATGGTGCACGCCCTGCAAAAGATTGACCTGCCGCGCCTGCAGAGTCTGGTCGCTCGCCAACTGCCCCGACGCCAGGCCACTGAACCGCGGCAGCCTCCAGGCCGCCTGCGTATTGCCATCTACACGCCCCATGTGGCCAACCCGACCCATGGCGGCACCATGTTCACCCTCAATGTAATGAGCGCGCTGAACGAAGACCTGGCTGACATTCACACCTTCGCCGCCCAGGAAAACAACATCCCGGCTGTGGGCAGCTATCACGGCGGCAATGAGGCCGTGCAACCGGTCATCGTGCAGCCCGAAACCCTGCGACTCAAACGCCCCGGACATTGCCAGCTGCTGTTGCCAGATGTGGAGTTCTCCGTACGGGCGCGCTTTGAGCAGATGCGGCAGGCCATTGATGACTTCGCCCCTGACGTGGTGTTTTTTGTCGGCTTCCTGTCGCCCCTGATCTTTGACCTGTATGAGCGCTACCCGGTGGTCGGCCTGTCAATCCACTCCTTGCCGCCCCTGGCGCCCGTAGACGTATGGCTCAGCGCCGATCCCGAAGCCAATGCAGCCTGCTGGCCCGGCTTGCCGGTGCCGCAGACTTTCGACTTCCCCCAGCGCTTCTGGCCTGGCGCCCCGGTCACACCGATTGATCGTGGGCAGCTGGGGTTGCCGGTGTCGGCCACGCTGCTGATCTCGGTGGGCTTTCGCCTGGAAGTGGAGCTGACGCCCGAGTGGCAAGAACGCATGTTGCAACTGCTTGAGCGTCATCCCGACGTACACTGGCTGCTGGTCGGCGTGCGCGAAGAGATCCCCTCCGATGCCCTGCCGCAGCATGTACGTATCTACCGCGCCCCCTTGCAGAGCCATATCGAAGCATGGCTGGCAGCCAGCGATATATTTATCAACCCGCCGCGCATTGGCGGCGGCAGTGCAGTGGCCCTGGCCATGGAACAGGGTCTGGCAGTCGCATCGATGAATACCGGTGATGGCGGCGACAAACTGGGGCCGTACGGCGCAAGCTCGGTAGATGATTATTTCACCCGGCTGCAAGCCTGGGTGGAGCACCCCGAACTTCGTCGCGAGATCGGCGCGGCGCTCAAGACGCGCTTCCATGAGCGTCTGGACTTTTCCACGACATTGGCGGCGCAAGGACTGCTGGCCGCCTGCAATCAGGCGATTGCCGCCTTTCAACAGCGCAAGGAAACCGCATGTGATTAATGGCTCTCCACAGGCATCGGGCGACGACCGCCCGGTGATCATTTTCGGCAATCTGCGCTCGGCCAGCCTGGCCTGGTACTGCCTGTGCCATGACAGCCCCTGGCATGTCGCCGGGTTCACCGTCGACGAAGCCTACCGTTCAACCAGTCATTTCGAAGGCCTGCCATTAGTGCCGTTCGAACAACTGGAAGCCTTCTACCCGCCGGGTGATTACCGTCTGCTGATCCCCATGGGCTATCAGCAGATCAACGGCGTGCGCCGTGCCCGCTACGAGCAAGCCAAGCAACGCGGCTATACCTTTGTCAGCTATGTTTCCAGCCGGGCCAGCGTGTGGCCCGATCTGGATATCGGCGAAAACGTGTTGATCTACGAACACGCCATCATCCAGCCCTTCGTGCGCATCGGCAGCAACTGCATCATTCGCAGCGGTGCGCACCTGTCCCATCATTGCCAGATAGCCGATCACGCCTTTGTCGCGGCCCAGGTCGCCATGGGCGGTGAAGGCTATGTCGGCGAACAGTCTTTTATCGGCGTGGGTGCCGTGCTGCGTGATCGCATCAACATTGCCCCGCGCAGCTTCATCGGTGCCGGTGCCGTAGTCCTCAAGGACACCGAGGCCGATGGCCTGTACGTCGGTAACCCGGCGCGCAAGGCCGAGAAAACTTCGCTGCAGGCGTCGGGAGGCTAGATGCAGAATTCCACCCCGTGGGAGCGAGGCTTGCCCGCGAAGGGGCCTGTGCAATTAGCGCATATTCCAAGGCGGGCCAGCTTCGCGCCAACGAGGCGTACTGCCGCATATGGATCGCCAATCGCATCACCACCCGTTTATCCCCGACAAGGCACACCAGATGCAAATCGGTAAACCGTTCTTCATTAACCTGGCCTGCACCGGCGTAATCCCGACCAAGGCGATGAATGCCCATGTGCCATTAAGCCACGATGAGATCGTCGCCGACGTCGCCCAGGCCCTCGCCCTTGGCGTGCAGATGGTGCACCTGCATGCCCGTGACAGCGACGGCGTTCAGACCGCCGATCCGCAACCCTATGGCCAATTGGTCGAGGCAATCCGCGCCTTGCCGGGCGGGCGTGAACTGATCGTCTGCGTCACCACCAGCGGCCGCCAGGATGCCGGTTTCGCCTCACGTTCACGGGTGCTGGACCTGGACGGCGACGCCCGTCCGGACATGGCCAGCCTGACCCTCAGCTCCATGAATTTCACCCAATCGGCCAGTCTCAATCCGCCGGACACCATCCGCCGTCTGGCCGAGCATATGCTGACCCGACGCATCAAGCCGGAGCTGGAAGTGTTCGACGCAGGCATGGCCAATTTCGCCGGGGTACTGCTCAAGGAAGGGCTGCTCGAAACGCCGCTGTACGTCAACGTGCTGCTGGGCAATATGGCGGGCGCCCAGGCTGATCTGCTGCAACTGGCCGCGATCCTGGCGGCATTGCCAGCGGGCTGCATCGTCGGCGTCGCCGGGCTCGGACGCTTCCAGTTGGCGGCCAACGGACTTGGCTTGCTGGCCGCCGATGGCGTGCGTGTCGGGCTGGAAGACAACCTGTGGTTCGATCAGCAACGCACTCTCCCCGCTGACAACTCGGCACTGATCAAACGCGTCATTGCCCAGGCCGCCTTGCTGGAACGTCCACTGATATCAGCGCAAGCCCTGCGCCACACTTTGGGAATCGCATCTTGAGTGAAGAGTTCATTGTCTTCGGCGCACCGGATATCAGCGAAGAAGACATCCAGGCCGTCGTCGCAACGATGCGCTCCGGCTGGCTCGGCAGCGGGCCGAAAGTCGCTGAATTCGAAGCCGCGCTCGCCAACTTCAAGGGGGTGCGCGGTGAACAGATGGTCGCCCTCAACTCCTGCACCGCCGCCCTGCATCTAAGCCTGCTCGCCGCAGGCATCGGCCCGGGCGACGAAGTCATCACCTCGCCCCTGACCTTCTGCGCTACCGCCAACGCGATCCTGCAGGTCGATGCCACACCGGTACTGGTGGACGTCGACCCGCAGACCCTGAACCTTGCCCCCACAGCCATCGAAGCGCGCATCACCGCACGCACCCGCGCCCTGCTGCCCGTGCACTTCGCCGGCCGCCCCTGCGCCATGAGCGAGCTCCTCGCCATCGCCCACCGCCACGGCCTGAGCGTTATCGAGGACTGCGCCCATGCCGTGGAAGCCAGCTACCGCGGCCAGCCCCTGGGCACTCTCGGCGACTTCGGTTGCTTCAGCTTCTACGCCACCAAAAACCTCACCACTGTTGAAGGCGGCATGCTGCTGGCCAAAGATGCCGAAAAAGTGCCACGCATCCGTATGCAAGCCCTGCACGGCATGACCCGCGACGCCTGGAAACGTTTCTCCGCCGATGGCTACGCCCATTACCAGGTGGTCGAACAAGGCTTCAAATACAACATGATGGACCTGCAAGCCGCCATCGGCCTGCAACAACTCAAACGCCTCGACGCCAACTGGCAACGTCGCCAGACCATCTGGCAACGTTACCAACAGGCCCTGGCCCACCTGCCCCTGATCCTGCCCCAAGAGCCCCCGGCTCATATGCGTCATGCCTATCACCTGTACACCGTGCAACTCGACGACAGCCGCACAGCCGTCTCCCGGGATACGTTTATTCAGCGCATGACGGCATCAGGCATCGGGGTCGGCGTGCATTACCTGGCGCTGCCGGAGCATCCGTATTATCAGCAGCAACTGGGCTGGCGACCGGAAGACACGCCCTCTGCCACGGCGATCGGACGGCGGATTGTGAGTCTGCCGCTGGGGCCGGGGTTGACGGATGGGCAGGTGGAACGGGTGATTGCGGCGGTCGCGACGAGTTTTGATCTGTAGGCGCGCTGCGGAACGGTTCGTGAGAACGAAATTTTTGGGCGAGTTTGTGGGAGCGAATTCATTCGCGAAAGCGATGTTGACGATAAGAATATGTGTGGCTTCACTGGCCTATTCACTCCAACGCTCGCCATCGTCCTGAACGACAGGCATCTCCCGCGTCCTGCAATCCTCATTCGACAGCATTCATGCAACATGCACGAAACAAGTCGCTGACCGCTCATCCAACCCAATGATTTTATTCAGATAAATCCTGAAGCCAGGATTGGCATAGCCGCTGCAATTACCTCTAGGCATCAGCCGGACCGACGCTAATGTCCGACTTGAAAACCGTGAAACCAGAGGAACTCTAAAAATGAACGCCATCGACCTTTTGCAAGCCGACCACGAACGCGTAAAAGCCATCCTGACCCAGCTGAGCGAGTCCACTGAACGCGCCATCAAGAAACGCACCGAGCTGCTGGCCAAACTGGAAATGGAAATCACCATTCACACCCAGATCGAGGAAGAGATCCTCTATCCGGCCTTCAAGGCGGCCGGGGCCAAGGAGCAGGATGTGATGTATTACGAGGCCAAGGAAGAGCACCGTACCGTCGACTCCCTGGTGCTGCCCGACCTCAAGCAGACCGACCCATCAACGCCCGAGTTTTCCGGCCGGGTGAAGGTCGTCAAAGAGCTGCTGGAACACCATATCGAAGAAGAAGAAACCGAGATGTTCCCTCAGGCCCGCAAACTGCTGGGCAAGGCCAAGCTCGATGAGCTGGGTGCACAGATGGAAGCCATGAAAGCGGATTATAAAAAATCCTTGAGTCAGGGCATGGCAGCTTGATTGGACAGGCTGTTACAAAAGCCCGGCGTAATGCCGGGCTTTTTCATACCCATGCAAAAGCGCCAACCGAGACACCTGACAGCTACCCCTTGCGACCCCTCCCTCACCTCGCTACCCTTGCGCCCGTCGCTGCCAAATCAGCGGCCTGGGTGTAGGAACCCAGATTCTAGGACGTACGCTTCAACCAATTCGACTGTATATACACAGCTCGTTATGGCGGCTGTGTGCGGGCACGCTTCGGCGTGGCCGGTTTCCTAGATCCGGTATTCCTACCCCGTGCACAGCTGCCACCCATAGCCCGTAGGAAGGTTTTCTGGCAGCTCCATCAATCTAGGAGCAAGACCATGAGCAACAACAGCCAAACTCCCACCCTCGCCCAACTGATCGATGAAACCGATGAGCTGCTGCGCTGTGTCAAAGCCACCGCCTATGAAAGCGCCGACAACCTCAAGGGCAGTCAGCGGGATCATTCGTTATCCGTGGTTCATCTGCTTGAGGTGATTCAGGGCAAGGTGACGCAGATGGCGCGTATCCAGGCAGCGGGCCAGCCATAAGCACGCCCATCAGGCCCGGTCGATGACTGGGTCTGACAAATTTTTATTCCTGTGAATACGCCGCAGATTTTCTTCACTCCACAAAGAAAATCTTGATAAATGGTGGTTTTGCCGATTTTTTCTTAACTGGCTTCGAAAGGCAGGAGCGAACTTGTTCGCAGAGCGCCGTGCCTGGCATATCGAGCGTCTGCGCTCGCCAACGAGTTGGCTCCTACCCAGGGGGCGTCCTGCCTGACATACCGAGCCAGGCAATTCGCTGGCAAAGCGGATCGCCGCCCGCTCGCTCCACCGATTCTGCGGTGTTCGCTCAAACTGGCACGCTTCCCGCTATTGTTTACCCACCGAGTTGTTGAACAATCTGTGGGAACCTCGTTATGCCCCCTGCCCCGGAAAATGATCTGTCCCTGGCCGACCGCGTTGCCATGGAGTTGCGTGCCGACATTATCGGCGGGCGGCTGTTGCCTGGCATGGCGTTGGTCGAGAGTGAGCTGGTCAAGGCCTACAACGCTTCGCGCAATACCGTACGCGAAGCGCTGCATCATCTCGGCCGCGAAGGGTTGGCGCGTTATGTGCGCAACAAGGGTGTGATGGTGCGGCGCATGAGCGTTGCGGATGTGCGGGATATCTTCCAGGTGCGCCGTACCCTGGAACTGCCCGCGCTGGCAGGCAGTCAGGCGCTGCAGCCATCCCGACTGGCGCTGATGGGCGATGCCATTGAGGCCGCCGAACTGGCCCGGGAGCGCGAGGACTGGCAGGCCTTCGGCACCCATAGCCTGCGCTTTCACCAACATATTGTCGGCCTGTTGGGCAGCCCGTTGTTCGACGAATTCTTTACTCAGGTCGCCGCCCAGTTACGCCTGGTGTTTTCCAGTGCCAGCAGCGAAGAACGCTTTCAGAAGCCGTGGCTGGAGCGCGACCGACAGATTCACCAACTGCTCGGCGAAGGTCGTCGGCAGGACGCCCATGAGGCCCTGCGCCTTTATCTCAAAGATTCCGAACGCGAGTTGCTGGATGTATTCAGCCGCGCCACCAAACCCTGAACGAGGACTCACCATGTACAAGGACTATCCCGCCGCTTACCAGGTCAGCAAGGGCAGCGCCCTGCAGGTCGATCAGGCGTTCTACGACCGTGTGCGCGAAGGCAAGGCCCAGCGCACGCTGATCGAGCAATTCGAGGTGCCGATCCGTACCGGTCGGGCCTGGAAAGTCCCCGCCGGCCATGTGTTTCGCGTGACCACGCCGGTCGGGCCACAGGTCGGCGACTTCAACGTGTGGAACGCCAACGACCCGCGCGAGCGCATGTGGGCGGCGCGCACCCGGCAGTTGCAGGGCGCCCATGTCACGACCTATGACCGCCTGTGGTCGAACCTGCCGTTTCTGCGCCCACTGGTCACCATCACCGACGACAGCCTGGCCGGGTATGGCATCGACGAACACGGCGGCCGCCTGCATGACTTGCTCGGCACCCGTTGTGATCCTTATGTGAACCGCATGCTGACCGGCGAGGACTTTCACCATCACTGCCACTCCAACCTGACCCGCGCCGTACTGCCCCATGGCCTGACCGAGTTCGATGTGCATGACGTGCTGAATATCTTCCAGTGCACCGGCCTGAACCATGACGACATGTACTTCATGAAAGCCTGCCCGGCCAAACAGGGCGATTACCTGGAGTTCTTTGCCGAAATCGACCTGCTCTGCGCCCTCTCCACCTGCCCCGGCGGCGACCTGTCGCTGCCAATGTGGGGGCCGGATGCGCAGGACCCGCTGAGCGTCTGCCGCCCGCTGGGGGTGGAGATTTATCAGCTTGATGACGAGCTATTGCGGGGTTGGCAGCAGCCTGAGCGCGCGGCTTACAAAGGCCTGCATGGGTTGCATATTGCCAGGGCCGAGTGGGAGGTTTGACACGTTTACAGGACCACTAGAGGGAGCCATTGTGGGAGATTCCATGTTTTCTGTAAAGCCAGAGCAGCCCCTTCGCGGATGAATCCGCTCCCACAGAGCCGACGATATGCACGCGCTACTGTGAGCGAATTCATTCGCGAAAGCGGTATTCCGAGCGATGGAGATTTATCGGATGCACCAGCCTTTTCGCCGATAAATCCACTCCCACAATTCGTACAGACCGTTTGCTGGCCATGCACTGATAGAGGCCTTATGCTGCCTGCTTTCGCAAGGACGCTGATCATGAAACACATTGCCATACTGGCCCTGACTCTCGCCCTGAGCGCATGCGGCAACATCGTCACGGTGTACATGGGAGATATCAAGACCAGTAACTATCTGCTGGATCAGGGTTCCTCCTGTGGTGCTGTGCCGCGGGTCTACAGCGGCGTGATATTCGACTTCTGCATGCTCTATGGCGAGCCTGCAAGCAACAGTAGAAGCACCGTATCATCCGGTAGCTCCGCGTTTCCGATCCTGTTCATTGATGCCGCCGCTTCCGGCGTCCTGGACACCGTTGTCCTGCCTTACACCCTCTACCGCCAATCCACTGATGGCAGTATCGAAATCAGCCGCCGCACCTGGAAAAGAGAGAGCTGAAAACCATGCAACGTTTGACCCTGACCCTCGCCCTACTGGCCGGTGGCGGCTTCGCCCATGCCCAGGAATTCACCTCCCATCTGGACAGCGTCCAGCAACAGGGCCAACTGGCCGTGTGCACCACAGGGGACTACAAGCCGTATTCGTTCCTGCGTCCGGACGGCGAATATGAAGGCATCGATATCGAGATGGCGCGCAACCTGGCCAAGAGCCTCGGCGTGAAAGTGCAGTGGGTGCCTACCACCTGGAAAACCCTGATGCCGGACTTCCTCACGGGCAAGTGTGATATCGCCGTGGGCGGTATTTCCGTGAGCCTGGAGCGGCAGAAGAAGGCCTTCTTCAGCAACACGCTGGATATCGACGGCAAGATTCCTCTGGTGCGCTGTGAAGAACAGGCGCAGTACCAGACCCTCGAGCAGATCAATCGCCCCGAAGTGCGCCTGGTTGAACCGGCCGGCGGTACCAATGAAGCCTTTGTCCATGCCTATGCGCCCAAGGCGCAATTGGCCTTGCATGACAACGTGACGATCTTCCAGCAACTGCTGGATAAAAAGGCCGACGTGATGATCACCGACGCGTCCGAAGCGCTCTATCAGCAGAAGCGCCTGCCCGGCTTGTGTGCGGTAAACCCGAGCAAATACATGCAGTACGGCGAAAAGGCCTACCTGCTGCCGCGTGACGACATGGCCTGGAAAAGCTATGTCGATCAATGGCTGCACCTGAGTAAAGCCAATGGCACCTATCAAAAAGTGGTCGGCGAATGGCTGGCGGTGCCGGGGGAATAAACCCCGGTCTGTCGCACATTGTGTGACCTTGTACTACGGTGTATTACATCTGATTACACTGGAGGATGAGGTATGACAATGCTCTCCCTGCGCCTGCCGGATGATCTGTCCGAGCTGCTGGCGGCCCTGGCCAAGGCCACCGGGCGTAGCAAGTCGTTTCATGCCGTGGAGGCGCTGCGCGAGTACCTGGCCAGGGAAGCCTGGCAGGTCGCGCAGATCGAAAAAGCCCTCACGGAAGCCGATGCAGGGGACTTCGCCAGCGAAGCCGAAGTCAGCGCGGTCATGGAAAAGTGGCTGGACAATGCGCGTTGAGTGGCTGCAAACCGCGCTGAACAATCTCCACGAAGAAGCGACCTATCTGGCCCGGGACAATCCTCGGGCGGCGGCGGAGTTTGTCGCGGCGATCAAATACCGCGTGGAGCAATTGGCGCGCCTGCCCGAGAAAGGCCGCGAGGGGCGAATTGTCGGCACTCGCGAGTGGACAGTAATCGACCGGCCCTATCTGATTCCCTACCGTGTGCGCCAAGGTCGCCTGCAAGTGCTGCGGATCCTTCATACGCGCCGTGCACTGAATCTCTAGCCAGTGATAAGGTTCTTCCTACGCTTGGCAGGGAACGGAGCCCATTGTGAAAACCAGCAAAACCATCACCCGCGCCTTTTGCGTCGAGTTGCAACGGGAGTTGTCGATTACGACGGCACGGCGTGAGTATTTTTCTCAGGAGCCGCCCCGCCAGCGCTTTGAGTTTCTCTGTTCCAGCGAGGCCTGTCGGGCGTTGGGCGCGAAGATCACCGGGGTGCGTTATGACGTCAAACCCCAGGACAACCCGACCTTCGTTGCTGCGCACTTCCGCGCCAATCCACACTATGAACATGACCCAGCTTGCGAGTGGGTCGATGTCGACGCGCCGGAAGAAGCCCCCGCCCCTGCCAACGAGACCGAAGGCGAGGCGCGTCTGCGCAAGGCCCGGCGTAAGCTCGATGACTATATCGACGTGTTCGACCCGACCATTCGTCCGCCTGCCAAGGACAAGGAGCCTGTCATTGCGAAGCAGGGGCTCGCCGAAGCCAGGCCCGGCCCGGAATTGAAAGTCGAAGAAAAAGCGCCGGGCGCAACGCCGATCCGCAGCGAAACCCGCACCAGTAATCTCGAACGTCTGGTGGATGCCTACCGTCAGGCCAAGGCGCAGTTAACGGCAGAAGATTTCAACCTGTTGAAACTGCGGGTGCCCGGCCAGGGCGAGATGACTTTGCGTTCGTACTTTCGCCACATCAAATACGCACAGGTGGGTGACAGCGGCAGGATCGTCTACGGCGGCGGCCTGGTCGAGCGCTATGGTGCAGGCTTCAAGTTCAAATTCTTCGATCGCCTGAACGGCAAACAGGTGACGCTCTATGTGTCACCCGCGCAGATGCAGGCCTATCGCTCCAGCCGCTACCTCGGTGAACTGCTCAGCCATGCCGACGAGGTGAAATTCTTCACGCTGTATGCTTTGGGCAAACTGGCGCTGAGCCCATCGGGCAAGAGCATCAGTGTGGAAGTAGAGGATCTGCGCCATCTGGCGATCGTACTGGGGCCGGAAAAGACGCCGGGCGACGCTGGTGTCCCATCTCGCAAATAAGTTGTTCAATCTGGACGGCGTCTGATTTCGCCAGCCTGCGTTGCCTTGAGCGCACTTAACGAAGCGATTTCCACCTTGCCGTACCTGAGCACCACCGCGCCTTCGGCGGCCATGGCCTTGAGCTCCAGGGCGAGCGTCTGGCGGGTAATGCCGAGCATCATGGCCAGTTCGTCCTGAGTGACGTTAAGTACCTGACGCTCACTGGCGGCCAGGGTCGCATCACCCCGGGCCAGGTGCTCAAGGCGCCGGGCAATGCGCGCGCGGGTCGAACGCAGCATCGCATCCTCAAGCATGGTGTAGACCAGCCGGGTATGAATGGCCTGTAACAGGGCCACGGCGCGAGCAAAACCGGCATGGAGCATCAGTCGATCAAAGACCGGCGGATCCACGCACAATACCTCGGCCGCCGTAATCGCACTGACATCATGGATGCGCGGCAAACCATCGAGCAGCGAAGTTTCGCCAAACCAGTTGCCGGCTTCGAACAGGGTCAGGATCGCCTCGCGCCCGTCTTCACGCAGGGTCGAGACCTTCAGCGTGCCCTGGACCAGGCCATAGAAACAGCCCGATACGTCGCCCTGACGCGACAGAAACTCACCGACGCCCAAGCGTTGCAGGCGACTGTTGGTCAATAACTCACCCTGAAGATGGGCGCTCAATCCGGCGAACCAGGAGTGGCGGCTCATCTGTTGCTGGATATCCATGCTCACGCTGTCTCCTGACCGGGAAATGCAAGATACCTTGCAGTGTGGGGGGATACAAAAGGCTAGTCTTGCCATGAGCAACGCCTCCCTTGTAGGAGCTGCCGAAGGCTGCGAAATCGATCTGTCAGATAAATCCATTCGCAGCCTTCGGCAGCTCCTACAGGAAATGTGCTTCCCCAATAACAATAAAAAGGCCCCCCTGATGAATATTCCCTCACTCAAAGACCAGGTCAGCCCCGAAGAATGGAAAATCCGCTGCGATCTGGCCGCCTGCTACCGCCTGGTCGCACTGCATGGCTGGACCGACCTGATCTTCACCCATATCAGCGCACGCCTGCCCGGTGATGATCACCGTTTCCTGATCAACCCCTACGGCATGCTCTTCGAGGAAGTCACCGCCTCATCACTGATCGTGGTCGATCAGCAGGGCAATAAGCTCAATGACTCCCCCTTCAACGTCAACCGTGCCGGTTTTGTCATTCACAGCGCCATTCATGCCGCCCGGGAGGACGCCCAATGTGTGCTGCACACCCACACTCGCGCCGGGATTGCCGTGAGTGCGCAGAAGTGCGGCGTGTTGCCGATTTCCCAGCAGTCAACCTTTGTCCTGGCGTCCCTGGGTTACCACGATTACGAAGGCGTGGCGATTCGTGATGAGGAGCGCGTCAGCCTGCAGGCCGACCTGGGCACGGCGAATTTCCTGATGCTGCGCAATCATGGACTGCTGACGGTGGGGCGTTCGATTGCCGAGGCGTTTCTGGCGATGTATCTGTTCGAGAGCACCTGCCAGATTCAGCTATCGGCTCAGGCCGGCGGCGAGCTGACCCATGTGCATGACGCGATAGTCGAAGGCGTTGCCCACGTCATGAAAGTGCAGACCGAAGGTCAGGGCGGGGAATTCGTATGGCCGGCGCTGCTGCGCAAGCTGGAACGGATAGGGAGTGATTACTGCAATTGAGCGGTAGATGAAAAGCATGTGGGACCGGCTGAAGCCGGCCCCACAGTCAAGCAACAAGGGCCATTCTTAGACCTTGACGATCCAGCCCGCTGGCGCCTCGATGTCACCGGACTGTACGCCGGTCAGCTCTTTGTACAGGCGCTGGGTGACCGGGCCGACTTCAGTCTGGCTGTGGAAGACGTGCAGCTTGTCCTTGTAGGAAATGCCGCCGATCGGGGTGATGACCGCAGCAGTACCGCAGGCCCCGGCTTCCTTGAATTCGTCGATCTTGTCGATGAACACGTCGCCTTCGACGACTGTAAGGCCCAGGCGGCTTTGTGCCAGTTCGATAAGCGACAGACGGGTGATGCCTGGCAGTACGGACGGCGACTTCGGCGTAACGAACTTGCCATCAGCGGTGATGGCAAAGAAGTTGGCCGAACCGACTTCCTCGATTTTCGAATGGGTCTGCGGGTCCAGGTAGATGCAGTCGGCGAAGCTGTTTTTCTTGGCTTCGGAACCTGGCATCAGGCTGGCGGCGTAGTTGCCACCGACCTTGGCGGCACCGGTGCCGTTTGGCGCGGCGCGGTCGTAGCTGGAGATGACAAAATTGTTCGGCTTCAGGCCGCCCTTGAAGTAGGCGCCGACCGGAATGCAGAAAATCGAGAAGATGAACTCAGGGGCAGTACGCACGCCGATGTTGTCGCCGACACCGATCACAAACGGACGCAGATACAGCGCGCCACCGGAACCATACGGCGGAATGAAGTGCTCGTTGGCCTTGACCACTTGCTTACAGGCTTCGATGAACATGTCAGTGGGCACGTGAGGCATCAACAGACGCGAACAGCTGCGTTGCATGCGCTGGGCGTTCTGGTCGGGACGGAACAGGTTGATCGAACCATCCTTGCAGCGGTAGGCCTTGAGGCCCTCGAAGCACTGCTGGCCGTAGTGCAACGCGGTAGACCCTTCACTGATGTGCAGGACGTTGTCTTCGGTCAGGGTACCTTCCTGCCACGCGCCATCACGCCAGTGCGACAGGTAACGCTTGTCCGTCTTGATGTAGTCGAAACCCAATGTGTCCCAGTTGATGCTTTCGTGACCCATAACACCCTCTTTGATTTAACCATTGCCTGGTTGAGTCAGGCCAAGAACCGATTCTGCCAGATCGACCCGACATCGGCGTACTCGCAAACAAGCAAGATAACCTGTAACGAAAAAATTCGCTGCAAAGAGACGACTCAAAGGTCGGGAAAAAGCGCCGGATCTTTCCAACACAACGCAGCTCGCTGAATTGGGACCGGCTTCTACGGGCGCTGTGTTTGCTCAGCGATAGCGTGAGCGGAATATCCTGCGCAAAAGCCAGAGGTCAAATCAGACCCGGAACTTCAACACCACTTCATTCAACCCCACGGCCAGTTGCGACAGCTCGCTGCTGGCCGCCGACGTCTGGTTGGCTGCCGCCGAGCTCTGCATCGACAGGTCACGGATACTGGTCAGGTTGCGGTCCACTTCACGGGCCACCTGGGCCTGTTCTTCGGTCGCCGAGGCGATGCCCAGGTTGCGCTCATTGATCAACACGATGGCCGCATTGATTTCCATCAGAGCCTGGCCAGCGGCTTCGGCGACCTGCAGGCTGGCCCTGGCCCGTTCGCTGCTGCTGCTCATGGCGCTGACGGCCTTGCCGGTGCCGGCCTGGATCGAGGTGATCATCTGCTCGATTTCCGCCGTGGATTGCTGGGTGCGATGGGCCAGTGCACGGACCTCATCAGCAACCACGGCAAAGCCACGTCCGGCCTCGCCTGCGCGTGCTGCTTCGATGGCCGCGTTCAGGGCCAGCAGGTTGGTTTGCTCAGCAATGCCGCGAATCACGTCGAGCACGCCGCTGATGCCTTGTACCTGCACCGCCAGACCGTCGATCTCCGTGGCCGTGACGCCGACTGCGCTGTGCAGTTCGTTGATTACGGTGACCGTTTCCGCAACACGCTGACGGCCCTTCTCCGCCGACTGGCTGGAATCCTTGGCGGCAGTGGAGGCTTCGGCGGCATTGCGCGCCACTTCTTCAACGGCAGCGCTCATCTGGTTGATAGCGGTAGCGGCCTGATTGATTTCGTCGTTCTGGCGCTGAATGCCGCGCAGGGACTCTTCGGTAACCGCAGTCATTTCTTCGGAAGTCGAGGCCAGTTGATTGGACGAATGACCGAGGTGAGAGATGGTCGTGCGCAGGTTTTCCTGCATCACGCTCAAGGCCGTCAGCAGGCGCCCCGCTTCGTCCTTGCCATCCGACGCGACCGGGCGACTGAAATCGTTGTCGGCAATCGCTTCAGCCACAGCCAGGGCCTTGGCGATGGGCGCCGTGAGACTGCGGGTGAACATGGCCGCCAGCACCAAGGTCGCTATCAGCGAGGCGACAATTGCGACGATGGTGATAGCGCGTGCCTGCTCATAAGTGGCAGTGGAGGCCGCCGTAGCCTGGGCGGCTTTGGCATCGGTCAGATCACTGGCGCGTTCGATGACCTTGGCCAGACGGTTGGCGGCCTGCGTCTGCTCGCCGTCGGGAGCGCTCAGGGCGTTGACCACATCATCGCGGTTCTGCTTTGCAGCGTCGACAAAGCGGCTGTGAACTCCAAGGTAACTGGTCACTGCGGCTTGCATCTCACTGAAGATGGATCTGCCTTCGTCGGAGTCCAACAGGGGCTTCATCACGTCGATATGAGTCTGCAAATCGGCCCTGGCCTGACTGATTTTGGCGCTGACAGCCCTGTCACTCTCCGGCGTCTTGGCCAGGCGTAACGAGGTGTTGTAGAGGCGCATGCTGATCAAGTCGGCACGAATATCATCAATGCCCGATACCGAAGGCAGCACATTGCTCTCGACGCGCTCCTGACTTCTTTTGAGGTCGGTTGACTGCTGCAGCGAAAACAACCCTTGGGCTACTACCAGCAGCGCGAAGAAACCGAAACAGACCAGTGCACGTGGGGCGATGTCCAGCGATCTCAGATTCATGAGAAGCGACCTATTTTTGCTTTGAGAGCACGAAATATACGCCTTAATCGTTTTTTCTTAAATTAAAATGATATTAAATGGCCATCACTTCATCCGAAACATACAGATGAATTGTGTCGTTATTGAAATGATTCGAATACAAGGGTGCAGCGGGAGCAGAGGTGCTCCCACCTGGGGAAGGGGATCAAACCGGCAGGGCTGCCTGCTGGCCCTGGCGAATCCGGATGTATTCCAGCACTGCAGGCAGATCGTTGCTACTCAGCGTGCGGGCAATGGCTTTGACTTCGTCCATGGGCCAATCCCACCAGGCGGCATCGAGAAGTTGCTGACGCACATCCTCATCGAAACGCCAGCGGATGAACTTGCAGGGGTTGCCGCCGACCACTGAGAACGGCGCGACATCACGGGTAACCACGGCACCGGCCGCGACAATCGAGCCATGGCCGATGGTCACCCCAGAGAGAATCATGGCGCCGGCACAGATCCAGCAATCGCTGCCGATCACCACGTCGCCCTTGCTCGGGGCGTAGTCCTTGATGTCCTCCAGGCCTTTCATCATGGCCGGGAATGGATAAGTGGTAAGCCAGTCGGTGCGGTGTTCGCCGCCCAACAGAATGCGTACGCCCGCCGCAATGGAGGTGTAGGAACCGATGCGCAGGACGGTGTCGTCGCCGAACTCCAACACTTCCGGAATGCCGTAAGTGCCCACGCCCACGGTGTAACGCGGATATTGCAGGCGAATCTTTTCCGGCGCCCGCTCCAGTTTGTCCATGCGCCGCAGACGTTTGCGGGTGGCGCGGTTTTTCAGCATTTCAAGGAATTTCATGGGGTATCCGTATCGGTCGCCGCCGGCGTTCAGCCTTCCTGGCGGTGCAGCAGAAAGCGCTTGAAGCGGCGGAAGGTGGTCATGTTGAACTGCCGCATGGGAATGGAGCGCAACAGGCTCCAGGCATGTTTTTTGTCCACGACCACGGCGTACTTGAGCGCCTTGTTGAGGATCGCCGTGCGTCCGCTCTGATACGACGGATGGCTGCTGTAAGGGGCGATGGTCTGCAAGTCGGCGTCGAGCAGGACCTTGTACTTGCGTGACAGGTTGTTGGGGTGACGCCGGTAGCGGGTAACGCTGATCGGCAGCACGTCGATGCCGTAGCCCTGATGGGCGATCTTCAGGGTGATCTGGAAGTCCTGGACCTTGATATTCGGGTCATAGAACCCCGCAGCTTTCAGGGCATCCATGCGGTACAGCGACACAGGCGCGCCAACCACCACCGCATCACTGAGGATCTCATCGAAATGCAGGTGTTTGATCTGGTCGAGCTTCTGATACTTGGTGGTGTTGCCTTCGCTGTCCATGTAAATGATCAGCGCACCGACGCAACCGACGTCCGGATGAGTGTCCAGATACTCGGCGCGCACCCGCACCGAGTCCGGCAACATCAAGTCATCCAGGTCAGGCGTGGCGACATACACGCCCTTGGCATAGCGCAGCCCATGATTGAGGGTCGCACTGACGCCCTGGTTCTCCTGGCGATAAAGCTGGAAGGCATAGTGTTTTTGCAGGGCCTGGAGCATTGCAAAACTGTTATCGGTCGAACCGTCGTCGACGATGATCACTTCGAAGTTTTCGTAGTTCTGCGCAAAGATGCTGGCAATCGCCCCCTCAAGAAATTTCTCGGCGTTGTAACAAGGGGCAATGATAGAGACCAGGGGCGGTGTATCGGCCCGCGTTCTTATAGAAGTAAGTTCTTCAGTCATAGTTCAGTGTTATCAAAACCTTCCAAGGGGCCGGCCAAGGCAAAATCTGCTTACCATCTGCCTACAAACCAGACACATGATGAGGCAAGCACCCATCTCTTGTCATGGTTTGTATCCCATGCCAAAGCTAAAAAATCGACATTCGACATTCCATCGGATGTCTGGATACCCGACTCTGTGCGGGCTGCAGTCGCTGCAAAGCCTGCGCGTTACTTAATTGACACACGCAAATCACGCGCTCTAAAAAAAACCCATTAAAGTCATTAATTTGACTAAATAAATCACTCTATTAAGGTGAGGATTCACGTGCGCGTCGTGGACGGCACCCACTGTTACTTCATCGCAGATGAGTCAGTAAGCCATGGAAGCAGGCATTCCCACTTTATCCTCCCTCGTAACCAGGGCTGTCGACCGACGACTGACCGCACTGCTGTTCATTCTGCCGGTCGGTCTACTGTTACTGGCAGCACTGGTTATCAATCATGGTCAACTGATCTACACGCTAGATGACCCTTACATTCATATCGACCTGGCCCGGCAGATCTTCAGTGGCCATTACGGGATTAACCCCGACGAATTCTCCGCGCCATCATCCAGTATGTTGTGGCCGCTGCTATTGGCGCCCTTTACGCCCTTGGGCAACGTACAACTCTGGGTGCCGCTGCTTCTTAACCTGCTGTTTTCCTGGCTGACGTTTTCGTTGCTCAGCCAGCGCCTGCAGGAACTGACCTTTGTCTATCGGCTGATCATCCTTGGCGGCTGGCTCCTGGCCAGCAACTTCTACGGCCTGATCTTCAACGGCATGGAGCATTGCCTGCAGGTCTATCTGGTGGTGGTGATTGCCTGTGGCGTACTGCGCAAGGAGTATGCGCATCCCGAGGTCAGCGCCTTTGGCCTGTATGCAGCGCTGCTGCTCCTGCCTCTGGTGCGTTATGAAGGCATGGCCGTTTCTCTGCCAGCGCTGCTGTACCTGTTCTATCGCGGTGAATACGCGCGTTCGCTGTGCTGCGCGGCAATGCTGGTGGGGCTTCTGGGGGCATTCTCGCTATTTCTGGCACACCTGGGCCTGGGTTATCTGCCCTCCTCGGTCATTGCCAAGTCAGACACCACGGGGCTCGCCTCGATCCTGCGCAACGTCATCAACCAGTTCGACAAATACGGTTGGGTGATTCTTGCCCTGTTAGTCACCTGCGGCCTGCTGGGGCGGCGCAAGCCTCTGGCATTGCTGCTGTTGAGCGTCACTGGCCTGCACCTGCTGTTTGGCAAGTTCGGCTGGTTCGGCCGCTACGAGATCTACTGGCTGAGCTTTCTCGGGGTGTTCTTCCTCCACTTGGGCTTGCGTCATTTGCCGGTTCGCAGCGTCGCCCTGATCTTCGGTCTATTGCCTGTGGCCTTCGCCCAACTGGTCTACACCACTCTGGCAACGCCCCTGGCTTCGGCGGCGATCTACAACCAGCAATACCCGATGGCGCAAATCGCCCATCGGCTGGACGCGCCGGTTGCGGTCAACGACCTTGGTCTGGTGGCGCTGAATAACCGGCACTATGTGCTCGATCTGTGGGGCTTGGGCGGCCTTGAAGCCCTGAAGCTGCGCAAGACGGAGCAAGGCCCTGGCTGGATAGAGGCACTGATGACGCGCAAAGGCGTGCACTACGCAATGGTCTACGAAGAATGGTTCCCGCAGCGCCCGGCCAATTGGATCAAGGTTGGCGAGCTGAAGATGAGCACACCGAAAATCGCTGCCGCTGCCGACAGTGTGGCGTTCTATGCGACCGATGAGGCTTCGGCGGACAGGCTCAAGAGCGTGATGCAGGCGTATGAAAGGGAAGTCCCGCGGGCACGCTTTCATTTCGACTATACCGATACGCATCCGGGCCTGTAGGAGCTGCCGAAGGCTGCGAACGAGGTTTCGCCTGAACCACCGCTTTCGCGCCTTTCGGCAGCCCCTACAGGTTTCATTCCAATTCAGACGAGGGTGTTTTCCAAGCACCACAAAAAAGCCCCGATCCTCAACGAGGAACGGGGCTTGGGTCTTTCTGCTTCAGGTTACGGTGCGTACGTCAGCAACAACTCTTTGGTTACCTGAAAGTCCACCGACATCATCACGCTCAGGGCAGTGATGGTGAAGATGGAAAACACGAACAGCTTGCGTGCCCAGACGGTGTCATCGACAGCCTTGTAGCCTTTCCACGCCATGTACAACCAGTACATGCCCATGCCTGCCGCGACGGCCAGGTAGTTAAGGCCGGCATAGCCGCCGAAGGTCAACATCAGTGTGGCAATGAGGAACGCCAGGATGTAGATCAGGATATGACGCTTGGCCACCGGGATGCCGCGCTCAACCGGAAGAACCGGAATCTTGGCAGCCAGGTAGTCATTGAAGCGGAAGATCGCGATGGCGTAGGAATGCGGCATCTGCCACAGACTGAACATCACCAGCAGGGTCAGCGCCGCGAGGTCGAAGTGATTGCTCACCGCGACATAGCCGATCACCGGAGGCATCGCCCCCGACAAGCTGCCGACGAGGGTGCCGTGTACGGATTTGCGTTTCAGCCACAGGCTGTATAAGCCCACGTAGATCACAAAACCGATCACCGCAAACAACGCCGCCAGCGGCGTTGCGTAGGTGTACAGCAGGCCCACGCCGCCAAGACCGAGTACCGTGGCATAGAGCAGGGCCAGTTTCACCGAAACCAGACCCTGAACCAGTACACGATTACGCGTGCGCTCCATCTTCACGTCGATGTCGCGGTCGATGCAGTTGTTGAAAACACAACCGGACGCCACAACCAGAGAAGTGCCTATGACTGCCGCCAGGAACACGACGAAGTCGATATGCCCTTTGGAAGCCAGAAAAAAGCCACCCGCCACCGAAAGCACGTTACCGAAAATGATCCCCGGTTTGGTGATTTGGATAAAGTGCTTCAGGGACATGCGGTTTTCCTCAGTGCGCCATCATTTCGGTGTGGATGCTGAACATGATCCACAGCGACAGACCGACCAGCAGGACAATGACCAGCGCTGCGAAAGCCAGCGCCGTGACGTTGTTACGCTGAGCCGCCGAGCGGTCCAGGTGCAGGAAGTACACCAGGTGGACCACAACCTGGACCACAGCGAAGATCAATACGATCCACAGCGTCGCAGCCTTGGACAGCGATGGGTACATCACCAGGCCGAAAGGAATGGCGGTCAGGATAATCGACAGAACGAAGCCGATTACGTACGACTTGACGCTGCCATGGCTGGCGTCGTCGTGATGAGCGTCATGGTTCGCCATTTACAAGGTCCCCATCAGATAAACAACGGTGAATACACAGATCCAGACCACGTCCAGGAAGTGCCAGAACAGGCTCAGGCAGCTCAGACGAGTGGTGTTGGTTGGAGTCAGGCCGTTTTTCCAGACCTGATACATCATGATTGCCATCCAGATCAGACCGCTGGTCACGTGCAGACCGTGGGTACCGATCAGGGTGAAGAAGCCCGACAGGAAGCCGCTGCGCTGAGGACCAAAGCCTTCGGAGATCAGCTTGTGGAACTCGTTGACCTCCATGACGATGAAGCCAAGACCGAACAGGAAGGTGATGAACAACCAGCCCAGCACCTGGCTTTTCTTGCCTTTGAACAACGCCAGCATGGCGAAGCCGTAGGTGATACTACTCAACAGCAGGAACGCTGTTTCGCCCAGTACGTACGGCAGCTCGAAGATGTCATGGCCCGACGGACCGCCGGCGAAGTTATTCGACAGCACCGCGTAGGTTGCGAAGATCGACGCGAACAACACGCAGTCGGTCATCAGGTAGAGCCAGAAACCGAATACGGTCATTCCACCACTGTCGTGATGATCATCGTGACCATGATCGTCATGAGCGTGGCCGTCAGCGTTCATTACTAAGTTCGACATGTTTTACACCTGCCCCAGCGAGGATTTGACAGGAGTGATTGCGCCAACCGACGCCAGCACTTTCTGTTGCTCACCTTCAATACGTGCCACTTCGGAAGCGGGAACCATGTAGCCCTGGTCATCACGCGCAGCATGAATTACGAAGTAGATAACGGTGCCTGCCAGACTGACGCCGGCCAGCCACCAGATGTGCCAGATCATGGCAAAACCGAATACGGTGATCAGCGCGCCCATCACCAGGCCAGTGGCGGTGTTGTGCGGCATGTGGATCGGCTTGTACTGGGCCGGAACCTTGTACGCCTCGCCAGCACGCTTGATTGTGGTGAAAGCGTCGATATCGGTAGCTTTCGGCAATTCAGCGAAGTTGTAGAACGGCGGTGGCGAAGAAGTGGACCATTCCAGAGTGTGGCCATTCCATGGGTCGCCAGTCAGGTCACGGTTCTGCTCGCGGTCACGGATACTGACGTACAGCTGGATCAGCTGGCACGCGATACCCAGGGCGATCAGCACAGCACCGAAGAAAGCAACGTGCAGGTAAGGAGTCCACAGTGGGTTATCGGTCATGTTCAGGCGACGGGTCATGCCCATGAAGCCCAGTGCATAGAGCGGCATGAACGCAACGAAGAAGCCGACGAACCAGAAACCGAACGCAGCCTTGCCCCAACCTTCGTGCAGCTTGAAGCCGAACGCTTTCGGGAACCAGAACGCGAAGCCAGCGATGTAACCGAAAACCGCACCGCCGATGATGACGTTGTGGAAGTGAGCGATTACGAACAGGCTGTTGTGCAGAACAAAGTCAGCACCCGGGATAGCCAGCAGAACGCCAGTCATACCACCGATGGAGAAGGTAATCATGAAGCCCAGGGTCCAGAACACTGGCGCGGTGAAGCGCAGGCGACCGTGGTAGATGGTAAACAGCCAGTTGAACAGTTTCACACCCGTCGGGATCGCAATCAGCATCGTCGCCAGGCCGAAGAAGGCGTTGACGTTGGCACCCGAACCCATGGTGAAGAAGTGGTGCAGCCAGACCATGAAGCCCAGGACAGTGATGACGCCACTGGCCACGACCATGGAAGTATGACCGAACAGGCGCTTGCCGGTGAACGTCGATATGACTTCGGAGAAGACCCCGAACGCCGGCAGAACCAGGATGTAAACCTCAGGGTGACCCCAGGCCCAGAACAGGTTCACGTACATCATTGGGTTACCGCCCAATTCGTTCGTGAAGATGTGGAAGCCCAGATAACGGTCGAGAGTCAGCAGGACCAGAGTAGCGGTCAGGATCGGGAACGAAGCCACGATCAGGACGTTAGCCCAGGTGCAGGTCCAGGTGAAGATCGGCATGTCCATCATTTTCATGCCGGGGGTACGCATTTTCAGCACGGTAGCCAGGAAGTTGACCCCCGTGAGCGTGGTCCCCAACCCGGAAATCTGCAGGGCCCAGATGTAGTAGTCGACACCCACGCCAGGGCTGTAGGCCAGACCGGACAGTGGCGGATAGGCAACCCAGCCGGTACGGGCGAATTCGCCGACGCCCAGGGACAGGTTGATCAGCACGACGCCGGATACCAGCAGCCAGAAGCTCAACGAGTTGAGGAACGGGAATGCCACGTCACGAGCACCGATCTGCAGCGGCAGAACGATGTTCATGAGGCCGGTGAAGAAAGGCATCGCCATGAAGATGATCATGATCACACCGTGGGCGGTGAAGATCTGGTCATAATGTTCAGGCGGCAGGTAGCCTTCGGAACCGTTGGTGGCCAGGGCCAGCTGGGAACGCATCATGATGGCGTCGGCAAAACCGCGCAGCAGCATGACCATGGCAACGATGATGTACATCACGCCGATTTTCTTGTGGTCGACCGACGTCAGCCACTCGGACCAGAGGTAGTTCCACTTCTTGAAATAGGTGATGGCAGCAACCAGCGATATGCCGAGAAGCGCGACCACCGACAGCGTGATCATGACGATCGGTACGTGAAACGGTACCGCGTCGAGCGTTAATTTACCAAACATCGTTTACTCCTCTGCCCCAGCAGCTGAATGCTTACCCATGTCCATCCCTTCCATCCCGGCGACTTCTTTGCCTTCGTGGTGCGGCGTGCCCCGTTTCATGCCTTCGTACTTGTCGACGATGATCTTGAACAGGTCTGGCGTGTACGAAGAGTAAAGCTCGACAGGATTGCGTTCGCTTGGTTTGGCCAGTGCGGCGTATTCAGCCGTTTCAAGCCGTTTTGGTGATTTCTTGACATCAGCGACCCAGGCGTCGAAATCAGCCTGGGAAGTCGCGGTGGCCGTGAACTTCATGCCGGTGAAACCTTCGCCGCTGTAATTGGCGGAGATACCGTCGAATTCACCCTTCTCGTTGGCGATCAGGTGCAGTTTGGTCTGCATGCCCGCCATCGCGTAGATCTGGCCGCCCAGCGCCGGGATGAAGAACGAGTTCATCACCGAGTCGGAAGTGATCTGGAAGTTGACCGGAGTATTGACCGGGAAGACGATCTTGTTGACCGTGGCAATCCCTTGTTCCGGGTAGATGAACAGCCATTTCCAGTCCAGCGAGACAACCTGGATGGTAACCGGCTTGACGTCGGACTCCAGCGGACGGTAAGGGTCCAGCGCATGAGTCGACTTGTAGGTGATGATGCCCAGGAAGATCAGCAGGATCAGTGGCACACCCCAGACCGCAATTTCGATCTTGGTGGAGTGCGACCAGTCAGGCAGATAAGTGGCCTTGGTGTTGGATGCGCGATATTTCCACGCGAACGCGATAGTCATCAGGATGACCGGAACGACCACGACCAGCATCAGCAGAGTTGCCGTGATGATCAGATCCTTTTCGGCCATACCGACCTGCCCTTTCGGTTCAAGCAGGGTCATCCCGCAACCACTAAGCAAAAGCATGCTGAAAAGGGCCAAGAAGCCAAACAATCTGGGGTACCTTTTTTTACTCATCTCACAACCTCTAAAGCAGCTTGCGCAGTGCAGTTGGGTTTCGACCGCCAACACTTCACCCTGCCGGTGTTGGCATGTTTTTTTGAATTGAACAGGGGCCTGCCGACACACACTCGGGCGCTACGACAAATCCGGTTATTGCGATGATTTCTTATTCGATTGGTGGGCAACGAGCCTGTCTGACGGGCCAATTCCATTTGGCGCAGACATCGAAAATATCCGCTGAAGCCGCTGTCTACCGGGGGTTGCGGGCGTGTGCAGAAACGCCTTGAACCTCGAAAATTGCTGATCGCCAAGCCAGGCTGGCCGATAAGTGCTGGCGATTGTAGATACGTAAGATTTTGTTGACTATGCCTTATTTTGCAACAGTTATTTACAGGATTGGCAACAATGGAAAAATAATCCGGGTTCAACCCTTGAAAAAAACCCGCTTTTTTTGATCTGAAGCGGGTTTTTTCGCCTTTAAAGCCCTTGCAAACCGCGTGGTTTTCGACGATTGCGAATAACCCCCAGCGGAACCAGCACGGCAGTCAGAACGAATGCCACCAGCGCCCACTGCGCCAAGGATAGACCGAGAATCGGCGGATAGGGAGTGGTGCAGAAACCGCTAACCTGAAACACCATCGGCAGCAGGTTGGCCAGGGGCAGGCCATCGACGATCGGTTGCAGGACATCGATGCCGCAGCTTTCGCTCGGATGGGCCAGGACCCAGACATGATTGCCCGCAGCAGCGATGCCGCCCAGCGCACTGAGTACGACCAAAGTTTCCAACAGGGTGACACTGCGGCTGCCCGGCATGGCGGCGCCGATAAAAGCGAAGATGGCGATGAACAGCAAAGCGTAGCGTTGCAGGATGCACAACGGACACGGCGCCTCAGACAACACCACCTGCATGTACAGTGCGCCGCCGATCAGGGCCAGGCAGATCAGCCCCAACAGGACCAGAAAGCGCTTTTCCCGTTTTAGGTACAACGTGTTGTCGCTCATTCCCATACCTTCCGAAGGTTTCCCGTTGAGGGTTACGGCAGACGCACCCGGCGCCCGACAGCCGGTCATGATCAGGGGCGCCTGCCAACAACTCAAGCGTGAAACCGCCATACGGATACATTTGGTCGCTCGATGGCATGCAGCCCACCGCAATGGGAACTGCTCCGGCCCAAACACCGTCTCAGTTCGCCCGCGCTTGCCAATCGCCGGACAGCCGAAAACCACACCCTTCTATATATATAGAAGGATGCGGCCATTTGTCGCACACACCTCTTCTATATATAGAGGGGATGCGGCCATTTGTCGCAGCGGATCACTCCAGCGCGGACGCCGGACCGAAGAACTCGTAGCGGCTTTGCGCCTCAGGCACGCCGGCAGCCTTGAGCTGGCGCCTGACCACTGCCATGAACCCTTTTGGCCCAAGGAAATAAGCATCCAGGTCACGGTCCTCAGGCAACCACTGCTCCAACTGCGCCTGATCAAGCAGGCCGATGGCATCGGCGGCCGGGCTGACGCCGTCGTCTTCGCCATACAGATAAAAGCGTTTGAGCTGCGGGTGCTTGACTGTCAGCGCGTCGATCCAGTCGCGGAAGGCATGTACGCCGCCGTTGCGCGCGCAATGGATGAAATGCACCGGGCGCTGTGACTGCAGAGCGTGGGTCAGCATCGCCAGGGTCGGCGTGATACCCACCCCGCCACTGATCAGCACCAGCGGCTTGTCGCTTTGAGTCAGGGTGAACTCGCCCGACGGCGGGAACAGTTGCAGGCTGTCGCCGACCTGTACCCGGTCATGCAGATAGTTCGACGCCTTGCCCGACGGTTCGCGCTTGACGCTGATGCGGTACTGACTGCCGTTCGCCGCCGCCGACAGCGAATAATTGCGCCGCATCTCGACGCCATCGATCATCAATTGCAAACCGATGTACTGGCCCGGGGCGAAATCCAGAATCGCGCCGCCATCGGCAGGGGCCAGGTAGAACGAGACGATCTCGGCACTCTCCTGGACCTTGTTGACCAGTTTGAATTCACGTACCCCGCGCCAGCCACCGGGGGCCTGCGCCTTGGCGGTGTAGACCTCGGCTTCGGCGTCAATCAGGATATCGGCCAACTGCTGATAGGCATTGCCCCAGGCGGTAATCACCTGCGGCGTGGCGATGTCGGCACCCAACACTTCCACAATCGCCTGCAACAGGCAGGTACCGACAATCGGGTAATGCTCGGGAAGAATTTGCAGAGCGACGTGTTTGTTGATGATCTTGGCCAGCAGGTCGCCCAGTTGCTCCAGTTCATCGATGTGTCGTGCGTACATCAACAGGCCATTGGCCAGCGCCCGAGGCTGGGCACCGCTCGATTGGTGCGCCGGGTTGAACAGCGGACGCACTTGCGGGTACTCGCTAAGCATTTTCTGGTAGAAATGGCTGGTCAGCGCCTCGCCGCCGCTTTCCAGCAGCGGTACGGTGGCTTTGACGATGGCACGGTCGGCGGCATTGAGCATGGGATATCTCCTGCATCAGGTTATCTATAATCAACCTGTGTCTATCAGGATCCATGCCAGTTATTTTTATTATAAAAATCAATAATTTAAAAATATTGAGTCGAAATGACACGGCTATTGATGCAGTCATTTAGACTGCAAAATGTCATTTTGACCATAAGCACTGAAACCAGCGCGCAGTTGCTTTTTTCCGTCGGTCAGATGAAAAATCTAAAGCCTGCCCTTACTGAGTCGATAACCCGTTATCGAAAGCTGTTTGCAGCTGCCTGATGCAACACAGCATCTCCTGCCAGAAGGTTTCTATGTCCACCAAGAACGCTCGAGCAGATTCACTTTCTCTGCTGCTGTTCACATTGCGCAGCGGCAAGCTGATGGCCATTAACCTGCTCAAGGTCAGTGAAATCATTCCCTGCCCACCACTGACCCATTTGCCGGAATCCCATCCCCACGTCAAAGGTGTCGCCACCCTGCGCGGCGCCTCGCTGTCGGTCATTGACCTGAGCCGAGCAATTGGCGAGCGCCCGCTGGCCGATCCGGACGGTGGCTGCCTGATCGTCACTGACGTCAGTCGCTCGAAACAGGGTTTACATGTTCAGGCGGTGAGCAAGATCGTGCATTGCCTGACCACCGACATTCGCCCGCCGCCCTTTGGCGCCGGGGGCAACAAGTCCTATATCACCGGAGTGACCCAGGTTGACGGCGTCCTGGTGCAGGTCCTCGATATCGAGAAGGTGATCCATTTCATCGCTCCACCCAACGTCGAAGTCCTCGAAGAAGAGCTGACCATGGAGGAAGCCGACCTGCTGGGCGCGGCGCGCATCCTCGTGGTCGACGACAGCCAGGTGGCTCTGCAGCAATCCCTGCACACTTTGCGCGCGCTGGGGATCGAAGCCCATACCGCGCGCAGCGCCAAGGAGGCCATCGACGTGCTGCTGGAGTTGCAGGGTACGGCGCGGCAAATCAACGTGATCGTTTCCGATATCGAGATGTCGGAAATGGACGGCTATGCCTTGACCCGCACGTTGCGCGAAACCCCGGACTTTCAGGAGCTCTACATCCTCCTGCATACGTCGCTGGACAGCGCGATGAACAGTGAAAAGGCCCAGGCTGCCGGCGCCAATGCGGTGCTGACCAAATTCTCCTCGCCCGAACTGACCAAATGCTTGATCGCAGCTGCCAGAGACGTGCGCGAACGGGGCATCTGAGCCCTCGCGACACCTCGGCCGAGCATTATTGGCTGATGCGTCGCGAGTGCCTGGATGCGCCGGTGCCGATCTGGCCAAATCATTTACATCAGGTCGCTTTTTCCCGCGAAAATGCCGCCAACGTCCATGATCTTTTAAGACTGACCGACCAGGACGTCGGCGCATTCGACACCTGGCTGCCAGCCCTCGAGCGCGATCCGGAATACGACGTCAATTTATGGGTTATCGTCGCCGATCATGAAGGCATTGTCGGCGTAGCCCAGTGCTGGACCAGCGCTTTCATTCGCCATCTGGGCGTTCATCCCCGGGCCCGACGCCAAGGCATCGGCCGCCTGCTCCTGCATCAGGCCCTGGCGATTTTCGCCCGGCGTGGTGAAGGCTGGCTGGACCTCAAGGTGATGGAAAACAACCTGCCCGCGCGCCGCCTCTACGAACAGGCTGGCATGCATTACATCAGCCGCTCGGCATTGGGCCGGGCCTGATCTGGCATAATCACCGGCCGACTACCCGTCCCCGGAGACTCTTGATGAAAGCATCTACCGTACTGGTGATTGCCCTGGCCGCCGTCACCACCCACGCTAATGCCTCTAGCAGCGAAGCCTGGAGCGCCCTGGACAAGGCCATGATCGACAGCTGCCTCAAGGCCAGCCAATTGAAGAACACCAAGCCCGCCGGCTCAGCCGCCATGTTTGACGACAGCGTCGGCTACAGCGCACTGCTGCTCAAGGGTCGCTACCCCCAGCCACACATGAAGAACCAGCCCGGCACCGAGCTGTGCCTGTATCAACGCCAGAGCAGGAAAGCGACCGTGACCGAGTGGGATAAGGTCACCACCGTGCCGAAGAAATAGCCCCGATAGTCCATTGTGGGACCGGCTTTAGCCCGGAAAATGACATGACAGACGATAGGAAAATATCGCTCATGCCTACGCCTTCCCGGCTAAAGCCGGTCCCACATTCCACATCTGGTGGCGCATAACTTGCTTCACCACTCGCCTTAGTCAGGGTATTGGCGCATTCATGAACACTCGATTTTCCTGCGTAGGCTGCGGCAGTTGCTGCACCGACCACCATGTCCCCCTGACGCTGGGCGAAGCCCGACAGTGGGCTGAGGACGGTGGCAGTGTGATCGTACTCACCGAAGCCTTTCTTGATAACGGCTATGGCCTGCCGGTCGAACAGACAACCCACGCAACACGTCGCTCGATCAAGGTCAGCAGCGGCCAGACCACCGCCCATGTGGCGATTACCTTTGCCGCCTACAACGTCGGTCCTTGCCGGAATCTTGACGAAGAAAAGCTCTGCCGCATCTATGAGCGCCGCCCATTGGTGTGCCGTATCTATCCGATGGAAATCAATCCTCATATTCCCCTGCGCCCGGAAAACAAGGGTTGTCCGCCCGAGTCCTGGGACCAGGGTCCGGATCTGATCGTCGGCGACAAACTGGTGGACACGCAGCTTCTGGAACTGATCGAGAAGTCGCGCCAGGCTGATCGCGATGATATCGCCGCCAAGGCGTCGATCTGCCAGTTGCTGGGCATCGGCACCACGGCGCTCAAAGGCAATGGCTTTGTCGCCTACCTGCCGAACATGAACGCCTTCGCTTCAGCGCTGCGCGAGGTGGTCGATGAGGGTCATGCCAGTAGCATAAGGGCGGACTGGACCTTCCATGTCGCCGGCGATGGCGTCCGCCAGACCCTGCAACAAGCGGGCGCTTCCCTGGCCATGGAAGCGGCAGCAAGTTACCTGTTCATTCCGTTACAAGCCGGTTGAACACGCACTTGAAGAGTGTCGCCATCGTGATTTTTCCCGGCGTCCAGGCCCTGGATGTCGCCGGGCCGCTGGATGTGTTCGCCGAGGCCAACCGCTTTGTCCCGCCGGACAGCGGCTACCACATCGTGACCCTGAGCAGCGCGCCCTACCCCGTCAACGCCTCTAACGGCATGCCCCTGGGCGCGCATTTCAGTCTCGATAGCGCTCCGGCGCAATTCGATATCGTACTGGTGCCCGGCGGCCCGGAACTGCCCTACAGCCTGCCCGATCCGCAGCTTACGGTGTGGCTGCATAAAGCGACGGCGCTGGCCGGACGCTATGGCTCGATCTGTACCGGCGCATTCATCCTGGGCCATGCCGGGTTGCTCGACGGCAGGCAGGCCACTACTCACTGGAGTCATGCCGGGGAGCTGGCCGAGCAGTTTCCCGAGGCACGGGTCGAGCCGGATCGAATCTATGTGCGGGATGGATCGTTGATGACATCGGCCGGCGTCACGGCCGGGATCGATATGGCTCTGGCATTGGTGTCAGAGGATCATGGCGCGGCGATTGCGCTGAAAGTGGCCAAGCGGCTGTTGGTGGTGGCTCAGCGCCAGGGCGGCCAGTCGCAATTCAGCCCCTACCTGAACGCGCCCAGCGACGACACTTCACCCGTGGCGAAGATTCAGCGCTATGTACTGGAGCATATTGCCGAGGCATTTTCTGTCGAGCGCCTGGCTGAAGTAGTGGCCATGAGCCCGCGCTCCTTTGCCCGAGTCTTCGCCCGGGAAGCCGGGGTGACACCGGCGGAATTCGTCCTGCGCGCCCGTATCGACGCGGCACGCAGCCTGCTGGAAGGCAGTGAAATGGCGATCAAGGCCGTGGCCTGGCATTGCGGATTCGGCAGCGCCAGCCGCATGCGGGTAATCTTCAGCCAGCGCCTGGGCGTGACGCCCACGCAGTACCGTGAGCGCTTCCAAAAGAATTAGCGTTTGCCCATGGACCGACGAGTCCCCGACGGAGCCGCGCCGGGGCGGCTGTCGTGGTTGGACTTGTTGGACTTCTGATACCAGGGCTGCTTGTCCTTGGACTGGGCAAAGTCAGCGGGCTTGAACGGGAAGGCAAAGGCCGGGACAGGCGCCTTGGCATTCTTCGTGGTCGATGCATCGACCGTGTCGGCAGCAGTTTCTGGAGCCGGGGTGTATTCGGGGGTGGTCATGAAAAGCTCCGGGTTGCGCGTATTCGGTCGATGGGAAGAAACAGCGGCGCAGCATACCTGAAACGCCCATCACCTGCCCACGACTGCCCCTATCATCTGACTGACGAGCCGACTGATGGGAATGAAATGTGGGAGCCAATTCATTCGCGAAGAGGCCAGTACATTCCACGCATATGTATCGCCTGGGACACTGCTTTCGCGAATGAATTCGCTCCCGCAGAGTTAGCTCCTGCGGGCATGCCGCTTATTTGTAAAAGAGATCCACCATCACCTCGGCGTCAAACGGCCCGGCCTTTGGCCGCGGGTTCTGCCAGACCAGTTCGGCGGTAAAGTCGATGCTGCTTTGCCGGGTATCATCGAGCAGATCGGCCAGATGAAAAGGTTCGTTGTAGAGCAATGGCGTTCCTCTACGCGCATTCATCAGGCGAATGCCCAGACCGTTGTTGGCCGAGGGGATCAGCATCCCGTTCTGGACCAGGCCGGTCACAGGCTTGAAGCGCGCATTCAGGCTGAAGGGCGAGTCGCAGCTGCGACTGGCCACCAGGGAAAATGGCCGACTGTCGATCACATTCCCCACCACCACTTTCTGGATGCCGATATTGCCGAACTCGATGGTTTCCGGCAGCACTTGCAGCTCGGCATCGCAGGCGACAAAGCGCAGGCCGCGCAGACTGGCGATCTGATAGCTGAGGCTCTGCCCCGGCAGTGGATTCAAGGTCTGACCGTCAAGCTGAAACAGGCGATAGTCCAACAGATCGCTGGCGACTCCGGACGGTGGCGTCGCACCGAACTTCTGAATAAATACCGAAAACGGCAGGGAAAAGCTGACTTTCGGACAGGCGCCTATATTCGAATCGCCTTCATGGCAGACCGGCAGAAATTGCCCGGTACTGATCCGCCCGCCGCTCTGCACATAATCGATGCCATTGAACGCCAGTCCGGCCCGAATACCCTGACCGATCGGCAGATTGTCTGGGTTGAGGTAGATAAAGATTTCCTCTCGCAGGCCCTGCTGGCCGTCCTTGGCGCATTCGACCTGAACATTGAAACGCTCGGAACGCCAGACCACATCCCCCTGGGGCACCGTCGCCGGAATGGCCACGGTGCTGCTCAATTCACTGCGCAGCAGGGTTTCGCCACCCTGAGTCTTGCAGACCAGGGCGAAACAGGTGGTAGGGCTGAGCAGTAGGGTCAGTAAAAGAAAGCGCATCCATTGACTGGGGAAAACCGGGTTCATGATCAGCATTGCTCCTTGTTGTGCTGAAGGGTTTGAAAAGTGTCCTGCGCTAACGGTTGCGCCGTGGCAGCCGTTGACCGAGCCAGGCGAGTGCAATAGCCAAGCTGGCCGCCGTAGTCATTCAGTGCCTTGAACGACAGCGTTGCGGCAGCCCAAGCATCGGGCAGCGGCCAGTCCTGCCCGGCGCCGGGCGCCAGTAACAGGTAGTCGCTCAGTTGCACGCCATTGACACGGATGTCCTGCAAGGTGGCGTAGAAGGGTGTGGGATTGCGCAGTTGCAGCACGCCATCGGTATGACGCAGCCATTGCAACGCCTGAGGCGTCAGGGCCGGATCACCGGGCATGTCCTTTGGCCGATAGAACACATTGATGCGCTGGCGAAGGGCGATATTCAGTTGCTGTGAACCTCGGGCACGCCGGGGAATTTCCAGGGCGTAAAGGTGCAGCAAAGATTCACGATCCGTGGGCATGCCCTGCCCCTGATACAGCACACGCAGCTGTTCGCGTCCATGGCCCGGCAGATGCAGCAGATGCGGCGTGACGACAAAGGGCAAAGGGGCATCAGGGGCGTCATTCTCCTGCAGACCATCCGTCAGCCAGACCTGCAACAACACCTCCCGATCGTCACGGTTGCGTGCCTCGATACTGGCCTCAACGTAACGTCCGTCGAACACCAGCCGAGTGCCGGACAACGATACCGCGCCCTGGACTGTTTCCAGCCAGACCCACAGCGCGGCGATTATTGCGCCTTGCCAGGGGCGCGTCACTGACACACCACTCGCAGCCGCTCGTAGGCCCGCGCCGGATCTCGCGGCGGCAGGATGAAGGGCGCCCGACAGCGCTGATCGGACCAGCGCACCGACAACTCGCCCTGCTCCTGTTCAGTAAGCACCAATGCGCGACTGGCTGGATCGACCACGGCCAGCAGCTTGCCATTGGCATCTTCGACACTCGCACCCATGGGCAATTTGCTGCCATCGGCCCGGACCAGCTCGAACTGCACGCGGCGGCCGAGAGCAGCCTTGAAATGCACCACCGGCACGGCACCACGACGTGGCACCACCTGAGTAATGGCATTGTCCAGATCGACGTCGGCACCCAGGCTGCGGGTGTCAAGGCTGACCCAGTTGGCGCGATAAGGCTGGGCATAAGGCATCACCGCATAACCATTGCCCGAGGTCTGTACGTTGTTGAAGTTGCTCAAGCGGGCCCCGGCTAAGTCTGGCACTTCGACCAATGCAAAGGTTTCACCCAATGGTTGCCCGGCATTGATACCGCCGCGGTGAGCCACCAGGGAACCGGCCGCGCCAACGCTCACCGCACGGAAGTCGCGGCCCTGGCTGTAGCCGGCATTGAAGCGGCCGAATGCCGTGGTGGTATCGAGCTTGCCCGCACCAGAACTGCCGGAGTAGCTGTCACGCCCGGCCTGCACGCTATAGAAGGTATCGCGATCATCCAGCACCTGGCCGCTGAGCCCGGCCTGAGTTGTGTAGTCGCCATGGCTGTCGCGCACGCCGTTGAACCAGGCGCGCGATGACCCCGGATTGCTGCCCAGTGGCACGCTCAGGGTCACGGCCAGTTGATTGTCGGTTTGCAGTTCGCCGTTACCAACGGACTGTTGATTGCGCTCCAGCGAGACGCTGTAGCTCAACGAACGCCAGGCGGCGTTGTAGGACACATAGAACTGCCGGGTCTTGCCCGACAGATTCCAGTAACGCTGCTCCGAGGCGGTCAGGCTGACAAAACCCAGTTGCTCAGGCAAGGCCTGGGAGACACTCATTTCCAGACGATCCCTGGCCAGCCCGGAGAGCAGTGGCCCGCCAGATCGGCCGGCTTCCTCGACATGATCATTCAGGGTGCGGTAATGCTCGGTGGAGTAACGATAACCGGCCACGGCCAGGGTGGTATTGGTCAGGTCCAGGGTATTGGCGTAACGCAGGCGCAGGCTTTCGCCGACGCGATCCTGTCCGCGCAATCTGCTGATTGACTGGGTCAGGTCGGCCGAGACCGCCCCCAGACCGGTATTGATCCCCATGCCGAGGTTGCCCGCCTGATAATCCTCGGCCACCTGCACCCCGCCATAACCGGTGAGGCGTTCGCTCAAGCCGTATACCAGGGTGGCGCTGAGGAAATTTGGCGACGCCTGATCGGTGCCGTAGTTATCGATCTGCCCAGCCGCCACGCCATAACGCAGAGCACCCGCAGGCAACATGATCGGCAGGGAGGCGTAGGCCTGGGTGAACGAGCGGCGCCGACCATCCGCCTCGATCACCGTGACCTCCAGATCTCCATTGGAACCGCTGGGGTAGATATCGGTGATCTCGAACGGCCCTGGCGAGACATTGCCGCTGTACAGCAGGAAGCCGTTTTGCCGGACTTCCACCAGGGCGTTGGTTTCGGCGATGCCGCGAATGACCGGGGCAAACACCCGCTCACTATCCGGCAACATGCCGTCATCAGAGGCCATGGCCGCCCCTCTGAAACGCACGCTGTCGAAAACCTGCGAGTCGGTGTAAGTCTCGCCCAGGGTCAACTGGCTGCGCCAGCCGGTCAGGTCGCGCTGGGCATAGGTACGATTGCTGCGATAGCGATAAGGCTGACGATTGCCATAAGTCAGCGACGCCTCATTGCGCAGGCGCCAGTCGCCCAGGTTAAGCCCGTTGCGCAGCCCCAGATAATATTGATCGGTATCGAGCTGTGAATTGCGCCGCTGAGTGCCGTTGAAATTGTAATTGATAAAACCGGTGGTCTCCCCGACGTCCCAGAGTTCCGGCGCCACATAGCCCCTGGCGCTGCGCGCCATGTAGGCCTGAGGCACACTGATGTTGAGACGCAGGGTCGTGGGCTGGTATTCGACATGGGCGAACTGCACCTGCCCGACCAGATCGAAGCACTCCTGCGCAGGTGTGGCATTGGCCTTTTCCTGCAAGCGTCCAAGGTCCAGGCCGAAGCCCTGCAGCATTTCCAGACTCAGGCACGGCTCGACCGGAGCGGACCCGGCTTTCTGTTTAAAGGTGATATCACGGCGGCCACTCAGCGCCCGATTGACATAGACATCCACTCGGTACACACCGGGGACCACACTGTTGCCACGGATGAATTCACTGAGGTCAGCCGGCTGATCGCTGCCCTGAATAAAAGCGGTATTGAACTTCACCACTGGCGTTTCTGCGGCCTCGACCCCCAATGCCAGACTGAGGCCGGCCCAGGCCATGACCACGCTTCTGTTGTTCTTATCAAGCCATTCCATAGCAACCTTCACTAAACTCAGAAGTTCCAACGCCACGCATCCCGGAATTTTTCCGCGTGCGCGCGAAAAAGAGCCAACGCACAGGGCGGGCTCCAACAAGCACATTAAAAAGAGATCGATCAGGGTTGTGGTTCGACCCTGTCTGCGTGAACGGGCTGATCGCCGTTCAGGTTCGTGCGATAGCGCACATGGGCGCCGAAGTCGTCGATGCTGGCAAACTCCAGCTGCAAGGCCCCGTTCACCGGGCCGGACTTGAGGGGCAGGCGCAGGCTCTGGCGAGGGGCCAGCATCTGGCTGTCTTTTTTCATCAGTTCATGACTGCCCTGGCGCACGCCGATACCGATCATCGAAACATGAAAGGGGCTTGGGTTCTCGACCTGCAATTCATCCTTGAGCACCCGCCATTTCAAGCCATCGGCCGCCTTGAACGGATCCCCGGCAAGACCACGAGGCCGGAAGAACACCTTGATGCGCTGACGGATGGCAATCTGCAAAGTGTTCTCGGCGGCCTCCTGGGGAATTTCCTGCACATTGAGCCAGAACACAGACTCCCGGTCCTCGGGCATTCCGCTTCCGGCATAGATAATACGCAGCAATTGCCGCGCATCTGCGGGCATCCGGGCCAGGCCCGGGGTGATCACGAACGGCAGGCTGGACGGATTTGTATCGGCAATGCCGGACTCCAGCCATGACTGCAAGAGAATTTCGGCGCGGCCACTGTTATGGGCGGCCAGGCTGACTTCCTTGTCCTTGGCCGGATAGATAACCCGCGTCGTGTTGAGTACCACGCCCGCCTGGACACTGACCGCCAGCGACAAACCCGACACGAGCAGGCATGCCGAGCGAAAAATACTGAAAAGCATGAGGGCATTCGCCTTGAATTCAGAACCCTCGCTCAAGGATCGGGTTCAGAAATTGAAACCAGAGAGACGGAGCAGGCAGTACCTGCTCCGTCCACTGCATTACTCGTAATCCAGCACGAATGGCATGAAGCCATCGGCGTTACCGGCACGGGTCGTGGTGCCGTTGAGGACATACACCGCGCCGAAGTTCAGCTCGGCGGTGGCGCCGCCGTTACCGTCCTGGACCAGGGGCTTGTCGATGGTTTCCGTGCCACCCAGGTCCATCAGGGCATTGGAGGCGTTGATCAGGCCGATACCCACCCCCTGCGCCGAGCCGGTGGTACGCAACAACTTCAGATCGTTCTGGTCCTGACCGGAACCATTGCTGGCGTTGAAACGCATCTTCACCTGGTTGTACTGGTCGGCACCGGCACTGCAGTTGATCAGCAATTGAATCGGCATGGCCGTTTGCAGCTTGCTCTCGCTGAACGCGCCGATATCGGAGAACGAAACGTTGCCCAGATCGACGTTGATATCGCCCGGATTGCTGCCTGGACTGGTACCGGTACCAGCGCCTACATCACAGGAAATATTGGTCAATGTGCCGTTAAAGATCAGCTTGCCATTATTCGCGGCTGAAGCTGTCCCCACCGAACCCAGAACCATCGCACCAACTACTGCCGCTGTAAGAGAAAGCTTCTTCATGTTCATGCTAACAACATTCCTTGTGTTATTTCGTGTGTGCCCATGATCGGACGGCGAGCACTATAGGCCCGGCGAACTTCTACCGCTGTCAGGAGGATTACTTTGAGGTGAAAGTTTTAGCTATTACGTCAGCAATCCAATTCTGTAGGAAAATTCCATATATGGCTGGACGCCGCATAATTAAAGGGTTTCAGAAAATACCCGAGTAATAAGATCAACCAAATGTTTTTTTAGCCGCTTGCCATTTGCCAATCAAAAACTTCCGCTCTGCTCATAAAAACGGCCGCTCCGATTCATCGGGCGGCCGTGTATGGGGACAGGCAATCAAGCCAACTAGTCGTAGGTCATCGTTACCACGCCAGACCTGGCTTGCGCGGCAGCATCGCCGACAGACAGCGGCAATGGCTTGTAAGCCAGGGTAAAAGGCACGGCCGGGTGGCTGCACACATTGTCAGCGGTACTGACCGTGATATTGACGCCGGGTGAAACCCTGAGCACCCGCTCATGGGTATTGGCCTGGGAGGCGTTTCGTGCCTCGCAACTGGCCTGGGTGATATAGCCGCGAAACTTTATAAACCCGCCAGATGCCGCACAGGCTAAATCAACACTTAGAGCACTCACTATAAACACAACCACAGCCATCCGTTTATTTATGTTTAACACCGGATATTCAAACCGCTGCCAACGTGAAACTTTCGTCTTCATCGTAGTACTCCAGCGTGGTAGATCACAGGAATGAGTTAAGCTGACGGACTAATGAATTGCCATACACACCAGAAATCAACGTAGGAAATTTCCATTAAATGGCAAACACTATGACCGTCAGACTCAACTGCCTTTAATCTTCATATCGTCCAGCTGCCGGTTTTCTTGATGGTTCGGTCAACAACTTATCGGGCTTGCTGACAATCCTGACAGGTAGCGGTCATTCTCCTGACCGGGTTGGCAGTCTATAAAGGGCAGACCTGAAACCTCCGTCTGATCTACTGACCTTCCCGGCGCCTTTTCGCATGCCTAAACAGACCCGAATCGCTCTTGTCGCCCTCGCTGTCGTTGCCATCGTCGCGGCCGCCAGCTGGAGCCTGACCCGGCCCGCCACGGCCAAAGTCTCGGCACCGGTGGCCATACCTGTGCGCACGATCAAGGTGCAGGAACAAGATGTGCCGTTGTACGTCAGCGGCCTGGGCTCGGTGCTGTCCCTGCACAGTGTGGTCGTGCGCCCGCAGGTGGACGGCATCCTGACCCGGATACAGGTCAAGGAAGGCCAAGTGGTGAAAGCTGGCAATCTACTGGCAACTATCGATGACCGTGCCATCCGTGCCAGCCTTGAGCAGGCCAAGGCACAACTGGCCCAGAGCCAGGCACAGCTTGATGTGGCCCAGGTCGATCTCAAGCGCTATCGCCTGCTGACCACTGATAACAGCATTTCCAAACAGACATTCGATCAGCAACAAGCCCTGGTTCATCAACTCAGCGCCACCGTGCAGGGCAATCAGGCGGCCATCAATGCCGCGCAGGTGCAGCTGTCCTACACCCAGATCCGATCACCGGTGACCGGACGGGTCGGTATTCGCAATGTCGACGAAGGCAACTTCCTGCGTGTCAGCGATAGCATCGGGCTGTTTACCGTGACCCAGATCGACCCGATTGCCGTGGAGTTCGCGCTGCCGCAGCAAATGTTACCGACCCTGCAAGGCCTGATCGCCACCAGCCCGCCCGCGCCGGTCAGGGCCTTCCTCGGCGATGGTGACACCGGCACCCTGCTCGGCCAGGGTCACCTGAGCCTGATCGACAACCAGGTCGCGGCGACCAGCGGGACCATTCGCGCCAAGGCCGAATTCAATAACCCCAAGGATCAGCTCTGGCCGGGCCAGTTAGTGACAATCAAGATCCAGACCGGGCTGGAGCGCAATGCCCTGAAGGTACCGCCGCAAGTGGTGCAGCGCGGTATCGACCAGCACTATGCCTATAGAGTGAAGGACAACAAGGTCGAGGTGGTGCCGGTCAAAGTGGTGTATCAGGACAGCGAGCAGACTCTGATCAGCGGCCCCAACGCCGGAGATGAACTGGTCAGCGACGGTCAGTCGCGACTCAAGCCCGGCTCCCGGGTCGATGTCCTGCGTGACGCCACGGCCGAAAACGGCCAGCTGGAGACCGCACGATGAAAGGCCAGGGCTCCATTTCCGCGTGGTGCATCGATCATCCGGTGGCAACCCTGCTACTGACCTTCGCCATGGTCCTGCTGGGGCTGATCGCCTATCCGCGCCTGCCGATCGCGCCGCTTCCGGAGGCGGAATTCCCGACCATCCAGGTCTCGGCACAGCTGCCCGGCGCCAGCCCGGAAACCATGGCTTCGTCTGTCGCCACGCCCCTTGAGGTGCAATTCAGCGCCGTGCCCGGCGTTACCCAGATGACCTCCAGCAGTGCTCTGGGCTCGACCAACCTGACCCTGCAATTCACCCTGAATAAAAGTATCGACACCGCAGCACAAGAGGTTCAGGCCGCCATCAATACGGCGGCCGGTCGCCTGCCCAAGGACCTGCCGACGCTGCCCACCTGGCGCAAGGTCAACCCTGCTGACAGCCCGGTACTGATCCTCAGCGTCAGCTCGAAATTGATGCCCGGCACTGAGCTGAGCGATGTCACCGAGTCGCTGCTGGCCCGACAGTTGAGTCAGATCGACGGTGTCGGCCAGGTCGCCATTACCGGTCAGCAGCGTCCGGCCATTCGGGTCCAGGCCGCGCCGGAAAAACTCGCCGCCCTGGGCCTGACCCTGGCCGATGTGCGCGGCGCGCTGCAACAGACCAGCCTCAACCTGGCCAAGGGCGCCCTGTATGGCAAGGACAATCTTTCGACCCTGGCGGCCAACGACCAGTTGTTCAAAGCCAAGGACTACGAGCACCTGATAGTCGCCTACAAGAACGGCGCCCCGGTGCAGGTCAAGGATGTCGCGCGAGTCATCGATGGCGCGGAAAACGCCTACGTCAAGGCGTGGTCCGGTAACCAGAACGGCACCAGCCAGGGCGTCAATATCGTGATTTTTCGCCAGCCCGGCGCCAACATCGTCGAAACCGTAGACCGCATCCAGCGCGAACTGCCGCGCCTGCAGGAAATGCTCCCGGCCTCGGTGGATGTTTCTGTACTGGTGGACCGCACCAAGACCATTCGCGCCTCGCTGCATGAAGTGGAAATGACGCTGTTGATCGCCATCCTGCTGGTGGTCGCGGTCATGGCCCTGTTCCTGCGTCAGCTGTCAGCGACCCTGATTGTGACTGCCGTGCTGCTGGTGTCGCTGGTGAACTGTTTTGCCATGATGTATGTCATGGGCTTCAGCCTGAATAACCTGACCCTGGTGGCGATCGTCGTCGCCGTGGGCTTCGTGGTCGATGACGCGATCGTCGTGGTGGAGAACATTCACCGTCACCTCGAAGCCGGTGATGGCATGCGCGAAGCAGCGATCAAGGGCGCCGGGGAGATCGGTTTCACCGTTGTCTCGATCAGCTTCTCCCTGATCGCCGCTTTCATTCCGCTGCTATTCATGGGCGGCGTGGTCGGACGACTGTTCAAGGAATTCGCCCTGACCGCCACCGCGACCATCCTGATTTCGGTGGTGGTATCCCTGACCCTGGCGCCGACCCTGGCCGCGCTGTTCATGCGTCGCCCGCATCATGATGCGCACGCCAAACCGGGCTTCGGCGAGCGTCTGCTGGCCGGTTACGAACGCATTCTGCGCAAGGCACTGGCCCGCCAGCGCCTGATGATGACGATTTTCTTCCTCACTCTGGGCCTTGCCGGTGCCGGCTATGTGCTGATTCCCAAGGGCTTCTTCCCGGTCCAGGACACCGCCTTTATCCTCGGCACCACCGATGCGGCCGCCGACATTTCCTACCCGGACATGGTCGCCAAACACCAGGCCCTGGCCGCCATCGTCGGCGCCGACCCGGCGGTGCAGGCGTTCTCCCATTCGGTGGGGGTCAGCGGCAGTAACCAGACCATCGCCAGCGGCCGCTTCTGGATTGCCCTGAAGCCGCGCAGCGAGCGGGATGTGTCGGTCAGTCAGTTCATCGACCGTCTGCGGCCTAAACTGGCGAAGGTCCCCGGCATCATGCTGTACCTGCGCGCCGGCCAGGACATCAACCTCAGTTCCGGCCCCAGCCGCGCCCAGTACCAATACGTGCTCAAGAGCAATGACGGCGCACTGCTCAACACCTGGACCCAGCGCCTGACCGAGAAGCTGCGCACCAACCCGGCGTTTCGCGACCTGTCCAACGACCTGCAGCTGGGTGGCAGCGTCACCCATATCGATATCGACCGCAGCGCCGCCGCGCGCTTCGGCCTGACCGCCACCGATGTCGACCAGACGCTTTACGATGCCTTCGGTCAGCGCCAGATCAACGAGTACCAGACCGAAACCAACCAGTACAAAGTCATTCTCGAACTCGACGCCCATCAACGCGGCAAGGCCGAGAGCCTGAACTACTTCTACCTGCGCTCACCCTTGACCGGCGAGATGGTGCCGCTATCGGCCCTGGCCAAGGTCAGTGCGCCGAAAATGGGGCCATTGTCCATTGCCCACGACGGCATGTTCCCGGCCGCCAACCTGTCGTTCAACCTGGCGCCCGGGGTCGCTCTGGGTGATGCGGTGCAGATGCTCAACCAGGCCAAGAACGAAATCGCCATGCCGACAGCCATCATCGGCAATTTCCAGGGCGCGGCCCAGGCGTTCCAGAGCTCCCTGGCCAATCAGCCCTGGCTGATCCTTGCCGCACTGGTGGCGGTGTATATCATCCTCGGCGTGCTCTATGAGAGCTTCGTGCATCCGCTGACGATCATTTCGACCCTGCCCTCGGCGGGGATCGGCGCCCTGCTGTTGCTGTGGCTGATGGGCCAGGATTTTTCGATCATGGCGCTGATCGGTGTCGTGTTGCTGATCGGCATCGTCAAGAAGAACGGCATCCTGTTGGTCGACTTCGCCCTCGACGCCCAACGCTCACGCGGGCTCAGTCCGCAGGATGCGATCTTTGAGGCCTGCCTGACCCGCTTCCGGCCCATTATCATGACCACCCTGGCGGCATTGCTCGGTGCCCTGCCACTGATGCTCGGCTATGGTGTCGGCGCCGAATTGCGCCAGCCACTGGGTATCGCCGTGGTAGGAGGATTGCTGGTCAGCCAGGCCTTGACGCTGTTCACCACGCCAGTGGTCTACCTTCAGCTTGAGCGGCTGTTCCATCGCCGTAATCCGGAGCCTTCGACCGAACCGGTCGCGGCCCTGGCCATTAATAAGTGAGTGTCGCTGCATGCGCGTGCTGATCATCGAAGATGAAGAGAAAACCGCCGACTATCTGCATCGTGGCCTGACCGAGCAGGGCTACACCGTGGACCTGGCGCGGGACGGCATCGAAGGCCTGCATCTGGGTCTGGAAAACGACTATGCGGTGATGATTCTCGACGTCATGCTCCCCGGCCTGGACGGCTACGGCGTGTTACGCGCGTTGCGAGCCCGCAAGCAGACCCCGGTGATCATGCTCACCGCCCGGGAGAACGTCGACGACCGCATCCGCGGCCTGCGCGAAGGTGCCGATGACTACCTGGGCAAACCCTTCTCCTTTCTCGAACTGGTCGCCCGCCTGCAAGCCCTGACCCGGCGCAGCGGCGGTCACGAACCGGTGCAGGTGAGCATTGCCGACCTGTGGATCGACCTGATCAGCCGCAAGGCGACCCGTGCCGGCGTCCGCCTGGACCTGACCGCCAAAGAGTTCTCGTTGCTCAGCGTGCTGGCCCGGCGCCAGGGCGAGATTCTTTCGAAAACCTCGATCGCCGAGATGGTCTGGGACATCAATTTCGACAGCGACGCCAACGTCGTCGAAGTGGCCATCAAGCGTCTGCGGGCCAAGCTCGATGGGCCGTTCGAGAAGAAACTGCTGCACACCATCCGCGGCATGGGTTATGTGCTGGAAAGCCGTGATGGCGAGTAATTCCATTGCCCTGCGCCTGAGCGGCATGTTCGCCCTGGTGGCGCTGCTGGTGTTCCTGCTGATCGGCTGGGCCCTGTACCTGCAGGTCGACAAGGGCCTGGGCCGGCTCCCCGCCGCCGAGCTGGATGCGCGCTACAGCGTGCTTGAATCGGCAGTAACCCGCTATGGCAATCCGGAACACTGGGCCAAGATCAACGCCAAGCTCAAACTGCTCAGTGAGGAGGACAAGCGCATTCACTTCTGGGTGGTCAGCGACAATCCCCAGTACGAATTCGGCAACCCCGATGCGCTTATCCGTCGGTTCGCCACGGGGCCAACCGGCATGCATGACCTGCAACTGCCGGATCGCGAATTTCCCCTGAAAGTGCTGGTCAGCCAGTTTCCGGCCAAAGACCAGCGCCCGCCCCTGCGCTTTCTGATCGCCATCGACATGCAAACCTTCTGGGACACTCAGCATCGTCTGCTGATGGCCCTGATCAGCCTGGCGGCCATCGGTATCCTGCTGGCTTCGGCGCTGGGCTACTGGGTTGCGCGCATCGGCCTCAAGCCCTTGGTCAGCCTGTCTCTGGAAGCACAGAAACTGGCGCCGCCGCGCCTGTCCGGGCGCCTGCAACTGTCGTCTCTGCCGCCGGAGCTTGATCAGTTCGTCACCTCATTCAACAGCACCCTGGAACGGGTCGAACAGGCCTATTCGCGACTGGAATCCTTCAATGCCGATGTGGCCCACGAGCTTCGCTCGCCGCTGACTAACCTGATCGGCCAGACCCAGGTCGCCCTGACCCGCGGGCGTTCAGCCGAGCATTACTTTGAAGTGCTGCAATCGAACCTGGAGGAACTGGAGCGCCTGCGTTCGATCATCAACGACATGCTGTTCCTGGCCAGTGCCGATCAGGGCAGCAAGGCCACAGAGCTGACCTGTGCTTCCCTGGCCGAGGAAGTGGCGACGACACTCGATTATCTGGACTTCATTCTCGAAGACGCCCAAGTGCGGGTCGAGGTCCATGGCGATGCCAGCGTGCCGATCGAAAAGGCCCATTTGCGCCGCGCCCTGATCAACCTGCTGCACAACGCCGTGCAACACACCGGACCAGGTCAGGTAATTCGCGTCGATATCCACGGCGGCGACCAACAGGCGAGCGTCGGCGTGACCAACCCCGGCAGCGCCATTGCCGATGAACATCTGCCCAAACTGTTCGAGCGTTTCTATCGGGTGGATGCGTCGCGCAGCAACAGCGGCGCCAACCACGGCCTGGGCCTGGCCATCGTCAAAGCCATCGCCCTGATGCATGGCGGCAGCGTGTTCGTGCGTAGCGAAAGTGGAATCAACACCTTTGGCATCACTTTGCCGCGCTAAACCCTGGCTGCAATTCCTCGCGGGGCTGGCATCCCAATACCGACGTCGCTGCCGGGATAGCGACGAAATACCTGTTCTGCAACAATATTTGTATAAGCATGCTGGCCGTCAGGTTACAAACAGCAATGTGGGCGCCCGGCCCTGCTGAATTCAAAACTTTTAGTCGGTCATCAAACAGAATGTACGCAATGAACGCCCCAACGTCGGAACCCAAGTTACGCGGGAAATGGTCACGGCCGGAAATGCTGTTGATCTCGGGTAGCCTGGCAGCGGTCGTGGCGATTATCAGCATCGTTGCCTCGATACTGGCCAGGGAACATTCTGACACCAGAGCCGGTGCAGCCAGAGCGGCGGCCAACATTGTCGAACTGATCGACGCAGACGTTGAGCGTAATGCCGAGCTATACGACACCTCGTTGTTGGGCGTTATCCTGGCCTGGCAGCGCCCGGACCTGATGAGTATTTCCCCGGAACTGCGCAAGATGGTGCTGTTCGACCGCTCCATCATTGCGCCCTACAAGGGCGATATGTTGCTGCTCGACCCACAAGGCAATGTCCTCGCCGACTCCACCTCGGTCACACCGCGCATCGGCAACTTTGCCAACCGGCCCAACTTCGACTGGCATCGCCAGCACAACGACCTCACCTTGAAGGTTGGCGGGCCGTTCAAGAACGGCTCAACCTTCAGTGACTGGTGCATTACATTCAGCCGCCGGATGTCCGGGCCCAATGGTGAGTTCCTGGGCGTCGCTACCAGCGCCATGCGCGTGGCGTACTTCAGGAACCTGTTCAGCAACCTGAATGTCGGCGAAGGCAGCGCCGTGGCCCTGATCAACACCCAAGGCATCCTGATTACCCGACAACCGGCTTCAGACGGCAATGATCTGGTCGGCACCGACTTCAGCCAGCGACCCAATTTCCGGCGTATGCTCCAGGAAGAAAACGGCAGCTTCGCCTCTATCTCCAGTCTGGACCAACACGAACGTCTCTACACCTTTTCACGCGTGGGTGATTTACCGCTGATCGTTGTGGTCGGCCAATCAATGGCAGAGGTCTATACCGTCTGGCGACGCAATGTCTTGTGGGTTGGCTCTGCCACCGGACTGCTGTGCCTGGGCATCATGTGGCTGACATTGCTGCTGTGTCGCGAGCTGCGTTTGCGCCATCAGGCCGAAGCCAATCTGGCACAGATAGCGTCCACGGATGGGCTGACCGGGCTGTCCAACAGACGCCATCTGGATCAATTCATGGAGCAGGAATGGGCGCTGGCCTTGCGCTCAGGTCAGCCTCTGTCATTGCTGATGATTGACGTTGATCACTTCAAGGCGTTCAACGACCGGCATGGCCATCATGGCGGAGATGAAGCGTTGCGGCGTGTAGCACAAACGCTGTCACAGGCTGTCCGACGCCCTGCGGATCAAGCTGCACGCTACGGCGGAGAAGAATTTCTTGCAGTGTTGCCGTCGACCGATCTGCCTGGCTCGCTGCTGGTAGCCGAAAAGATTCGCTGCGCCATCGAGGCCATGCCGCATTTTGACAACGATACCCAGCCCATCACCGTCAGCATCGGTATTGCCACGCAGACTGTGCGCCCGCATGACCAGCTTGCAATGCTATTCAGCATGGCCGACAAGGCGCTGTACGAAGCCAAACGCAAAGGTCGAAATCGGGTTGAACACTCCACGCTGCTAGCGCGCCAAGAGGATGAGAACTAACACCTCAACCCCGCGACCCGGGGCCAGCCTTGCGTTAACACCTCATCAATTCGCGCATGGGTGGCGCATAAAAAAACGCCAGACTGGCTGGCGTTTCTTCGGCGAAGCTAAGCAGCCTTAGCTGGCGCGACGCACCTGATCACGCAGGATTTTAACCTGATCGTGATTGCGTTGGGTGCCTTCCAACTGGCGATCGATCAGGTTCACCACATTGGCTGGCAGACCCTCTTTACGCGCCTTTTCAGCAGCTTCGCGATAAGCCTTCAGGGCGTGGTCTTCACCGCGCTCAACTTCATTGAGAACCGCTTCATCGCTTTTGCCGGTCACCGACGACTTCAAATTGACCCAGGCACGGTGTACCGAACCCGACACACTGCCGCTGGTCTCAGGATCACCGCCCAAGGCACGGACCTCAGTCTGAAGTTCGCGCACTGCGGTTGCACAGGCAATCGCGTGTTCACGGAAGAACTGCTGCAATTGCGGGCTTTTCAGATCCTTGGCGCTTTCTTCGAACCCTTTCTGACCATCTTTACTGGTTTCGATCAGGTCGTTAAGCAGTGAGATCGATTCTTTATTGATATCTGTCATTTTCCAATTCCTTATTGGCGGGTTGATCAAGTTTTGCATTGCTGACAAGGTAATTGCAGCGCCCGTGCCAGAAACCGAAGACAGATTTTTTACTTATTATTCAATTACTTAAAAATATCAAGAGACAGATCGACCGTGGTTTCTGCATGAACTGTCAATTGGCCTGCATGCAGAATGCACGTATCTTTTCCTACATGGACGTTATGGCCTGCCGAACTACGAGCCCACCTGATGAATCCGGAAAAACTCAAGCTGCTGGTGACCCTGCAAATGCCTTACGGCAAGTACAAAGGCCGCCTGCTGGCCGACCTGCCGGGGCCTTATTTGAACTGGTTCGCCCGTGAAGGCTTCCCCAAGGGCGAATTGGGCGCCCTGCTGGCCCTGATGCAGGAAATCGATCATAACGGCCTGTCCGAGCTGCTGGACCCGCTGCGCACCCGCCCCCGTCAACGCTTCAACGACAAGTGAGACCGCCATGCCTGCTGCCCGCGACAACGCCGCTGCTCTTGAACTGGCCCGTGACGAGGGCTTCTGGCAACGCATTGCCCGCTCCTATACCGTCGAGCCCGGCCCGATCAATCTGGAGAACGGCTATTTCGGGCGCATGACCGACAAGGTCCTGGCGGCCTACAAAAGCCATATCGACTACGTCAACCGCAGCAACTCGGTGTATGTGCGCCAGCAGTTCGACAGCCACGACAGCGAGCAGATACGCCAGCAACTGGCCGGGCTGGTGCAGGTGGCGACCGAGGAAGTGGCGATCACCCGCTGCGCCTCGGAGTCCCTGCAACTGCTGATCCGCAACTATAACGGCCTGCAACCGGGCGATCAGGTGCTGATCTGCGATCTGGATTACATCAGTGTGCAAAGTGCCATGCACTGGCTGGCCAAGAGCCGCGGCGTGGAAGTGATCGAAATCACTCACGTCCACCCGGCCAGCTACGACAGCCTGCTGGACAGCTACGAGGCGGCATTCAAGCAGTATCCACGCCTCAAGCTGATGGCCCTGACCCACGTCACCCACCGCACCGGCCTGGTCATGCCGGTGCAGGCCATCGCCGAACGGGCCAGGGCTCATGGCATCGATGTGATCCTCGACGGCGCCCACGCCCTCGCTCAGCTGGATTTCAAGCTCGATGAACTGGGTGTGGCATTCGCCGGTTACAACTTGCAGAAATGGATTGGCGCGCCCCTGAGCCTGGGCTTCGTCTACATAGCCCGGGAGCGCCTGGGCAGCATCGATGCCGACATGGGCGATACCCGCTATGCCGATGACGATATCCGCTCCCGTGCGCCTTACGGCACACCAAATATCCCGGCCTGGATGACCCTGCCTACGGTTTTCGAAGAGCATTACGCAATGGGCGGAGCTGCGGTCAAACAGGCACGCCTGAATTACTTGCGTGATATCTGGGTCGACGGGGTGCGGGATCTGGAAGGGATAGAAGTGCTGACACCGGACGATCAACGGCTGTATTGCGGGATCACGGCGTTTCGCTTTACCCGTCACGAGGATCAGCAACCGCTGGTGGAGAAACTGCTGAAGGACTACAACCTGTTTACTGTCGGCCGTACTGGCGCCGGTTGCGGGCCGTGCATCCGGGTGACGCCGGGCTTCAGTACCTCGGTGGCCGATGTACAGCTGCTGGTGCGCGCCCTGAAAGAACTGGCCTGAAAGAACCCGCCAAAAAAAAAGGCGCACCGGACCAGGGTGCGCCGAAAAAGCCAACTACACACACATCTTCATTGCTGCCCGGGCCGTCAGTGACAGCCCTGGCAAGATTCTTCAGTCAAACAGCGCCATGGCCTCGGCCGTGGCCTCGGTGATGCGATTCCAGTCACCGTTCTTGACCCACTCGTTGTCGATCATCCAGGTACCGCCGACGCACATCACGTTCGGCAGGGCCATGTATTTCTTCAGGTTGTCGGCATTGACGCCGCCTGTGGGACAGAAGCGCACTTCATTGAACGGACCGCCCAGGGCCTTGATAGCCGCGACACCGCCGCTGATTTCCGCCGGGAACAGTTTGAAGCGGCGATAGCCCATGGCGTAGCCGATCATGATTTCCGAGGCGCTGCTGACGCCCGGCAACAAGGGCAGCGGGCTGTCGACAGCGGCTTGCAGCAGGTCTTGGGTGCTGCCCGGTGTGACGATGAACTGCGAGCCCGCAGCTTCGGCCGCAGCCAACTGATGACGATCCAGAATGGTCCCGGCGCCAACGCACAGTTCCGGACGCTGCTCACGCAGAATACGGATTGCACTCAGGCCAAAAGCCGAACGCAGGGTAATTTCCAGCGCCGTCATGCCGCCTGCCGCCAGCGCATCAGCCAGCGGCAGGACATCCTGTTCGCGGGCGATGGTGATGACCGGCAGAATCTTCGCCTTGGCGCAGAGTTCGTCGATCTGGGTAACCTTGTTCGCCATGCTGTTGAGCGGCTGTCGGGTTTCAGGTGTGTTCATGGCGGCGGTTCCTTTGCTTATGGGCACCAGTAAATCTCGAGGGACGGGGTGAGAAAGGCACGCACCGGCATCTGGGCGAGGTCATCGCCCGCCAGTGCAGTGCGCAGGGTGTCGAGTTTGGCCTGCCCGGAAATGGACAGGATGGGCTGACGGGCCGAATTCAACAGGCGACGGGTCAGGGTCAGACGCTGATGCGGCACGGTCGGTGCCAGCATCGGCAGGCAACGACGCTCGCCGTCCAGGCTCAGAGCCTCAGCAAGGTTCGGGCTGTTGGGAAACAGCGAAGCGGTGTGACCATCATCGCCCATGCCCAATACCAGCACGTCGATGGCCGGCAGCTCGGCCAGGGCCTTGTCTGCCAACAGGGCCGCCGCTTCCAGGCTGTCGGCGACCTGATACAGGCCGACAAAGCGGGCCTTGGCCACCGGGCCTTGCAGCAAATAACGCTGCAACAGGCCGGCATTGCTATCGGTGTGTTCCACCGGCACCCAGCGCTCGTCGGCCAGGCTGATCACCACTTTCGACCAGTCCACGGCCTGTTCAGCCAGGCTCTGGAAAAACGCCACGGGGCTGCGACCGCCGGAGACTACCAGTGTGGCAATGCCACGCTCGCTGATCGCGCTGTTCAGTTGGGCTGCCACATTGGCGGCCAGCCCTTCGGCCAGCAGGCCGGGATTATCGAATTCCCGGGCCACCAGGCCAGCGGGCAATTCAAGTTCACATATCGCCATACCAGGATCTCCCATCTCGAGTAATCAGAGCGATGGAGCTCATCGGCCCCCACGATCCCGCCGCATAAGGCTTGGGCGCGTCGCCCGCCTTGCGCCAGCCGGAGATCAGTTGGTCACACCAACGCCAGGCGTACTCGATTTCATCTTTACGGACAAACAGGTTCTGATTGCCGCGCATCACTTCCAGCAACAACCGCTCGTAGGCATCCGGGACCCGGGCACTGCGGTAGGTGTCGGAAAAACTCAATTTCAAAGGACCGCTGCGCAGTTGCATGCCCTTGTCCAGGCCCTGATCCTTGGTCATCACTTGCAGGGAAATGCCTTCGTCGGGTTGCAGGCGGATGATCAGGCGGTTGCTGATCTGCATGCGCTGCTCCGGGGCGAAGATGTAGTGCGGCGGTTCCTTGAAGTGGATGACGATCTGCGACAGCTTCTGCGGCATGCGCTTGCCGGTACGCAGGTAGAACGGCACGCCGGACCAGCGCCAGTTACGGATGTCGGCGCGGATGGCGACGAAGGTCTCGGTGTCGCTCTGGGTATTGGAGTTTTCCTCCTCCAGATAACCCGGCACCGGCTTGCCTTCGCTGTAGCCGGCAATGTATTGGCCACGTACCACCTGGGTCGCCAGGCGCTCCGGGGTGAATGGCGCCAGGGCCTTGAGCACCTTGACCTTCTCGTCGCGGATACTGTCGGCGGACAGGTCGCTGGGCGGGTCCATGGCGATCAGGCAGAGCAGTTGCAGCAGGTGGTTCTGGATCATGTCGCGCAGTTGACCGGCCTGGTCGAAATAGCCCCAGCGGCCCTCGATCCCCACTTGCTCGGCCACGGTAATTTCTACGTGGGAGATGTGGTTCTGGTTCCACTGGGTCTCGAACAGGCTGTTGGCGAAGCGCAGGGCAATCAGGTTCTGCACCGTGTCCTTGCCCAGGTAATGGTCAATGCGGTAGACACGGGTTTCCGGCAGGAACTGCGCTACAGCGTCGTTGACCGTCTGCGAGGAGACCAGGTCGTGACCGATGGGCTTTTCCAGCACGGCGCGAGTGCGCTCGGTGAGGTTCACCGAAGCGAGGTTTTCGCAGATTGCGCCATACACGGAGGCTGGCGTGGCGAAGTAGGCAATCAGCGTCTCGGCATCGCCGACCCGCTCGGCCAGGGCGATGTAGTCCTCGGCCTTGAGGAAGTCAACGTGCAGGTAGCTCAGGCGCGCCTGGAAGCGCGCGACGTGCTCCGGCTCAAGTTCGGCATCCGGCACGAAGCGGCGCAGGGATTTATCGATGTACGCCAGATGCTGGTGCTCGTCGCCCGCTTCGCGCGCGAGCGCGAGGATACGGGTGTCGGCATGCAGCAAACCGGCACGGTCCAGCTGGTAGAGAGCCGGGAACAGCTTGCGCACCGCCAGGTCGCCCAAGGCGCCAAACAAGGCAAAAGTGCACGGTTCAACCGTAATCGAAGGCATAATGTTGGTTCTTTTATCAAGTTAGACTACAAATACCTTTTTTAAAGGCGTTACTCAAGGCCATATGTAGTAATAACCACAACATTTGTTCAGAATCGATATTCCAGTGGTGATCAACACAGGCCCTGAGTACGATAGGCCACCTTTGCGACAGGCTAAAGAGGTTCGTCGATCCTCGTTGAAGATCAGTCTGTTGCAACACGATGAAGGGACCCGAATGGACCGCATACGCAACCTCCTGGAGCAGATCCAGGGCCGGCTCGAAGAGCTGAACAAGGCTGAACGCAAGGTCGCCGAAGTGATCCTGCTCAATCCCCAGCAGGCGACCCGTTTCAGCATTGCCGCACTGGCCCAGGCAGCCAAAGTCAGCGAGCCGACGGTCAATCGCTTCTGCCGTTCGTTCGCGGTCAGCGGCTACCCCGAATTGAAGCTGCAACTGGCCCAGAGCCTGGCCAGCGGTGCGGCCTATGTCAGCCGTGCAGTAGAAGCCGATGACAACCCGGAGGCCTACACGCAGAAAATTTTCGGCAGTGCCATCGCCTCCCTGGACAGCGCTTGCCAGCAACTGGACCCGGCGCTGATCAGCAAGGCCGTGGATATGTTGATTCAGGCCCGGCAGATCCATTTCTTCGGCCTCGGCGCCTCGGCCCCGGTGGCCCTGGATGCACAGCACAAGTTCTTCCGCTTCAACCTGGCCGTCACCGCCCACGCCGACGTGCTGATGCAACGCATGATTGCTTCAGTGGCCCATACCGGTGAACTGTTCGTGATCATCTCCTACACCGGCCGCACCCGCGAACTCGTGGAAGTGGCACGCATCGCCCGGGCCAACGGCGCCTCGGTGCTGGGTCTCACCGCTGCCGGTTCGCCATTGGCCAAGGCCAGCTCCGTAAGCCTGAACATTCCGTTGCCGGAAGACACCGACATCTATATGCCGATGACCTCACGGATCATCCAGTTGACGGTGCTGGATGTGCTGGCAACAGGCATGACCCTGCGCCGTGGCGTGGACTTCCAGCCGCACCTGCGCAAAATCAAGGAAAGTTTGAACGACAGTCGGTATCCGGTGGAGGATCAGGGCTAAGACCTATCTGAGGGAGCGTATTTATTCGCGAAGAGGCCCGTACATTCAATGCATTTGCAGCGACTGGAATATCGCTTTCGCGAATGAATTCGCTCCCACCGTAGCGCGTGTATATCGTCGAATCTGTGGGAGCGGATTCACCCGCGAAGAGGCTGCTCTGGCTTCACAGCAAACATAGAATCTCCCACGGTTCGCGACCGCGTCAAACAGGCAATATCAATGCACCAGATACGCCTGCAAGCTCAGCTCGGCACGTTCCCCCGGCGCCAGGCTCAGGCTGTTGCCTCCCCCCGCCGCGGCTTCGACACAGACGAACTCCGACGCCTCGCTGCCCGCCACGCCCATCAACGGCCGACGCCCCGGATGCCAGACCACCGTACTGGTGCTATCGCCAGTATCAATGCCCAGGCGCCGATCCCAAACCGGGTCCTGCAGATGCAGCGGGCCACTGTGATCAAATTCGCGCTGGCAGCCACCGGCCACACGCAGCTCACCTTCCTGCTGACAAGTGCGGCGCACCAGATGGTCGTAGCCCTGCACGCCGTCCAGCCCCTGCAGCGCCACATCCGCGACATCACTGATACGCCAGTAGGCATGCAAGGCATGGCTGAACTGACAGGGCGCGCTGTCCTCGTGACATGTATTGAGTCGCAGCTCCATGCCCTGCCCCAGCTCAGCGTATAGATCCGCCTGCCAGTCCCACAGTTTCAGACGCCAGTGCAGGCTGACACCGGCTGCGCTTTCGCTGCTATCGATGAGTTTCCAGTCCAGTAGCCGCGCCCAACCGTGAGCCGGCCAGACGCCTTCACTGGGATGCCGGCCATACCAGGGCCAGCACACCGGCACGCCGCCTCTGATAGCCCCGACTTGCGGCCATTGAGACGAGCACCATAGCCAGGGCTTCTGACCGTGAGGCTGGAAATGCAGCAACTGTCCGCCTTGACGACTGAACACGGCCTGACATTGCGGGTGATCAATCACCAGCACATCGCGCAGTTGATAGCGTTCCCACTCGAACGTCGGGCGGGCCCGACACGACCTGAAAAAACGCTGCAGCGGATGCTCCAGCATCCCCGCTTCCTTGATCGCCATGGTTATCCCGGTTTACCGCACTGAAAAAAAAATGCCTCCGGGAGCACGGAAGCAAATTGTTCGAGCTTAAAAAAGGCGGGCAGAATTGCTGCCCGCAAAGCACACACGATCCCTTGGAGCCTGGAAGCTCGAGCTGCGAGCTTGTAGCGTCAAGCCCGTAGCTCATAACTCGTGGCTTAGAACTTCGACTGAATCTTGATACCGGCCACAATGGCGTCGTCGACCTGGTCAACACCACCTGGGTGTTTGACGAACTGCAGGTTAGGACGCACGGTCAGCCAATCGGTGACATGCACACCGTAGTAGATCTCGGAGTTGTATTCGGTCTTCTGCACCGGCACGAAACCTGGATTATCGTAGTCGCTGATGCCGCTGAGCTGGTTGCGCAGACGGGCATTATCCGTTGCATCGTCGTTCACGTGGATACGCGCAACACCGACACCGATATCGTCTTTTGGACGGGAATCGAACGGACCTTTGAAGACCAGACCGATCTGCTGGTAGTTGTCGACGAAGTTGGTCTCTTTGTCATGCACAGTGAGGTTGGCAAAAATGCTCAGGCCGCGGGAAGCGTCACCGCCCACCGAAGTCAGCTGTTGCTGTGCCACGACCCACCAGCCATGCTTATCGTCATGCTTTTTGAAGTCGCCACCGACCACTGCTTGTGGCTGGCCGTTCTGGGCTTCATAGAGGTCATTGGCGTCCGGGGTGCTGCGGTAGTAACCGATGCGGTATTCGCCCGGCAGCTTGTTGACCATCGGCGACCAGACCAGTTCGACCGGTACCACGTTGCCTTGTGAGCCGCCGGTGGCCAGGGTGAAACCGTTGTGTTTGTCGAGGTTATCCGGGTCCTGCATGTAGATACCGACCTGGGCGTACAACTCAGGCGTGATGTTGTATTTCACGCGGGCAGCCCACTGGCTGATTGGCCAGTTGTACCAGGTGTTCACATAGTTACCGACCTGGGAACCACACAGGGTCAGGTTCTGGAAGTCGCAAGGGAAGCTGTTGAAATCTTCGCCTTCGCCGAAGCGGCCGAGTTTGATGTCCAGGGCACCGTCGAAGAATTTCTGCTTGTACCACATTTGCGTCAGGCGCCAGGTCTGACCACGGCCCCAGACTTCTTGCGAGGAGCTGATGGTGCCGACGCGAGGATCGCCAAGGCGATCGTTGGAGATGTTGCGGCCGCTACGCTCGGTGACTGCCAGTTTGAATTCAGCATCGTGCCAGCCGAGGATTTTTTGCAGGTCCATGTCCAGACCGAAGGCAAACTGGTCGGCATAACGTGCGGTTTTGTCGTTGTTGTAGCCACCCTTGACGTTGCTGCCCATCTCACCGACGTACTCTGCCGAGATGGTGTAGCCCTTGCTCTCCAGCTCGCTACGCAGACCGCCCCAATCGCCGGTCATGTACTTGGAGTTCGCAGCGAATGCATCATCGGCCTGGGCATTACCCGTCAGAGCCAGCGCGCCCAATACCGAGAGCTGACTGAGCAACTGGAGACGGGAAATTGATTTGGCGTTGATCTTCTTCATCCCTTAAATCCTCGTAATTTTATTTTTATTGATTACTGCTTCGTGTATTCACTGCTTCGTGTTGACAGGCTGGTCATCCGGTAAGGCAGAGATGGCCAACCTGTTGTGCCCGGTTGCGTTACATCATGTTCAGCTACGGTTGAATTGGGTGACGTTGCCCACACGCTCAGCGGGCTGGGGCTTTCCCTCGGTGCTACCCAATACGCCCAGGCGCTCGCCGGTCTTGGCATCGAACAGCAGCACCTTGGATGGATCGAATTGCAGGTTCAGGCTTTCCCCGACCTGCGGCGCCACATCCGGCGCCAGACGGCAGCAGACCTTGCTCTGATTCAGGTCGACGAAGACCAGGGTGTCCGGACCGGTCGGCTCGGTAACCTGGACCTCGGCGCGAATGGCCGGCAACCCGGACGTCTCGGTCGAAGCCAGCAGGATCTGCTCAGGGCGCAGGCCGAGTATCACTTCACGATCTTCGAGCCCGGCATCGTTCATGCTCATCGGCAGCTCGCAACGGGCCTGGCCGCTGTCGAGCAGGGCAATCAGGCGGCCGTCCTTGCGTTGCAGGCGCAGCGGGATGAAGTTCATCGGCGGCGAACCAATGAAGCTGGCGACAAACAGGTTGGCCGGGTTGTTGTAGATCTCTTTCGGCGTGCCGAACTGCTGAACGATGCCGTCCTTCATGACTGCCACTTTATCGCCCAGGGTCATGGCCTCGATCTGATCGTGGGTGACATAGACGGTGGTGGTCTTGAGGCGCTGGTGCATCAGTTTCATTTCGGTGCGCATCTCGACCCGCAGCTTGGCATCGAGGTTGGACAGCGGTTCGTCGAACAGGTAGATCTTCGGCCGCCGCGCCAGGGCGCGGCCCATGGCCACACGCTGTTGCTGGCCGCCGGACAACTGGCCGGGCTTGCGATTGAGCAGGTGTTCGATCTGCAGCAGCTTGGCAACCCGGGAGACTTCTTCGTCGATGGCCGATTGCGGCATCTTGCGAATCTTCAGGCCGAACTCGATGTTCTCCCGTACGCTCATGGTCGGATACAGCGCGTAGGACTGGAACACCATGGCGATGTCCCGGTCTTTGGGGCTCATGCCGCTGACATCGGAGCCGTCGATGAGAATCGCGCCGCCGGTGATGTTTTCCAGGCCCGCGATGCAGTTCATCAGGGTCGACTTGCCGCAGCCCGAAGGGCCGACCAGGATCAGGAACTCGCCGTCCTTGATCTGCAGTTCGATGTTCTTCAGCGTGTCGGGCAGACCGGCACCGTAGGTCTTGTTGACGTTGCGTAGTTCGAGCGTTGCCATGATTACCCCTTGACTGCGCCGGCTGTGAGCCCGCGCACGAAATACTTGCCGGCGACGATGTAGACCAGCAGTGTCGGCAGACCGGCAATCATCGCCGCCGCCATATCAACGTTGTATTCCTTGACCCCGGTACTGGTGTTGACCAGGTTGTTCAGCGCCACAGTGATCGGCTGCGAATCACCGCTGGAAAACACCACGCCGAACAGGAAATCGTTCCAGATCTGAGTGAACTGCCAGATCAGGCAGACCATCACGATGGGCGTCGACATCGGCAGGATGATCTTGCCGAAAATGGTGAAGAACCCCGCGCCATCCAGGCGTGCCGCCTTCACCAGCGCATCGGGGATGCTCACGTAGTAGTTGCGGAAGAACAGCGTGGTGAACGCCAGGCCGTAGACCACGTGCACGAACACCAGGCCGGTGGTGGTGCTGGCCAGGCCCATCTTGCCGAGGGTGAAGGACGCAGGCAGCAATACGGTCTGGAACGGCAGGAAGCAGCCGAACAGCAACAGGCCGAAGAACAGCTGCGAGCCACGGAAGCGCCACATCGACAACACATAGCCGTTCAACGCACCGATGGCGGTGGAGATCAGCACCGCCGGGATGGTGATCTTGATCGAGTTCCAGAAGTAGCCGTCTACCGTGGCCCAGGCCTTGACCCAGCCAATGGCGGTGATCACGGTCGGCCAGCTCAACAGGTTACCGGTGCTGATGTCCTCGGGGGACTTGAAGCTGGTCAGCAGCATCACCACCAACGGCACCAGATACAGCAGGCAAGCCGCGATCAGCACCACGTGGATAGCGATGCGACTCAGGCTGATCGGCGATTTTCCAACGAGACTAGTCATTGCGCTTGGTCCTCAGCTCGGAATACAGATAAGGCACCAGAATGGCCAGGATCGCCCCCAGCATCAGGATCGCACTGGCCGAGCCCATGCCCATTTGCCCGCGGCTGAAGGTGAAGGAGTACATGAACATCGCGGGCAGGTCCGAGGAGTAGCCGGGGCCGCCAGCGGTCATGGCCGCGACCAGGTCGAAGCTCTTGATAGCGATATGGGCGAGAATCATGACCGAACTGAAAAATACCGGGCGCAGGCTCGGCAGGATCACTTTCCAGTAGATGGTCGGCAGGTTGGCGCCGTCGATCTGGGCAGCACGGACGATGGATTGATCGACGCCACGCAGGCCGGCGAGGAACATCGCCATGATAAAGCCCGAGGCTTGCCAGACAGCAGCGATAACCAGGCAATAGACCACGCGGTCAGAGTCAATCAGCCAGTCCAGCCGGAAGCCTTCCCAGCCCCAGTCGCGCAGCAGCTTGTCCAGCCCCATGCCTGGGTTGAGCAGCCACTTCCAGGCGGTGCCGGTAACGATCATCGACAGCGCCATCGGGTACAGATAAATGGTGCGGATAAAGCCTTCGCGGCGGATGCGCTGGTCGAGAAAAATCGCCAGGACCACACCTACGACCAGGCTGATGCCGATGAACATGCCACCGAACACCATGAGGTTCTTGCTCGCCACCCACCAGCGGTCGTTGTCGAACAGACGCTCGTATTGCGCCAGCCCGGCCCACTTGTAGGACGGCAGGAATGTCGAGGACGTGAAAGACAGCACAAACGTCCAGAGGATATAGCCGTAGAAGCCGACCAGAACGATGAACATACTCGGCGCCAGCACCAACTTGGGCAGCCAGCGCTGGAGCGCATCGAACGGCGAGGCTTTGGCTTTGCTGAAGACAGCGACAGAGCTCATCGGAAAATCCAGGTTTGATACATCGAATCCAGCCCGCAGGCGTGCGTGAAACCAGGGTTCGGTTTCAACAGCACAAACTGCGGCTGGGGGGGTCAGGTACTACGAGTTACTTGGCTGCCTTGATCGCAGTACCCAGTTTCTTGGCGGCATCGGCCGGGTCGGCTTTCGGGTCGTTGATGTAGTTGGTCACGACATCGAAAAACGCACCCTGCACGGCAAGGGTAGTTGCCATGTTATGGGCCATGCTCGGTTGCAGACCGCCGGTCTTGGCATCCGCCAGGAAATCCTTGGCGGCCGTCTGGGCGCAGGAGTCGAAGCCGTACTTGCCCATGTCGTTCAACATATCGGTACGAACCGGGATCGAACCCTTGTTGATGCTGAAGACTTTCTGGAAGTTCTCGCTCAGGGTGACCTTGGCTACGTCCTGCTGGGCAGCGGCGACGCCCTTGTCTTTTTGCTTGAACACGGCCAGGGAGTCGATGTTGTAGGTAAAGGCCTTTTCGGTGCCCGGGAAGGCTACGCACTCATAGTCCTTGCCGGCGACTTTCTTGGCGGCAGTCCATTCGCTCTTGGCCCAGTCACCCATGATCTGCATGCCGGCCTTGCCATTGATGACCTTGGCGGCTTCCAGGTTCCAGTCCTGACCTTTGCCATCCGGATCCATGTAGGTCGCGACCTTCTTCAGCTCGGTGAGAGCCTTGACCATCTGCGGGCCGGTCAGCGCGCCGTTGTCCAGGTCAACCAGAGCCTTCTTGTAGCCATCGGCACCCATCACCGACAGCACCACGGCTTCGAATACGGTGCTGTCCTGCCAAGGCTGACCGCCGTGGGCCAGGGGGATGAAGCCGGCTGCCTTGAGCTTGTCAGCCGCAGCGTAGAATTCTTCGAGGGTGGTCGGGTTCTTGGTGATACCGGCTTTCTTGAAGACTTCCGGGTTGATCCACAGCCAGTTGACCCGGTGAATGTTCACCGGCACGGCGACGTAATCACCTTCGTACTTCACGGTATCGGAGACTTTTTTGTCGAGCAGCGAATCCCACTTTTCCTGCTTGGCAACATCTTTGAGCACATCGGTGTCGAGCAGACCGGTAGACGCCCATTCCTGAATATCGGGGCCTTTGATCTGGGCAACGCCAGGTGGGTTACCGGCAACGGCGCGGCTTTTCAGTACGGTCATGGCGGTGGAACCACCACCACCGGCTACGGCGCCGTCTTTCCAGGTAAAGCCGTCTTTTTCAACTTGCGCCTTGAGTACATCGACAGCCGCTTTTTCGCCACCTGAGGTCCACCAATGGACGACTTCGACCGTACCCTTGGTATCAGCAGCGTGAGCGCTCAGCGGAAACAACGAGGCGAGAGAAATGACAGCAGCGAGGCGGGAGATTGAATTCATCGATTTAACCTTTCTTGTTGTTATGCATGAGCAAGTCGTCAGGTGCTTGCGCTGCATAGAAGTCTAACCAAGGGTTTTGAAAGAACAGTAACGAAGGGATGTGCAAAGGTCACAGGATGGTTACATTCCGAAACCATGAAATAACCGCTCTGGAATGGGCGTTACAGAGGATCGACTGTCAGACGGAGGATGTCCAGACTGTCGGAAAAAATCGTTTTGTCTGAATTTTCTTAATGTTTTGTAGGATTAATCCAACAAATACAGTGTGGGACCGACTTTAGCCGGGAAGGCTCAGGCATGATCGATACATTTCTACCATCTGCCATGTCCTCTTTCCGGCTAAAGCCGGTACCACAACACTGTGCCAGGGACTCACTCCGCCGTCCTCGGCAGATACAAGGTCACCCGCAGCCCGCCACCGCGAAGGTTTTGCAGACTCACTTCGCCACCATGGCTGTGGGCGATATTGCGCGCAATGCCCAGCCCCAGGCCGTAGCCCTGCTGCTGGCTGCCCGCCAGACGGAAGTGCGGCTCGAAGACCTGCTCCAGGCGCTGCTCGGGAACCCCCGGCCCTTCGTCGTCGACATGCAGGACGAATGCCTTGGGGTTGTCCTCGATCTTCAGATGGGCCTTTTGCCCGTACTTGATGGCGTTGTCGATCAGGTTGCCGATGCAGCGCTTGAGCGCCAGGGGTTTGCCCGGATAAGTCGCTTCGGCCTGGCCCTGCTGGGTCACGCAGCCATTGCCCTGGGGCAGCAGGTAGGGTTCGATCAGCACGTCGAGGACGTGATTGAGGTCGACGTCGACGATGTTCTCGTGGATGTCCGTGTCTTTTACGCATTGCAGCGCGCCTTTTACCAGCAGCTCCAGCTCGTCGAGATCGCGGCCGAACTTGGTTTGCAGGGTTTCGTCTTCCAGCAACTCCACCCGCAGCCGCAGGCGCGTGATAGGCGTGCGCAGGTCGTGGGAAATGGCGCTGAACAGCTGCCCTCGCTCGATCAGGTAGCGGCTGATGCGAGTACGCATGGCATTGAATGCCCGACTGACCTCCACCACCTCGCTGCCACCGCCTTCGACCACTGGCTCGACGTCGGCGCCCAGGGACATGTCCCGGGCAGTACGGGCAAGGCGCTTGAGCGGGCGACTCTGCCAGTGCACCAGCAGACCGATGAACAACAGCAGGAACACGCTGGTCAGAACAATGAACCAGACTTGGGACACCGGCAATTCCTGCTCTTCCAGCGTCGTGTAGGGCTCGGGCAACAGCGAGGCGATATACAGCCATTCCCCCGGCGCCATCTGGATCTGGGTAACCAGTACCGGTGGGTTGACCGGTTCCAGGCTCAAGGCGTAATGCGCCCATGAACGCGGCAACTCGTCGAGTTTGAGGCCGCTGTTGAAGATTCGCAGGTCCTCGGGACGAACGAAGCGCACCGAGATATCCGGGCCATTGCCCAAATGCTCACGCAGCACTTGGCCGACCATATCCAGCACCGCCTGCTTGCGCGGGGTCAGCTGCAGAGTGGTCATGTCCAGGGGGCGATCATTGAGGGTCACGACGAAGCGTGTGCCGCCCATATTGCGCAGCTGGTCCAGCACCAATGGGCGATAGGCCACAGGCAGGGAGCGAAAATAACTGGCACTGGCCGCCATGGAATTGGCCAGGCTGCGAGCGGCGGTAATCAGCCCTTCCATCTGGGTCGCGCGCAGTTGCGCCAGCCAGATCACACTGGACAGGGTCTGGGCCAGCAACACTGCCAGCAGGGTCAACAGCAACATGCGTCCCAGCAACGAACGCGGCAACGGAAAACGCCGCTTTGTGTCGAGACTTATCAAGTGCTAATAACCATTGTTGGGTTGCGACTGCACATTGGCCGCCAGCAGGTAGCCGCTGCCACGCACCGTGCGAATTAACCGTGGCGACTTGCCGGTATCACGCAGACGCTGACGCAGTCGACTGACGGCCATGTCGACGATGCGCTCCAGAGGCATCAGCTCGCGGCCACGAGTGGCATTGCCAATGGTATCGCGGTCGAGAATCTGCTGAGGGTTATCAAGAAACAGCTTGAGCAGGGCAAAGTCGGCACCGGAGAGAATCACCTCTTCGCCGTCCTTGTGAAACAGGCGATGACTGACCATATCCAGGCGCCACTCATCGAATACCAGCACCTCGCCGCCCACCCGCTCCTGCTGACCGAACTGGGCCCGACGCAACAGCGCCTTGATCCGCGCCTGCAATTCACGGGGGCTGAACGGTTTACCGAGGTAATCGTCCGCACCCAGTTCCAGGCCAATAACACGGTCGGCCTCGTCGGAACTGGCGGTCAGCATGATGATCGGCACCTGGGCCTGACGAGGGTGCTGACGCACCCAGCGACACAGGCTGAAGCCGTCTTCATCGGGCAGCATCACATCGAGAATCACCAGATCGCTGGGCTCGTCGTTGAGCGCCTGACGAAACCCGGCACCATCGCCCACGGTCCGCACCTGGAAGCCCGCGCGGGTCAGGTAGGTGTGCAGCAATTCACGAATCTCCTGATCGTCATCGACCAACAGAATGGATTTACTGGCTGAACTCACGATGGATCGTCCTTGTTATTAGAAATAATTTGCTATCGGTGAACCCTGCAGGAGCTGCCGAAGGCGGCGATGGCGTGCGTAGCGCCCCCAGTGTTTCAAATGCCCCCTGAAGGTCCTGCGGACCCTATCGCAGCCTTCGGCAGCTCATACAGAATGGCTACTGCTTGTTGAGTGCCAACGCCTGATCCAGCGCCACCCCCGCGCCGATCAACCCCGGATACTCGGCCGTGACCAGCCATACCGGCACGCCCTTGAAGTAGTCGCTCATATGGCCCTTCTCGCTGAACGAGCGCTTGAAGCCGCTGCTCAGGAAAAAGTCGGTAAAGCGCGGGACCACGCCGCCGGTAATATACACCCCGCCGCGTCCGCCGACTGTCAGTACGGTATTTCCCGCCACACGGCCGAGGAATACGCAGAACTGCTCCAACACCGCCGCCGCCACCGGATCACCGGCCACGGCCGCCGAGGTGATGGCCGCCGGTGACTTGAGCACCGGCTCGATATCGTCCAGGGCGCAACTGACCTGATACAGCAACAACAACCCGGCACCGCTGAGAATGGTCTCGGCGCTGACGTGTTCGTGGTCGGCCATCAGGCGCATCCACAACAGAGCTTCCCGGGCGCTGCCGATGGGCAGGTCGACATGGCCACCCTCCCCCGGTATTGCCGTCCAGTGCGCGTCACCGCTCTTGAGCAGGGTGCCGACACCCAGGCCTGTGCCCGGGCCGATCACCACCCGGGCACAGGTCGGATCGCCGATGCCATGAACCACGGTCAGGTACTCATCGTCCTTGAGCCGGGTCATGCCCAGGGCCTGGGCCGTGAAGTCGTTGACCATGATCAGGTTATCGATCTTCATTTCGGCGCAGAACTTCTGGCGATTGATCGTCCAGTGGCTGTTGGTAAAGTGAAAGTCGTCGCCGGTAACCGGCCCGGCCACCGCCAGACAGATCGAACCCACGTCGCCCTTGTGCAGCTCAAGGTCCTGCAGGTAGACCGTCAGGGCCTTTTCCGGGCTCACGTAGTCGATGGTCGGGAATACCCGGATCGAATGCAGTTGATCGTCTTCCCAAATGGCAAAACGTGCATTGGTACCGCCAATATCACCCACCATGGCCAATGTCACTTCAACGTCTCCAGTTGCGAGGTAAAGGCGCTGGCGCCCTGCTCGGCGGAGCTGAAGGCCATGCGCATGAATCCGAACAGCTCACGACCGCAACCGACGGCGTTGCCCAGGGTGCCGATCGCCGGTGTCCGGGCGGCCAATTCTGCAGGTTCAAGCAAAACTTGCAACGTCCCTTTTACGCCGTCCACACGAATGACATCGCCATCGCGAACAAGTGCCAAAGGGCCACCATCAAAGGCTTCCGGGCAGACGTGGATGGCTGCCGGAATCTTGCCCGAAGCGCCGGACATGCGCCCGTCGGTGACCAGTGCCACCTTGAAGCCACGGTCCTGCAAGACGCCCAGGAACGGCGTCATCTTGTGCAGCTCGGGCATGCCGTTGGAACGCGGGCCCTGGAAACGCATCACTGCGACGAAATCACATTCCAGCTCGCCCGCCTTGAACGCATCGGCAAGGTCCTGCTGATCTTCGAACACTTTGGCCGGTGCTTCGACGACCTGATGTTCAGGCGCCACGGCCGAGACTTTCATCACACCGCGGCCGAGGTTGCCTTCCATCACGCGCAGACCGCCTTCCGGCGAGAACGGACGTGACGCCGGGCGCAGGATATTTTCATCCAGGCTCTGCAACGGACCTTCGCGCCAGATCAGTTTGCCCTCTTCGAGGAAAGGCTCGCGGGTGTAGCGGCTCAGGCCGTAGCCGGCCACGGTATTGACGTTTTCATGGAGCAGACCGGCGCCCAGCAGCTCGCGGATCAGGAAGGACATGCCGCCCGCCGCCTGGAAGTGGTTGATGTCGGCCTTGCCGTTTGGATAGACGTGGCTGAGGGTCGGCACCACTTCCGAGAGGTCGGCCATGTCCTGCCAGGTCAGCTGGATACCGGCGGCCTGGGCAATCGCCGGCATGTGCAGGGTGTGGTTGGTCGAACCGCCCGTGGCATGCAGGGCAACGATGGAGTTGACCAGGGAGCGCTCATCGACGATCTCGCCGATGGGCATGAAGTTGCCGCTCTGCTTGGTCATGCGCGTGACCTGATGGGAGGCCTCGGTAGTCAGGGCGTCACGCAGCGGCGTGTACGGGTTGACGAAGGAGGAGCCCGGCAAGTGCAGGCCCATGACTTCCATCACCAACTGATTGGTGTTGGCGGTACCGTAGAAGGTGCAGGTGCCCGGGCTGTGATAGGACTTCATTTCCGAGTCCAGCAGCTCCTCGCGGGTGGCCTTGCCTTCGGCGTAGCGCTGGCGCACATCGGCCTTTTCCTTGTTGGAAATACCCGAGACCATCGGCCCGCCCGGGACGAAGATCATCGGCAGGTGACCGAAGCGCAAGGCCCCCATCATCAGGCCCGGCACGATCTTGTCGCAGATACCCAGCATCAGCGCGGCATCGAACATGTTGTGGGACAAGGCAATCGCCGTGGACATGGCGATGACTTCCCGACTGGCAATACCCAGTTCCATACCCGGTTCGCCCTGGGTCACGCCGTCACACATGGCCGGCACGCCGCCGGCAAACTGGCCCACCGAGCCGATCTCGCGCAGGGCCTTCTTGATCTGGTCCGGGTAATGCTCGTATGGCTGGTGCGCCGAAAGCATCTCGTTGTAGGAAGACACGATGGCCACGTTGGCCGCATTCATCATGCGCAGGCTTTGCTTGTCCTCGGTGCCGCACCCGGCCACACCGTGGGCGAAGTTGGCGCATTGCAGCTTGGCGCGCATCGGGCCATCGCTTGCGGCCCCTCGAATCAGTTCGAGATAGCGCTGACGTGTCTCGCGACTACGGGCTATCAGCCGTTCGGTTACCTCAAGAACGCGGGGATGCATGTGATGAACTCCAGGCTAACGTCTATGGTCACCCGTGCAGGCAGTGTCGGCGATCGATCCACGCAGGCATTGGCAAGCGCTTGATTTCGAACGTATGTACTGGCCTTACAGGCTTTGTCGTTGTAGATAAAACAAAATATTGCCATTAAAAAGGCTTGTTTTCTATTTCTATGCGAATAATCTTGTAATTCCAACAACAAATTCAGAGAGGATGCTTGTTATGACGCTCCGCATCGCAATCAATGGTTTTGGCCGTATCGGCCGCAACGTCCTGCGTGCACTCTATACCCAAGGCTACCGACAGGACCTGCAAGTCGTCGCCATTAATGATTTGGGCGATAGCGAGATCAATGCCCACCTCCTGCGTTTCGACACCGTGCACGGCCCTTTTGGCGGCACCGTGGAATTCGACAAGGAAAGCCTGACCGTCAATGGTGACCGTATCGCGGTCAGCGCTATCCGCAATCCGGCCGAGCTGCCGTGGAAATCCGAGAACATCGACGTCGTCTTCGAATGCACCGGCCTGTTCACCGACCGTGCCAAGGCGGCGGCGCACCTGACTGCCGGTGCCCGTAAAGTGATTATTTCGGCCCCGGCCAAGGGTGCCGATGCCACGGTGGTCTACGGCGTCAACCACGACATCCTGCGCCAGTCGCACCAGATCATCTCCAACGCGTCCTGCACCACCAACTGCCTGGCTCCGGTGGCCCAGGTGCTGCACCGTGAACTGGGCATCGAAAGCGGCCTGATGACCACCATCCACGCTTACACCAATGACCAGAACCTGATTGACGTCTACCACACCGACCCGTACCGCGCCCGTTCGGCCACCCAGTCGATGATCCCGAGCAAGACCGGTGCCGCCGAAGCCGTGGGCCTGGTCCTGCCGGAATTGGCAGGCAAGCTGACCGGCATGGCCGTGCGTGTGCCGGTGATCAACGTATCCCTCGTAGACCTGACCGTGCAGCTCAAGCGCGAAGCCACTGCCGAGGAAGTCAACGCGTTGATGAAGGAAGCCAGCCAGCATTCCCGGGTCCTGGGCTACAACACCCTGCCGCTGGTTTCCCACGACTTCAATCACAACCCGCTGTCGTCAATCTTCGACGCCAACCACACCAAGGCCAGCGGCAAGCTGCTCAAGGTCCTGGCCTGGTACGACAACGAGTGGGCGTTCTCCAACCGCATGCTGGACAACTGTCTGGCGCTGCATAACGCCGAGTAAGACGGCGCAATCCTACAAAACGTATTGGATTCTGCCCTTGACCGAACAAGCGGATGATAAGCATTATCATCTGCTTGTTTTCCCGGTCGGGTTTCCCCGTGACTCAGTCGCACCTCAATGACGTATTTCTCAGCCAGCGCACCGTGCTGCTGCGTACCCTGCAACGGATTGTCCGCAACCCCAGTATCGCCGAGGACCTGCTCCAGGAAACCTGGCTGCGGGTGACCCGCGCTCTGGGCGAACGCCGTATCGACCATCTCGAACCCTTTGTCTACCAGACTGCGCGCAACCTTGCGCTGGATCATCTGCGTGCGCACAAGCTGCATGCGCGAACCATGGTCGAGGATGCGCCGGCTGATCAGCTATACAGCGTCGTGGCGCCGTCGAGCCTGCCGGAAGACGCCGCCCATGCCGAGCGCCTGATCAAGGGCCTGAGCACTAGCCTCGGGCGCTTGAGCGAGCGTCAGCAACGCATCTTCACCCTCAGTCGATTGCAGGGTTGCAGCTACCTGGAAATCGCCGAACAGCTGAAAGTGTCGGCCAGTACGGTGCAAAAAGAGTTGAAACTGATCATGGCCCTCTGTCTCGACGTCGCCGCGAAGCTTGACCATGACTGACCGCTGCCGCAGGCTGCGGACCATTGCGTGTCCCATCGCCCGAGACTCTGTGTGAACACCCCCGAACCGACACCCACGGCCAACAGTGCCATGGACCAGGCCCTCGACTGGCTGATTCAGCTCGAACACTGCGACGCGCAACAGCGTCAGTGCTTTGAGCAATGGCTCGACGCCGATCAGGCCCACGCCGAGGCGTTCGCCCAGGCCCAGGCGATGTGGAATTCGGCACCGCTGCAACAGGTCGCCGCCCGCCTCGAACGGCAGGCGCGCGTGCCTGATTCGCGGACCTTGCGCCGCCTGTGGAAACCCATGGCCAGTGCCGCCGTCCTGCTGCTGGCGGTGTTCAACTTCACCAACCTGCCCCTGCGCCTGGAGGCTGATCACCTGACCCAGGTCGGTGAACGCCAGCGCCTGCAATTGCAGGATGGCTCCACGGTGCTGCTCAACACCGACTCGGCCTTTTCCAGCCAGTTCGACGAACAACACCGCACCGCGCAGCTTTATCAGGGCGAGGCGTTCTTCAACGTGCCGGACAATCGCAACCGGCCACTGGAAGTCGAGGCCGGGCCCCTGCACATGAGCGCCACCAGCACCGATTTTGCCGTGCGCTACCTGGATGGCGAAGCGCGCATTCAGGTCCAGCGCGGCGCCGTGGATGTGCACAACACCCAAGGCAACATCCGTATCAGCCTCAGTGCCGGCAACAGCCTGCGGGTCGGCCGCGCAGGTGTTGGCCAGCCGGAACCCATGAGCCGCAACGACCTGGCCTGGGTTCAGGGCCGCCTGATCTTTGACAATCGCCCCCTCGGTCAGGTCCTGGCCGAACTGCGCCGCTACTACCCCGGCTGGATCATCAACACCAATGCCGCCCTCGACGACGTCGCCGTCACCGGCAACTACCGCCTGGACAATCCGCTGGATGTGATGCGCTCCCTGGCACAGATCACCTCGGCCGGCCTGCATGAACTGCCCAGAGTCGTGATCCTCAATTAGAGACTCATGACCTTTGTGGGACCGGCTTCAGCCGGGAAGACGATCAAATGGGAGAAAAATATTTATCGCCCATGACCATGCCTTCCCGGCTAAAGCCGGTCCCACCGAAACCCGCCCATCGCATCGAAATCAAATCCCCCGAAAATTTTTTACGCGATTACCACTCGTCGTTCGTCTAGTCATCAAATGCAATTAATTCTCATTATTAAGCATCTATCACGACCATAAAGACCAGCACGACAGGGGAGCTTCAGTAATGCCATCTGCGACACCACCCATCCGCAAAACCCTCAACACCGATCTACATGTCTTTGCCCTGTCGTTGTTGACCGTGACCATGCTCGGCGCGACGCTCTATACCAGCGGCGCCCTGGCCGCCACGCCTGAGCAACCGGCGTCACGCAATGTCGGCACTTACCCTTTCACCATCGTCCAGCAACCGCTGGTCTCGGCCCTGAACGAATTCAGCCGCATCACCGGCTGGCAAGTGGGCGTTGCCGCAGATCTGGCCAAGGACGTGGTCTCCCCCGGCGCCATCGGTACTCTGCCTGCGGACAAGGCCCTGGATAAGCTGCTGGCCGGCAGTCACCTGAGCTATCGCAACCTGGGCAACAACAATATCGTGCTGGAAAAGCGCAACAACGGCGCCCTGGCTCTGGAACAGATCACGGTCAGTGCGACCCGCCAGGCTCAGGACGTGGCGACGGTTCCCAGCAGTGTCAGCGTGCATGACCGCGCCGAGCTGGACCGACAGAACGTCAATAACATCCGCGATCTGGTGCGCTACGAGCCGGGCATCTCGGTCGGCGGTGCCGGTCAGCGGGCGGGCACCACCGGCTACAACATTCGCGGCATCGACGGCGATCGCATCCTGACCCAGGTCGATGGCGTCGAAGTACCCGACAGTTTCTTTACCGGCCCCTACGCCAACACCCACCGCAACTACGTGGATCCGGAAATCGTCAAGCGCGTGGAGATTCTGCGCGGCCCGGCATCGGCGCTGTACGGCAGCAGCGCCATCGGCGGTGCCGTCAGTTACTACACCCTCGACCCTGACGACATCATCAAACCCGGCAAGGATGTCGGCGCGCGCCTCAAGACCGGCTACAGCTCGGCCGATGAGAGCTGGCTGACCTCGGCCACCGTCGCCGGGCGTACCGGTCAGTTCGATGGACTGTTGCACCTGAGCCAGCGCAATGGTCACGAGACCGAATCCTACGGCAGCAACAACGGCACCGGCCTGCAACGCACCGAAGCCAACCCGGAAGATGTGCGCACCACCAACGTGTTGGCCAAGCTGGGCTGGAACTACGCCGATGACGCGCGTCTGGGCCTGACCTACGAGAAGTACAAGGACGACCGCTCCACCAATCAGAAAAGCGCCGTCGGCGGCCCGTACAACAACGGCAGCCCCCTGGGCATGTACACCTCGCGTACCGGTAACGACGTGATTACCCGCGAACGCTTTGGCGTGGAAAACAGGTTCGCCCTCGACAGCCTGCTGGTAGACAACGTCAAGTGGAGCCTCAACTACCAGACCGCCAAGACCGAGCAGGACACCCTGGAGCGGTACTTCCCGTTCTCACGGGATGTGTGGCGTGACCGCGAAGCCTCCTATCAGGAAAAACAATGGATCCTGGACGTCCAGCTGGACAAGGCTTTCCAGATTGCCGACACCGATCACCTGCTGACCTACGGCACCACCCTCAAGCGCCAGGAAACCACCGGCCTGCGCCAGGGCAGCGGCATCTGTGCGCGGGTCTTCGGCAGTTGCCGTAGCGTCGGCGCCGACAGCTCGAGCGACCGTCTGGTGCGCTCCAGCGACTTCCCGGACCCGATCACCACCAGCTATGCCCTGTTCGCTCAGGACGAAATCCGCTGGAACGACTGGACCTTCCTGCCTGCGCTGCGCTACGACTACACGCGCCTGAACCCGGAGATCACTCAGGAATTCCTCAACGCCGTCGCTTTGAGCGATTCCAGCGAGGTCGATGGCAAGAACAAGACCTGGCATCGCCTGTCGCCCAAGTTCGGCCTGACCTACTCCATCACCGACCAGTACACCTGGTACGGCCAGTATGCCGAGGGCTTCCGTACGCCATCGGCCAAGGCGTTGTACGGGCGCTTCGAAAACCTCGGGTCAGGCTACGTGGTCGAACCCAATTCGAACCTGGAACCGGAAAAGAGCAAAAGCTATGAGACCGGCCTGCGCGGTCGCTTCGACTCAGGCTCCTTCGATGTCGCGGTGTTCTATAACAAGTACCGCGACTTCATCAACGAAGATGCCATCACTCCCGGCTACACCCGGACGGTGTTTCAGTCCAACAATATCAAGCACGCCACCATCAAGGGCGCCGAGGCCAAGGGTCGTCTGAACCTGGATATATTCGGCGCGCCCAAGGGCCTCTATACGCAGGGCTCCCTGGCCTATGCCTACGGCCGCAACGATGACAGCGGCGAGCCGATCAACAGCGTCAACCCGCTGACCGGCGTACTCGGCCTGGGCTACGAGCAGGACACCTACGGCGGCCTGCTGAGCTGGACTCTGGTCAAACGCAAGGACCGTGTAGATGACACCAACTTCCACACCCCGGACGGTGTTTCCACCTCCAGTCAGTTCAAAACACCGGGCTATGGCGTGCTCGACCTGAGCGGTTTCTACAAAGTCACCCGTGACGTCACGGTCAATGCCGGCCTGTACAACCTCACCGACAAGAAATACTGGCGCTGGGACGACATCCGCGGCTACGACGGCGTCGGCGAAGCGGGCGTGACCAGCCCGGCCAACCTCGACCGCCTGACCCAGCCGGGTCGCAACTTCGCCATCAACGTGGTCTGGGATATCTGACCCCACTCTCTGCGCCGGCCGTTTTTTCGCAGACGGACGGCGACGTTTTAATTCGATCAGGAAGACACTATGAACAACCCGTCCAACCGCCCGGCCCTGCGCTCGCAACGCCTGAACCAGATCACCCAGGCGCCTCACGAAAAACTCGACCGCGCCGTCAAAGCCAACGCCCCGTTCGAAACCCTGGCCAGCTACACCCGCTTTGTCGTTGCCCAGTACCTGTTTCAGAACGAACTCAAGGCGCTGTATACCGACCCGGCGCTGATCGAGGTATTCCCTGACCTGGCCCAGCGTTGCCGTGCCGAACAGGCCCTGGCCGATCTCGCCGACCTCGACACCGAAGTGCCGTCCCCCGCCCCCGGCGCCCTGCATAACCCGAGCAAGGCCCAGGCCATGGGCTGGCTGTTCGTCTCCGAAGGCTCCAAGCTCGGTGCGGCGTTCCTGATCAAGCGTGCCGTGGCCTTGAACCTGAGTGACAGCTTCGGCGCCCGCCATCTGGGCGAACCGGCAGGTGGCCGTGCCGAGGGCTGGAAGTCCTTTACCCGCACACTCGACAGCCTGGCATTCAGCGCCGAGGAAGAAGCCGACGCCGATCTCGGCGCCCTGCAAGCCTTCGAGCGTTTCAACGAGCTGCTCAACATTGCCTATGCGACAGCGCCAGCTGCCGAATCGGCTTAAGCACAGTGAAACTGCACCCGGCCTGTTAAGCTAGCCTGGCCCTGAACCCATCGATTGATGTGCGCCGCAAACGACCATGACCTGCAAACCGCCCGGAACCCCACTGTCGCGCTTTCTGTTCGGTATCCTCGCTTATGTCAGCCTGGGGATCGGGCTGGTGGCCATTGTCGTGCCCGGTCTGCCGACCACCGAGTTCATCCTCCTGGCGGCCTGGGCCGCGACCCGAAGCTCGCCACGCCTGAGCGCCTGGCTTGAAACCCACCGGCTGTTCGGGCCCATCCTGTACAACTGGCGCAACGGCAAACTCATCGCCCGCCGCGCCAAGATCAGCGCCACTATCAGCATGCTGATCTGTGCGGTACTGATGCTCAGCCTGCTCAAGCACGCCTGGCCGATGTACCTGGCGCTGGCGGGGATGGGCATGGGTAATCTGTGGATATGGTCGAGGCCGGAGCCAGTGTCACAGGCTTGATACGAAATTAGACTGGAACGAACAATGTTGAAGCGAGGCTTGCCCGCGAAGGCGATTTTCCAATCACGAAAAATGTATTGGATATATCGCCCTTTCGCGGGCAAGCCTCGCTCCAACGAGCCTTGATTAGCCGGAAAGGCTGAATGCGACATTTCCTTTCACATCTGTTCCGCGCCCCCTTAAATCGCCCGCAGTACTGATCCAGGTCAGCAGAATCAAATACCCCCCACCGTAGCCTGTTCCCATCTTCCCAGGATGGAGCTGCGCCATGTCCGATACTCCCGGCAAACTCAAACTCGGTGCGTTGGTTGCGCTGGTCGTCGGTTCAATGATCGGTGGCGGAATTTTCTCTTTGCCGCAGAACATGGCGGCCAGCGCCGATGTCGGTGCCATTCTCATCGGCTGGGCCATCACCGCCGTCGGCATGCTGACCCTGGCTTTCGTGTTCCAGACCCTGGCCAATCGCAAACCTGATCTGGACGGCGGCGTCTATGTCTACGCCAAGGCCGGATTCGGCAACTACATGGGCTTCTCGTCAGCCTGGGGTTACTGGATCAGCGCCTGGCTGGGCAACGTCGGTTACTTCGTATTGCTGTTCAGCACCCTGGGTTATTTCTTCCCGGTATTCGGCCAAGGCAATACCGTTGCCGCCATCATTGGTTCGTCGGTGTTGCTGTGGGCCGTGCACTATCTGGTGCTACGTGGCATCCGCGAAGCGGCGTTCATCAATCTGGTGACCACCGTCGCCAAGATCGTGCCATTGCTACTGTTCGTTCTGATTGCCCTGTTCGCCTTCAAACTGGATGTGTTCAGCGCGGATATCTGGGGCACAGGCAACCCGAACCTGGGCAGTGTGATGAACCAGACGCGCAACATGATGCTGGTCACCGTCTGGGTATTCATCGGCATTGAAGGCGCCAGCATCTTCTCGGCTCGCGCAGAAAAGCGCTCGGACGTCGGCAAGGCCACCATCCTGGGCTTTGTCACCGTGCTGTTGCTGCTGATCCTGGTGAACGTACTGTCCCTGGGTATCCTGACTCAGCCGGAGTTGGCCAAGCTGCCCAACCCGTCCATGGCCGCCGTGCTCGAACATGTAGTCGGTCATTGGGGCGCGGTGCTGATCAGCATCGGTCTGGTCGTCTCGCTGCTCGGCGCCTTGCTGTCCTGGGTGTTGCTGTGTGCGGAAATCCTCTTCGCCGCCGCTCGCGATCACACCATGCCGGCCTTCCTGCGCAAGGAAAACGCCAACCACGTACCAGCCAACGCCCTGTGGCTGACCAATGCCATGGTCCAGCTGTTCCTGATCATCACTCTGTTCTCGGCCAGTACCTACCTGTCGCTGATCTACCTGGCGACCTCGATGATCCTGGTGCCGTACCTGTGGTCTGCCGCCTACGCAGTGTTGCTGGCAGTGCGCGGCGAGACATACGAGAACGCCCTGGCCGAGCGCAAGAAAGATCTGATCATCGCTTCCATCTCCCTGATCTATGCGGTCTGGCTGCTCTACGCCGGCGGCCTCAAGTACCTGTTGCTCTCGGCTCTGCTCTATGCACCCGGTGCAGCCCTGTTCGCCAAGGCCCGTCACGAAGTCGGCAAGGCGATCTTCACCACCGTGGAAAAGCTGATTTTCGTCGCTGTGGTCATCGGCGCGCTGGTCGCCGCCTACGGCCTGTACTCCGGCTTTCTGAGCCTCTGATTCTTGTCATTGAAGGAAACGGATATGTCTTCGGATAACGTGAAATTGGGCGTCCACTCGGAAGTGGGCAAACTGCGTAAAGTCATGGTCTGCTCACCCGGCCTGGCTCATCAACGCCTGACCCCGAACAACTGCGACGAGCTGCTGTTCGACGATGTGCTGTGGGTCAACCAGGCCAAGCGCGATCACTTCGATTTCGTCACCAAGATGCGTGAACGCAATATCGAAGTGCTGGAAATGCACAACCTGCTGACCGATATCGTCGCCATCCCGCAAGCCCTGGACTGGATCATCGAGCGCAAGATAACCGCCAACCAGGTCGGTGTCGGCCTGATCCATGAAGTCGCCAGCTGGCTGCGCAGCCTGGAACCGCGCAAGTGCGCCGAATACCTGATCGGCGGCGTCTCGGCAGATGATCTGCCGAGCAGCTTTGGCGGCAAGACCATCGAGATCTTCCGCGACTTCCTCGGTCACACCAGCTTTATCCTGCCGCCGTTGCCCAACACCCAGTTCACCCGCGACACCACTTGCTGGATCTACGGCGGCGTCACCCTCAACCCGATGTACTGGCCCGCACGCCGCCAGGAAACCCTGTTGGCCAGCGCTATTTATAAATTCCATCCGCAGTTCGCCCAGGCCGATTTCCAGATCTGGTACGGCGATCCGGATCAGGACCACGGCAGCGCGACGCTGGAAGGCGGTGATGTCATGCCTCTGGGCAACGGCATCGTGCTGATCGGCATGGGCGAACGCACCTCGCACCAGGCCATCGGCCAACTGGCGCGCAACCTGTTCAAGCACAACGCCGTGCAGCGAGTCATCGTTGCCGGTCTGCCCAAGTCCCGTTCGGCCATGCACCTGGATACCGTATTCAGCTTCTGCGACCGCGACCTGGTGACCATCTTCCCGGAAGTGGTCAGCCAGATCGTCGCCTTCAGCCTGCGCCCGGACGACAGCCAGCCCAGCGGCATCGATATCCGTCGCGAGGAAGGCAGCTTCCTGGAAACCGTGGCCAATGCCCTCAACCTCAAGACCTTGCGCATCGTCGAGACCGGCGGCAACAGCTTTGCCGCCGAGCGCGAGCAATGGGACGACGGCAATAACGTGGTGGCCCTGGAACCCGGCGTGGTCATCGGCTACGACCGCAACACCTACACCAACACCCTGCTGCGCAAGGCCGGGGTGGAAGTCATCACCATCAGCGCCAGCGAACTGGGGCGTGGACGCGGCGGCGGCCATTGCATGACCTGCCCGATCACTCGCGACGCCGTCGACTACTAAAAGGAAACGATCATGGCTTTCAATATGCGCAACCGCAGCCTGTTGAGCTTGATGCATCACAGCAACCGCGAACTGCATTACCTGCTGGACCTGTCCCGGGACCTCAAGCGCGCCAAGTACACCGGCACCGAGCAGCAGCACCTCAAGGGCAAGAACATTGCCCTGATCTTCGAAAAGACCTCGACCCGCACCCGCTGCGCCTTCGAAGTCGCCGCCCATGACCAGGGCGCCCACGTCACCTATATCGACCCGGTGTCGTCGCAGATCGGCCACAAAGAGAGCATGAAGGACACCGCACGGGTGCTGGGACGCATGTTCGACGCCATTGAATACCGTGGCTTTGCGCAGGAAATCGTCGAGGAACTGGCGAAATTCGCCGGAGTGCCTGTGTTCAACGGCCTGACCGCCGAATTCCACCCGACGCAAATGATCGCTGACACCATGACCATGCGTGAACACAGCGACAAACCGCTGCACGACATCAGCTACGCCTACCTGGGCGACGCCCGCTACAACATGGGCAACTCACTGCTGATGATCGGCGCCAAGCTGGGCATGGATGTGCGTATCGGCGCACCCAAAGCGTTGTGGCCCAGCGAAGAGTTCATCGCCCAGTGTCATGGCTTTGCCGAAGAAAGCGGTGCGCGTATCACCCTGACTGAAGATCCTGAGGTCGCGGTCAAGGGCGTGGACTTTATCCACACCGATGTCTGGGTCTCCATGGGCGAACCGGTGGAAGCCTGGGACGAACGCATCAAGCAACTGCTGCCGTATCAGGTCAACGCCCAGATGATGAAGGCCGCGGGCAATCCGCGAGTCAAATTCATGCACTGCCTGCCTGCATTCCATAACAGCGAAACCAAGGTCGGCAAAGACATCGCCAGCCGCTATCCGCACCTGGCCGACGGCGTGGAAGTGACCGAAGAAGTCTTCGAGTCGCCGGCCAATATAGCCTTCGAACAGGCGGAAAATCGTATGCATACCATCAAGGCGATTCTGGTGGCGGCGTTGGCGGATATCTGAGCCCGGCACCTGTAGGAGCGAGGCTTGCACAGCGAACCGGACTACGCGCAATAGCAGGTAAACCGCAGTGATTCCTTCCCGGGCAAGCCTCGCTCCTACAGCGTTTCAATTTCAATCATCAAGGAGCTGATATGCGAATCGTCGTAGCCCTGGGCGGCAATGCCCTGCTTCGCCGTGGCGAGCCCATGACCGCAGATAACCAGCGCACCAATATCCGCGTCGCTACCGAACAGATCGCCCGCATAGTCGACGGCAATCAACTGGTCATCGCCCACGGCAACGGCCCGCAGGTCGGGCTGCTGTCCTTGCAGGCGGCAGCCTATACCCCGGTTTCGCCCTACCCGCTGGATGTGCTGGGCGCCGAAACCGAGGGCATGATCGGTTATATGATCGAACAGGAGCTGGGCAATCTGCTGCCAGTGGAAAAACCCTTCGCCACCCTGCTGACCCAGGTCGAGGTCGACGCCAAAGACCCGGCCTTCGACCATCCAAGCAAACCCATCGGCCCGGTCTACAGCCGCGAAGAGGCCGAACGTCTGGCCAAAGAAAAGGGCTGGGCCATTGCTCCGGACGGCGAGTATTTCCGCCGCGTGGTGGCCAGCCCGAGGCCCAAACGCATTTTTGAGATACGGCCGATCCAGTGGCTGCTGGAAAAGGATGCGATCGTCATTTGCGCCGGCGGCGGCGGGATACCGACGATGTATGGCGAGGACGGCAGTCTGCGTGGTATCGAGGCGGTGATCGACAAAGACCTGTGCTCGGCGCTGCTGGCCGCACAATTGGACAGCGACCTGCTGATCATCGCCACGGATGTCGCGGCGGCCTTTATCGATTGGGGCAAGCCCACTCAGAAATCCATTGCCAGCGCCCATCCCGACGAGCTGGAAAAGCTCGGCTTTGCCGCTGGATCCATGGGGCCGAAGGTGCAAGCTGCTTGCGAATTCGCCCGCAATACCGGCAAGGTAGCGGTGATCGGCGCATTGGCGGACATCCAGGAGATCGTCGCAGGCCGCGCCGGAACGCGCATCAGCACGACCTGCCACGGCATCGAATACCGTTGAGCGTAGGCCCTGAACCCTTGTCGAGGGCTCAGGGTCTGTATTTTTCACACCACCTATATCCGGGGAATCACGTCATGTTTGAGCCAGGACACTTGCACATCACCCGCGTGCCACTGCAACCGTCGGATTTCGGCTACGACATTCATATTCACTACGAGGTCAGCGAAGACTCCACGGAAGGCACTTGCATGCTGTTTCGCATGCAAGGGCATGTGAACGGCAAGACCTTTGAGGACCAGTTCCTGCTGCCCCGGGACATGGCCTTCAACTTTGCCCATGACGCCAATCGCATCGCCCTGAAAAACGGCCTGCCGCACAACACCGGCCTGCCCCTGGCCATGCACAAGGACTACGACGCCATGTTCGAGGACGTCCGGGCCAAACTGCATGCCCATTCGGGCGAACCGGTGAAGCCCGAGCATTTACTCTGACCCGAAGTTGAGGATGACTTCTCGCAAATAGGGTGGGAGACAATGTCTGTGGGAGCGAATTCATTCGCGAAAGCGGTATGACAGACGATACCAATGCGTCGAATGTACTGGCCTCTTCGCGAATGAATTTGCTCCCACAGTAGCGCGTTCATATCGCCGGATCTGTGGGAACGGATTCATCCGCGAAGGGGCTTCTCTGGCTTTGCAGCAAACATAGAATCTCCCACAGAACTCATGTCCGCAGAATACCCAGACGATAACCTCAAGCCCTGTTGTCATTTCACGAATCCCCCGTCCACAAGGCATACTGGCGCCTTCCCGCGTCCAGAACCCTTGATCCTCCATGCGCATCCACGTCAGTTTCATCGACCGTGTCGGTATTACCCAGGAAGTCCTGGCAATCCTCGGTGGGCGCAATCTGAATCTGGATGCGGTGGAGATGGTCCCGCCCAACGTCTACATCGACGCGCCAACCCTTAGCCATCAAGTCCTCGAAGAACTCAAGGACGCGTTGTTCCGGGTGCGTGGCGTCGAGGCGATCACCGTGGTGGATATCCTTCCCGGCCAGCGTCGACACCTGCAACTCGATGCCCTGCTCGCGGCCATGACCGACCCGGTGCTGGCCCTGGACAGCGCCGGGCATGTGCTATTGGGCAACCCGGCGTTGAATGCCCTGATTGGCCGTGACCCCACAGGTGAAGCCGTGGGCGAGCTGTTTGCCGATGCCGGGCTGCACAGCGCCTTGCTGGAGAATGGCTTCCGCCTGCCGCTGCGTGAAGTCACCCTCAATGGCGAAGCCCTGCTGCTCGACGCCACACCCATCACCGACGCCGGCGCTCTGCTAACCCTGTATCAACCGAGCCGCATCGGCGAACGCCTGGCGGCGCTGCACCATGACCATGCCGAAGGTTTCGATGCCCTGCTTGGCGAGTCGCCGGCCATTCGCACGCTTAAAGCCCGAGCGCAACGGGTCGCGGCCCTCGATGCGCCGCTGCTTATCCAGGGCGAAACCGGCACCGGCAAGGAACTGGTGGCCCGGGCCTGTCACGCTACCAGTGCGCGCCAGGCTGCGCCGTTTTTGGCGCTGAACTGTGCGGCCCTGCCGGAGAACCTCGCCGAAAGCGAACTCTTCGGCTATGCCCCCGGCGCCTTTACCGGTGCCCAGCGCGGCGGCAAGCCGGGGCTGATGGAACTGGCCAACCAGGGCACGGTATTTCTCGACGAGATCGGCGAGATGTCGCCGTACCTGCAGGCCAAGCTGTTGCGTTTTCTCAATGATGGCAGCTTCCGTCGGGTCGGCGGCGACCGGGAAGTGAAGGTCAATGTGCGCATTCTCAGCGCCACGCACCGCAATCTGGAAAAGATGGTCAGCGAGGGGACTTTCCGCGAAGACCTGTTCTATCGCCTCAACGTACTCAACCTGGAAGTGCCGCCCCTGCGCGAGCGCGGCCAGGACATCCTGCTGCTGGCGCGCTCGTTCATGGAACAGGCCTGCGCGCAGATCCAGCGCCCGGTCTGCCGCCTGGCCACCGGCACCTACCCGGCGCTGCTGGGCAATCGCTGGCCGGGCAACGTGCGTCAATTGCAGAACGTGATTTTCCGCGCCGCCGCCATCTGCGACGGTAATCTGGTGGATATCGGTGATCTGGACATAGCTGGCACCTCAATGGCCCTGACCAGCGAGACCGAAGTCGGCAGCCTGGAGCAAGCGGTGGAAGGCTTCGAAAAAGCCCTGCTGGAAAAGCTCTACAGCGACTACCCTTCTACCCGCCAGCTGGCTGCACGCCTGCAGACCTCACATACCGCCATTGCCCATCGGCTGCGCAAGTACGGGATCTCCGGGAAGTCGTAACAGCGGGCGTCTCACCCGGTAGGAGCAAGCTTTGGGGAGATGATTCTGTGGGAGCGAATTCGTTCGCGAAGAGGCCGGTACAACCGATGCATCATTTGCGCCTGATATACCGACTTCGCGAATGAATTCGCTCCCACACCATTCGCTTCTATAAGTTTCGATTGAGCCGTATCGATTTCAGTACATCGTAACGAATTCATTACGACCTCAGCATATCCACGCCCGCCAAGGCCTTGATCCCGTAAGTATTTTCCGACGGTCACATACTGTAGCGATTTCGCTACAGAACTCGCAAAGATACCGCCACTGAAATTACATAACATATTGATTTATATGGATATTCCAATATTGGCCACATTTTTGCTAAGTATTTCGCCATAACGCTCGTGCCTGTCACGAGCCCTTCACCTTGAGGAGTTTTTATGAGCGAGTTGCGTTTTACCGTTGAACACGAGTGGCTGCGCGCCGAAGCCGATGGCAGTGTCACGGTCGGCATCACGCCTTACGCCCAGGAATCCCTTGGTGACGTGGTCTATGTGCAACTCCCGGACTTACAGTCCTACACTCAAGACGCCGAAGTATCGGTAGTGGAATCGGTAAAAGCTGCCAGCAGCATCAATATGCCTCTCGATGGCGAAGTGGTCGAAGTCAATTCGGCGCTGGACAGCACCCCTGAACTGGTCAACCAGGACGCCCTGGGCGCCGGCTGGTTCTTCCGCTTCATCCCACAAGATGCCAGTGCCATCGATGGCCTGATGGATCAGGAAGCTTACGACCGCCTGATCAAAGCCAACGCTGACGCCTGAGGACCCGACATGACTGACCGTATCGAATTGAGCACCGCCAACGAATTCATCGCCCGTCATATCGGCCCGCGTGCCGCTGATGAACGCGCCATGCTCGCGACCCTGGGCTTCGACTCGCTGGAAGCCCTGAGCGCCAGCGTCATCCCGGACAGCATCAAGGGCACCAGCGTCCTCGACCTGCCTGCCGGGCAGAGCGAAGCCGATGCCCTGGCCTCGATCAAGGCCATTGCCGGCAAGAACCAGCTGTTCAAGACTTACATCGGCCAGGGTTACTACAACACCCACACCCCGGCACCGATCCTGCGCAACCTGCTGGAAAATCCGGCCTGGTACACCGCCTACACCCCGTATCAGCCAGAAATTTCCCAGGGCCGCCTGGAATCGCTGCTGAACTTCCAGACCCTGATCAGCGACCTCACCGGCCTGCCCATCGCCAACGCTTCGTTGCTCGATGAAGCTACCGCCGCCGCCGAGGCCATGACCTTCTGCAAGCGCCTGAGCAAGAACAAGAGCAGCACCCAGTTCTTCGCCTCCAGCCATTGCCATCCGCAGACCCTCGACGTGCTGCGCACCCGTGCCGAGCCCCTGGGCATCACCGTGGTCGTCGCCGATGAGCGTGGCCTGGACGATGTCAGCGCGTTCTTCGGTGCCCTGCTGCAATACCCGGCGAGCAACGGCGATCTGTTCGACTACCGCGAGTTGGTTGCGCGCTTCCATGCCGCCAACGGCCTGGTGGCGGTTGCCGCCGACCTGCTGGCCCTGACCCTGCTGACCCCGCCGGGCGAGTTCGGCGCCGACGTAGCCATCGGCAGTGCCCAGCGCTTCGGTGTGCCGCTGGGCTTTGGTGGCCCGCACGCGGCCTACTTCTCCACCCGCGATGCATTCAAGCGTGATATGCCGGGCCGTCTGGTCGGTGTTTCGGTTGACCGCCATGGCAAACAGGCCCTGCGCCTGGCCATGCAGACTCGCGAACAACATATCCGTCGCGAGAAGGCCACCAGCAACATCTGCACCGCTCAAGTGCTGCTGGCCAACATCGCCAGCATGTACGCCGTCTACCACGGCCCGCAGGGTCTGACCCGCATCGCCAAGCGCGTACATCAACTGACCGCGATCTTCGCCAAGGGCCTGGGTCAGTTGGGCCTGGAGATCGAGCAATCGTTCTTCTTCGACACCGTCAGCGTGCGCACCGGCGCCCTGACCGCCGAGCTGCACACCAAGGCTCGCGCCCAGCAGATCAACCTGCGGGAGATCGACGGCGAGCGTCTGGGTCTGTCCATTGACGAAACCACCTCGCAATCGGCCATTGAAACCCTCTGGGCGATCTTCGCCAGGAACGGCCAGAGTCTGCCTGACTTCGCGGCCCTGGCGGCCAGCGTCAAGGCCCACCTGCCTGCCCCGCTGCTGCGTCAGTCGGCGATCCTCAGCCACCCGGTGTTCAACCGTTATCACTCGGAAACCGAGCTGATGCGCTACCTGCGCAAGCTGGCCGACAAGGACCTGGCCCTGGACCGCACCATGATCCCGCTGGGTTCGTGCACCATGAAGCTCAACGCCGCCAGCGAAATGATCCCGATCACCTGGGCCGAGTTCGGCAACCTGCACCCGTTCGCCCCTGCCGAGCAGAGCGCCGGTTACCAGCAATTGACCCACGAGCTGGAAGCGATGCTCTGCGCCGCCACCGGTTACGACTCGATCTCCCTGCAACCCAACGCCGGTTCCCAGGGTGAATACGCGGGCCTGCTGGCCATCCGCGCCTATCATCAGAGCCGTGGCGAAGGTCGTCGCGACATCTGCCTGATCCCGTCATCGGCCCACGGCACCAACCCGGCCACCGCCAACATGGCCGGCATGCGCGTTGTCGTCACCGCCTGCGACGCCCGTGGCAACGTTGATATCGAAGACCTGCGCGCCAAGGCCGTAGAGCACCGCGAGCAACTGGCCGCGCTGATGATCACCTACCCGTCGACCCACGGCGTGTTCGAGGAAGGCATCCGCGAAATCTGCGGCATCATTCACGACAACGGCGGCCAGGTGTACATCGACGGCGCCAACATGAACGCCATGGTCGGCCTCTGCGCCCCGGGCAAGTTCGGCGGCGACGTGTCCCACCTGAACCTGCACAAGACCTTCTGCATTCCCCACGGCGGTGGCGGCCCGGGCGTCGGCCCGATCGGCGTCAAGTCGCACCTGACCCCGTTCCTGCCCGGCCACGGCCATATGGCACGCAAGGAAGGCGCGGTCAGCGCGGCGCCGTTCGGCAGCGCCAGCATCCTGCCGATCACCTGGATGTATATCCGCATGATGGGCGGCGAAGGCCTCAAGCGCGCTTCGCAGCTGGCGATCCTCAACGCCAACTACATCGCCCGTCGCCTGGAAGAGCATTACCCGGTGCTCTACAGCGGCAGCAACGGCCTGGTGGCCCACGAGTGCATTCTCGACCTGCGTCCGCTGAAAGAAACCAGCGGCATCAGCGTCGATGACGTCGCCAAACGCCTGATCGACTTCGGCTTCCACGCGCCGACCATGTCGTTCCCGGTAGCCGGCACCCTGATGATCGAGCCGACCGAAAGTGAATCCAGGGAAGAACTGGACCGCTTCTGCGACGCCATGATCAAGATCCGCGATGAAATCCGCGCGGTGGAAAACGGCACGCTGGACAAGGAAGACAACCCGCTGAAAAACGCCCCGCACACCGCGGCGGAAATCGTCGGCGAATGGACCCACAGCTACAGCCGCGAACAGGCCGTGTACCCGGTCGAGTCGCTGATCGACGGCAAGTACTGGCCGCCGGTTGGCCGGGTCGACAACGTGTTCGGCGACCGTAACCTGGTCTGCGCGTGCCCGTCGATCGAGAGCTATCAAGAGGCGTAATAAACAACTCACTCCCGTTGGAGCGAGGCTTGCCCGCGAATGATTCAACTCGGTGCCCCCTGACACACCGCATCGCCTCATTCGCGGGCAAGCCCGGCTCCAACAACGCTGTTAATAACCCATAATAAAAACCGGAGCCTGATCATGTCCCTGAGTGTTTTTGACCTGTTCAAGATTGGCATCGGCCCATCCAGTTCCCACACCGTCGGTCCCATGCTCGCAGCCGTTCGCTTTGTCGAAGGGCTGCGGCGTGACGACCTGCTGCTGAGCACTGCCAGCGTCAAGGTCGAGCTGTACGGCTCGCTTGGTGCTACCGGCAAGGGCCATGGCAGCGACAAGGCGGTCCTGTTGGGCCTGGAAGGCGAATACCCGGATAGCGTGGATACCGAACACGTCGCCGAACAACTGGCGCGCATCCGCAGCAGCGAGCGCATCAACCTGTTGGGCGAACACAGCATTGCGTTCATCGAAAAACAACACCTGGCAATGATCCGCAAACCCTTGGCCTATCACCCCAACGGCATGATCTTTCGTGCTTTTGACGAAGCCGGGTTGCAGATTCGCAGCCGCGAGTATTACTCGGTCGGTGGCGGTTTCGTCGTCGATGAAGACGCCGCCGGCGCCGATCGCATCGTCGAAGACACCACACCGCTGACCTATCCGTTCAAGACCGGCAAGGAATTGCTCGGTCATTGCACGACCCACGGTCTGTCTATCAGTCAGGTCATGCTGGCCAACGAGGCGGCGTGGCGTCCGGAAGCGCAAACCCGCCAGCGCCTGCTGCACATCTGGCAGGTCATGCAGGACTGCGTGGAAGCCGGTTGCCGTAACGAGGGCATCCTGCCGGGCGGGCTGAAGGTCAAGCGTCGGGCTGCGGCGCTGCACCGTCAGCTGTGCAAAAACCCGGAGGCGGCGCTGCGTGACGCGTTGTCGGTACTGGACTGGGTGAATCTGTACGCCCTGGCCGTCAACGAAGAAAACGCCAATGGCGGCCGGGTCGTCACCGCACCCACCAACGGCGCGGCGGGAATTATTCCGGCTGTTCTGCATTACTACATGCGCTTCAACAGCGGCGCCAGCGAGGACGCGGTCGTGCGTTTCCTGCTGACGGCAGCGGCGATTGGCATTCTGTACAAGGAAAACGCTTCGATTTCCGGGGCCGAAGTCGGCTGCCAGGGCGAAGTCGGTGTGGCCTGCTCCATGGCAGCCGGGGCCTTGTGCGAGGTCATGGGCGGCAATGTCCAGCAGGTGGAGAATGCAGCTGAAATCGGCATGGAACACAATCTGGGCCTGACCTGCGATCCGATTGGCGGCCTGGTGCAGGTGCCCTGCATCGAGCGCAACGCCATGGGTTCAGTGAAGGCCATCAACGCCGTACGCATGGCCTTGCGCGGTGACGGCCAACACTTCGTCTCGCTGGACAAAGTGATCCGCACCATGCGCCAGACCGGCGCCGACATGAAAAGCAAATACAAAGAGACCGCCCGTGGCGGGCTGGCCGTGAACATTATCGAGTGCTGAAACCGGCCTCATTCAATCGCGCCGGGCGACCCTGTCGGTCGCCGGCACCAAGGAGTCATGCATGTCCACCGAACAACTGTTGACCACCCCGCTCCACGCCCTGCATCGCGAACTCGGCGCCAAAATGGTGCCTTTCGCCGGTTACGACATGCCCGTGCAGTACCCGGCCGGGGTCATGAAGGAACACTTGCACACCCGTGAGAAGGCCGGTCTGTTCGACGTTTCGCACATGGGCCAGATCCGCCTGAGCGGCGCCAATGCCGCCAAGGCCCTGGAAGCCCTGGTGCCGGTGGACATCGTTGACCTGCCAGTGGGCATGCAGCGCTACGCGATGTTCACCAACGATAAGGGCGGCATCCTCGACGACCTGATGGTCGCCAACCTGGGCAACGATCAACTGATGCTGGTCGTTAACGCCGCCTGCAAGAACGAAGACCTGGCGCACCTGCGCAAGCATCTGGCTGGTCAGTGCACAATCGAACCGCTGTTCGAAGCCCGCGCCCTGCTGGCCCTGCAAGGCCCGGCTGCGGTCACCGTACTGGCACGCCTGGCGCCACAGGTCGCGAGCATGACGTTCATGCAGTTCGCCAGCGTGCAATTGCTGGGCATCGACTGCTACGTCAGCCGCTCGGGCTACACCGGCGAAGACGGCTACGAGATCTCGGTCCCGGCTGATCAGGCCGAAACCCTGGCCCGCGCTCTGCTGGCCGAGCCGGAAGTCGAACCTATCGGCCTCGGCGCCCGCGACTCCCTGCGCCTCGAAGCCGGCCTGTGCCTGTATGGCCATGACATGAACACCGAAACCACGCCCATCGAAGCCAGCCTGCTGTGGGCTATCTCCAAAGTGCGTCGTGCAGATGGTGCCCGTGCTGGCGGCTTCCCTGGCGCCGAAACCATCTTTGCCCAGCAGCAAGATGGTGTAGCCCGCAAGCGCGTCGGCCTGCTGCCACAAGAACGTACTCCGGTGCGTGAAGGTGCGCAAATCGTCGACGCCGAGGGTACGGTTATCGGCAGCGTATGCAGCGGCGGCTTCGGTCCGACTCTGGGCGGGCCGCTGGCCATGGGTTATGTAGACAGTGCCTTCAATGCGCTGGAAACACAGGTCTGGGCCATCGTGCGTGGCAAGAAAGTTGCGATGTTGGTCAGCAAAATGCCGTTTGTAGCGCAGCGTTACTTCCGCGGCTAAAAGCTGACGTCAAAGAAACGGATGTAACAGTATTGCCCGGATACTGTTACATCATTACTCACCCGGCATACCATAAGAGCACTGTTTATGAGCAGGGCACGCACTAGCAAAGTGCGTCAAAGAGTTAAAAACTATCGATCTGGCATTTTCAGTAAAAGTTTTTAAAAAACTGGCGAAACCGCCTGAAACCGGGGCTGTTACGGGGCTTGTTTTTGTAACAAGAGTTAGCGTAGAGTTTCCTGACTGTGTTTGCAAAGGTCGCTTGGATCGTGACCTGGGCAGTAGCTCTAAGCTTTGCTACATCCCGTTCTACGTGTCTTACTTCCTGCAACCAGCCCAGTACTCTTTCGAGCGAAAGGGACTGTCATCAATTCTAAGTTCCAAGGAAATAAGAAAATGTCTACACGTCAGAGCGGTACCGTCAAGTGGTTTAACGACGAGAAGGGTTTTGGTTTTATCACTCCAGAAAGCGGTCCGGATCTGTTCGTGCACTTCCGCGCTATTCAGGGCAACGGTTTCAAGAGCCTGAAAGAAGGCCAGAAAGTAACTTTCGTCGCTGTGCAGGGCCAGAAAGGCATGCAAGCTGATGAGGTTCAAGCTGAAGCGTAAGCCTCAGTCATGAAAAAGCCCCTGATGCTGACATCAGGGGCTTTTTTTTGCGTGCAATTTCGTAGAATCCGGTTTTTCGTGACCGAGACATAGCTCATGTCGAAACACCTGCTGCGTCCTCAAGGCAGCTTTCCTGCCGCAAGCCTGGGCCGACGCCTGGCCGCTATCTTCTACGACGCCTTCCTGTGCCTGGCGCTGCTGATGGTTACGGCGCTGATCTACAAACTGGTGATGATGGGTTTCATCGGCGAAGCGAAGCTCAAGGCAATGTCAGAATCCGGCTCGCTGGACGGCGATCCGTTGCTCTCGACCCTCCTGTTTTTCGTGCTGTTCGCCTTCTTCGCCAAGTTCTGGACCCACTCGGGACAGACCCTGGGCATGCAGGTCTGGGGAATTCGCGTACAGAACGCCGATGGCACCGGCATCAGCCTGTGGCAGGCATTGCTGCGCTTTGTGGTCGCGATCGCCTCATGGCTTTGCCTGGGTCTGGGTTTTATCTGGGCGTTGTTCGACAAGCAGAACCGCGGCTGGCATGACATGTATTCCAACACCCAGCTGGTGCGTGTGCCGAAGCAGAAGAAATAAGAAAGCCGACCGGAGTCGGCTTGTTGGAGCGTGGCTTGCCCGCGAGTTGGGCGACGCGGCGTATCAGACTCACCGCGTCATCGTTTGTTCGCGGGCAAGCCTCGCTCCAACGGCTACCCGCTGTTATCCCGCCCTGCGCAACAACCAGATCCCCGCCAGGGCACAGACCCCGGCAGGCACCAGCACCGCGAACAGCGGCGAGAAGCCGAATACCAGACTCGACGGCCCCAGCAGGTCCTGGATGATACGGAAGGTGAAGCCCACCAGTACCCCGGTAAACACGCGCTGGCCAAGGGTCACCGAGCGCAGCGGGCCGAAGATGAACGAAATCGCCATCAGCACCAGTGCCACCGTCACCAGCGGCTGCAGCACCTTGGTCCAGAACGCCAGCCAGTATTTGCCATTGGCCAGCCCCTGATCAGCGAGGTAGTGGGAATAGCCCCACAGGCCACTGATGGACAGGGACTCCGGCGGCAGCACCACGGTGCTCAACAGCTGCGGGCTGAGGGCGATTTCCCAATGCTCCGAAGGCACGTTGATGACTTCAGTCTTGTCCTTGCGGAAATAGGTCGTCGTGACGTCGGTCAGTTCCCAGGCGTTGTGCTTGTAGTTGGCCTGTTTGGCAAAGCTTGAGGTCAGCATGTGACGCTCGCCGTCGAAGCTGTAGCGAGTCACGCCATATAACAGGCCATTGGGTTGCACGGTGTTGATATGGATGAATTCCTGCCCCTGACGGTGCCACAAGCCATGCCTGGAACTCTGCGCGTCACCGGTACCCTGAGCCAGGGAGCGGTTGGACTGGGCAATGTTCTCGGTAACCGGCGCTACATACTCACCGATCAACAGCCCCGCAATCATCAGAACCAGCATGGGCTTCATCACCGCCCAGACGATACGACCAATGGAAACCCCGGCCGCACGCATGATAGTCAGTTCGCTACTGCTCGCCAGGCTGCCCAGACCGATCAGGCAGCCAATCAGAGCGGCCATCGGCAACATGTCGTACATGCGCCGTGGCGCGGTCAGCGTCACGAAACTCAGGACATCCATCAGGGTGTAGGTATCACTGACGTCAGCCATCTCGTCGATAAAGGCAAACAGCGAAGCCAGGCCAAGAATCACGCCCAGCACACCAATGATGGCGACGAAGACGCTCTTGCCGATATAGCGATCAATCTTAACCACGGGTCACCTCCGCTGCGGCGCGGCGGCTGGCCATCTTCAAGCGCAGGGGCTCCCAGTACAACAGCAGGAGTCCGATGGCCAGGAATATCCCGTGCACCCACCACAGGCCCAGGCTCATGGGCAGCTTGCCACGCTCAAGGGCGCCACGGGCGGCGATGAGGATCGTCAGATAAGCCATATAAAGAAGAATCGCCGGCAGCAGCTTCAGGAAGCGCCCCTGACGCGGGTTGACCCGGGCCAGCGGCACCGCCATGAGGGTCACGATAAAGACCAGGATCGGCAGGGAAATCCGCCATTGCAGCTCGGCCTTGTAACGCGGCGTCGGATTACCGATCAACTCGCTGGTGGCGATGGCGTCACGGTCGGTGATTTCATCGCTGATATCCGGCTTGGGCAGCAGCGCACCGTAAGTGTCGTACTTGATCGCCCGATAATCGGCTTCACCGGGGTTGCCGTCATAGCGATAGCCGTTTTCCAGGATCAGGAAGCGACTGCCGTCGGGCTTGATTTCCTGGTGGCCTTTTTCCGCGACCAGCACCGTGATGCCATGGTCCTTGGATTTCTCCCCGGCAATGCGTTTTTCCGTGATGAACACACCGCCCAGCCTGATCCGGTCATCCGAGAGCTCTTCGGTGTAGGTCACCCGACTACCATCGCGCAGGGTCTGGAAGCGACCCGGCACCAGAGTGTCGAACTCGGTCAGGGCATCCTGTTTGTTGATCAGCATGGCGAACTGGGTCGCCCCCAGTGGCGCCAGGCTGAAGCTCAGCCAGGCCACCAGCAGGCCGACCACCAGGGCCGGGGCCATGGTGATGCGCAGCAGGCGTTGCTGGCTCATGCCGGTGGCGGCGAGCACGGTCATTTCACTTTCCAGGTACAGGCGCCCGTAGGACAGCAGGATCCCCAGGAACAGCCCCAGGGGCAGGATCAACTGCATGAAGCCCGGCAGGCGATAGCCCATGATCAGAAACAGCGCACTGGGGTCGAGTTGGCCCGAGGCGGCCTGGGCCAGGTACTTGATGAAGCGCCCGCTCATGATGATGACCAGCAGCACGGCGCTGACCGCACCCATGGTAACCAGCACTTCCCGGGACAGATAACGAAAGACAATCAAACCGGACACTCCAGAGTTGTCAGGCTCAGGCAGCCGAACAAGGGAAAAATGATCGAACGGAACACGAATGGTATGTGCAAGACAGGCATGAACCGCGAAAAAATATGCGGCATTATCCAGTGAATGAGGGTGTCTGTCACTGCGCGCACCGGATACTTCGTACAAGGCCGTCCTACATCCCTGCCTGCCGAGTGGGCTGCGGGCTTGTCAGCGGTCGTGCCGCAGGGTCAAACTGCGGGCCTGCCGCTGGTATGCATGTGACAGCCATACCGCGCACCTTATTTAAACGGCGATAGCTCATCGCCCACTCGGGGACCCCGACATGGAATTGGTTGTTAAAAGCGTCAGCCCAGAAACCTTGAAGACCGCCACCCTCGTCATCGCGGTAGGCGAAGGCCGTACCCTCGGCGACGTGGCAAAAAGCGTAGACACCCTCAGCGGCGGCGCCATCAGTGCCGTACTCAAGCGCGGTGACCTGCAAGGCAAGGTCGGCCAGAGCCTGCTGCTGCACAGCCTGCCCAACCTCAAGGCCGAACGCGTGCTATTAGTGGGCAGCGGTAAAGATGAGGCATTGTCTGACCGCCAATTCAAAAAAATCGTCAGCGGTGTGCTGTCGACTCTTAAAGGTCTTGGCGGCAGCGACGCAGCCCTGGCCCTGGATCATCTGACCGTCAAGAATCGCGAAGCCTACGGCAAGGCCCGCCTGCTGGTGGAAACCCTGGCCGATGGCGAATACGTCTTCGATCAGTTCAAGAGCCAGAAAGCCGAAGCCCGCGTCCTGAAGAAAGTCACCCTGCTGACCGCCAAGGCCAGTGTTGCCGACGTCGAGCGCGCCGCGACCCACGCCCAGGCCATCGCCACCGGCATGGCTTTCACTCGCGATCTGGGCAATACGCCGCCGAACATCTGCCACCCGACTTACCTCGGCGAGCAGGCCAAGGCCCTGGGCAAAGCCCACAAGAACCTGAAAGTCGAAGTGCACGATGAGAAGAAACTCGCCGAGCTGGGCATGGGTTCGTTCCTTGCCGTAGCCCAGGGCAGCGCCCAGCCACCACGCCTGATCGTGATGAACTATCAGGGCGGCAAGAAAAGCGAGAAGCCTTTCGTGCTGGTCGGCAAAGGCATCACCTTCGATACCGGCGGCATCAGCATCAAGCCGGCTGCCGGCATGGACGAAATGAAATTCGACATGTGCGGCGCCGCCAGCGTATTCGGCACCCTGCGTGCCGTGCTGGAACTGCAACTGCCGATCAACCTGGTGTGCATCCTGGCCTGCGCCGAGAACATGCCGAGCGGCACCGCCACCCGCCCTGGCGACATCGTCACCACCATGAGCGGCCAGACCGTGGAAATCCTCAACACCGACGCCGAAGGCCGTCTGGTGCTGTGCGACGCCCTGACCTACGCCGAGCGCTTCAAGCCACAGGCAGTCATCGACATTGCCACACTGACCGGCGCCTGTGTTGTTGCCCTGGGCGGCCACACCTCCGGCCTGCTCGGCAACAACGACACCCTGATCAACCAATTGCTCGACGCGGGCAAGCTGGCTGATGACCGTGCCTGGCAGCTGCCGTTGTTCGACGAGTATCAGGAACAACTGGACAGCCCGTTCGCCGACATCGCCAACATCGGCGGGCCGAAAGGCGGCACCATCACCGCAGCCTGCTTCCTGTCGCGTTTCGCCAAGTCCTTCGACTGGGCGCACCTGGATATCGCAGGCACCGCGTGGCTGAGCGGCGGCAAGGACAAGGGCGCCACCGGCCGTCCGGTTCCACTGCTGACTCAATACCTGCTGGATCGCGCTGGCGTTTAAACGCCCTCGCAAACCTGCCGGGCTGTATACATAGCCCGGCAGACTTTCTGGACATCCCATGACCCAAGTCGATTTCTATATCCTGCCCAGTGCCGATCCCGTCGCACGCCTGGATTTCGCCTGCAAGCTCACCGACAAGGCTTGGCGCCTGGGCCACAAGGTCTATCTGCATTGCAGCGATGCCGCTCAGCGCGAAGAACTGGATGCCCGGCTGTGGCGCTTCAAGGGCGAGGCCTTCATCCCCCACGGCAGCGCCGAGGACGATCATGATGCGGCGGTAGTGCTGGGCCTGGGTGACGATGCCGGAACGCATCAGGACCTTTTGGTCAATCTCGACCTGCGCATCCCGACGTTTTTCAAGAACTTCGCCCGTGTAGCCGAGATCGTCGTCGAAGAACCGGCAATTCGTCTGGCCGCACGAGAGAGTTTCCGCTTCTACCGCGAACAGGGCTATCCTCTGCAGGATCACCGTCTACAGCGTCTTTGAGTAACCGATGGACACTTCAAAACCTCAGAAAGAAGCCGCACACCTGCTGGACGATCTCGAATCGATCCGCCAACTGCTCGGCGACGAATCCCAATCCGCCCCCGCCTCTTCGGGCGAAACCCAGATTCCCCTGCTGTTCGATGTGGTGGGCGCCCACCCCGTCCTGACGCCCGAACTCGACTTCGACAGCGACGACAGCCGCATCCCCACTCTGACCCCGACACCTGCGCCCGCCCCGGCGCCTAAGGCCCCAACGGTCAGCAAGGCCGATGCCCTGCTGCACCTGGATCGCGAACTGCGCGACGCCGCACAACTGATCATGCAAGACGTGATCGACGACTTCGCCCCGCATATCGAGACCGAGATCAAGCGGCGCCTGGATGTGCGACTGGAGCGCCTTCTGAGCCAGTATCAGGATTGAAATGCCTCCTGTAGGAGCTGCGAACAGGTTTATCTGACACACCGCCTTCGCAGCCTTCGGCAGCTCCTACGGCCTGCATCAAACGCCACTGGTGGCCTCAGGCTCCCCCCCTCGCTATACTTGTCGGCTTTCCCGAATTAATGCCAATCAGGTTCCCGCCGCGCATGGACAAGACCTACCAGCCGCACGCCATCGAAACTTCCTGGTATCAGACCTGGGAGTCCGAGAATTACTTCGCTCCGCAGGGCGCGGGTGACTCGTACACCATCATGATCCCGCCGCCGAATGTGACCGGCAGCCTGCACATGGGCCACGGTTTCAACAACGCGATCATGGACGCCCTGATCCGTTTCCGCCGCATGCAGGGTCGCAACACCCTGTGGCAACCGGGCACCGACCACGCCGGTATTGCCACGCAGATGCTGGTAGAGCGCCAACTCGAAGCCCAGGGCCTGAACCGCCACGAACTGGGTCGCGAGAAATTCCTCGAGAAAGTCTGGGAGTGGAAAGATCAGTCCGGTGGCAATATCAGCCGTCAGATTCGCCGCCTGGGCTCGTCCGTCGACTGGAGCCGCGAACGTTTCACCATGGACGATGGCCTGTCCGACGCCGTTAAAGAAGCCTTCGTGCGCCTGCATGAAGACGGCCTGATCTACCGCGGCAAGCGTTTGGTCAACTGGGATACCAAGCTGCACACGGCAATTTCCGATCTGGAAGTGGAAAACCACGACGAGAAAGGCTTCCTGTGGAACCTGCGCTACCCGCTGGCCGACGGCGCGAAAACCGCCGAAGGCCTGGATTACCTGATCGTTGCGACCACGCGCCCGGAAACCATGCTTGGCGACGCCGCCGTTGCGGTGAACCCTTCCGATGAGCGCTACAAGGCCCTGATCGGCAAGTTCGTCGAACTGCCCCTGGTCGGTCGGCGCATCCCGATCATCGCTGACGACTACTGCGATCCTGAATTCGGCACCGGCTGCGTGAAAATCACCCCGGCCCACGATTTCAACGACTACGAAGTCGGCAAGCGCCACAACCTGCCGCTGCTGAATATCTTCGACAAGAACGCCGCCGTACTGCCTGCGGCCCAGGTGTTCAACCTCGACGGCACTCTGAATGAAAGCATCGACGGCACCTTGCCTGCGCAATACGCAGGTCTTGACCGCTTCGAAGCACGCAAACAGATCGTTGCCGCATTCGATGCCGCCGGCCTGCTGGTCAGCGTTGATGATCACGCCCTGAAAGTACCGAAAGGCGACCGCTCGGGGACCATCATCGAGCCGTGGCTGACCGACCAGTGGTACGTCTCCACCAAGCCATTGGCCGAACCCGCCATCGCCGCCGTGGAAGACGGCCGCATCGCCTTCGTGCCCAAGCAATACGAAAACATGTACTTCTCCTGGATGCGTGATATCCAGGACTGGTGCATCAGCCGCCAGCTGTGGTGGGGCCACCGCATTCCGGCCTGGTACGACGAGTCCGGCAAGGTCTATGTAGGCCGCGACGAAACGGAAGTGCGCGCCAAGCACAACCTCGGCCCGGACATTGCCCTGCAGCAGGACAATGATGTACTCGACACCTGGTTCAGCTCGGGCCTGTGGACATTCTCCACCCTCGGCTGGCCGGAAAAGACCAAGGCACTGGAAACCTTCCACTCCACCGACGTGCTGGTTACCGGCTTCGACATCATTTTCTTCTGGGTCGCCCGGATGATCATGCTCACCATGCATTTGGTGAAGAATGAAGACGGTACCCCGCAAGTGCCGTTCAAGACCGTTTATGTCCACGGCCTGGTGCGCGATGGCCAGGGCCAGAAGATGTCCAAGTCCAAGGGCAACGTCCTGGACCCGCTGGATATCGTCGACGGTATCGACCTTGAAACACTGGTGCAGAAACGCACCAGCGGCATGATGCAGCCGCAACTGGCCAAGAAGATCGAGAAGCAGACCCGCCAGGAGTTCGCCGACGGTATCGCCAGCTACGGCACCGACGCCCTGCGCTTCACTTTCTGCTCGCTGGCGTCTACCGGTCGCGACATCAAGTTCGACATGGGCCGCGTCGAAGGCTATCGCAACTTCTGCAACAAGATCTGGAACGCCGCGCGCTACGTGCTGGACAAGGGCGAGGACTGCGGCCAGAACGGCGAAGAAGTCGAACTGTCCCTGGCCGACCGCTGGATCATCTCGCAGCTGCAACGCACCGAAGCCGAAGTGACCCGTCAACTGGATCAGTTCCGCTTCGACCTCGCCGCGCAAGCGCTGTACGAGTTTATCTGGAACCAGTACTGCGACTGGTACCTGGAACTGTCCAAGCCCGTGCTGTGGGACGAAAGTGCACCGATCGAACGTCAGCGCGGTACCCGCCGTACCCTGGTACGTGTGCTCGAAGTGGCCCTGCGCCTTGCTCATCCGTTCATGCCCTTCATCACTGAAGAGATCTGGCAGCGCCTGGCGCCGCTGGCAGGCAGCGAAGGCAAGACCATCATGCTGCAACCCTGGCCGGTGGCCAACGAGGCACGCATCGACGAAGCCGCCGAGAACGACATCGAATGGCTCAAGGGCCTGATGCTCGGCGTGCGTAACATTCGCGGGGAAATGAACATCGGCCCGGGCAAGCCGCTGCAACTGTTCCTCAAGAACGTCACGGCCGAAGACCAGCGTCGCCTCAACGAAAACGACTACCTGCTGAAAAAGCTGGCCAAGCTGGAGTCCATCACCGTTCTGGCAGAAGGCGCCGAAGCCCCGCTGTCCGCGACCGCACTGGTCGGCGAGATGGAAGTGCTGGTGCCAATGGCCGGGCTGATCGACAAGGGTGCCGAACTGGCACGCCTGGACAAGGAAATCCAGCGTCTGCAAGGCGAGGTCCAGCGTGTGGGCGGCAAGCTGTCCAACGCTGCCTTCGTCGACAAGGCGCCGCCTGAGGTGATCGCCAAGGAACGAGCCAAGCTGACCGAGGCCGAACAGGCCCTGGGTAAATTGGCCGAGCAGCACGCTCGCATCGCCAGTCTGTAAGTCTGTCCAGCAGTCGTTGCGCTGAAATGAGAGGCCCTTCACGGGCCTCTTTTTTTTCCTTGAAAAACAGCAGACCTGAAAAATAAAACAATTAAAATCAATGAGTTAAGAAATAAGATTAATAATCGTATGGTGGTATTTATGATCTTAATGAGCAAAAGGCCAGCATTTATTGACTTGAAATCCCACGCATCGGATAACGCTAGCAGACAGCAATCGGCGGAGTATTCGAAATGTTTGCAGCATTCAACGGCAATTCCCGGTTATCCGGCTTCAAACGTACGGTCCTGGGCCTGGCCCTGCTCTCGTGCATGAGCTCGGCCATGGCTGAGCAAACCTTGCGCCTGGCTCATGCCTCGAGCAGCGACAGCCTGATCAACCAGGCCATGATCAAATTCGCCGCGCAAGTCAGCGCCGAAACCAAGGGTGACCTGAAAATCCAGATTTACCCGGACGGCCAGTTGGGCGATGAAGCCCCCATCGTCGACTCAGTGGGTGCCGGTGCGATCGACATCGGCCTGGGGGGCTCGGTGGATGGCATCGACCCCAAGCTCAACGCGTTGTCTTTGCCGTTCCTGTTCAAGGATGAAAAAAGCGTCCACGCCTACCTCGACAGCCCGGCAGGCAAGCAGTTTCTTACGATGGGCCACGACAACGGCTTTATGATGCTGACCGCGCTGGACTCGGGGTTTCGTCAATTTGCCAATAGCAAACACCCCATCACTAGTCCCGCCGACCTGGCTGGCCTGAAGATTCGCACCCCGCCCAACCCTGTGATCCTGACCACCATCAAGCAACTGGGAGCCTTGGGTCAGTCAATTCCATTCGGCGAGGTCTACACCTCGCTGCAAGCCGGCGTAGTGGACGGGGTGGAACCGGAGCTTCGGGATTTCTACGATCAGAAATGGTACGAAGTGGCGAAAAACGTCTCGGTGTCCAACTACATCTGGTCGGCCAACTTCTGGTTCATCAACAAGGACAAATACGACAGCCTGAGCGCGGCTGATCGTACCGCACTCAATCATGCGGTCGCCGACACGACAATCTGGTATCGCGCTCAACTGGATGATGTCTACGCCAAAATCCAGAAGGAAATGGAAGCCAAGGGGGTCAAGTTCAATCAGGTCGACACCACAGCATTCCGCAGCCTGAGCAAGCCTGTCTACGAGCATTTCGGGGCAGTCTGGGGCCCTGACTTCGTCGAGAAGCTTCGCCACGACGCTCAGGGCGAGTGATTGATCATGTCGACCGCCCTGCCCTCAGAGCAAGCGCCACGCTCCTGGCCCGAGCGAGTACTGTCGGTGATCGGCGTCGCGATGTTCATCGTGACGTTCGTCTCGACGCTGGCCGGAATCTTCGCCCGCTACTTCAGCCTTCACGGCTTCGAGTGGTCGTTCGAAATAGCCACGATGAGCTTTGTCTGGGTCACGTTTGTCGGTGCCGTGATAGCCGAACTGCGCCACGAGAACGTCAGCTTCCAGGGCCTGGTGTCGCTGTTGCCAGGCAAAGTGCAGCGCGGGCTTGAAGGGCTCGGCTGCCTGACGCTGCTGATCATCAGCGTCTGGCTGCTGGTCAGCGGCAGTGCCGCAATCAGCCGCGGCTGGGCGCTGCCCACGCCGGTGCTGCGCTGGCCTTCGGGGCTGACCATGCTGGCCCTGATCAGTGCCTCAGCCATGCTGGCGATCATTGCTCTGGTGCGGTTATGGCTCATCTTCAACCGCCGGGAGAAAGCCCTGTGACCGTTCTGATTCTATTTCTGGCGTTTTTCTGCCTGCTGATGGCCGGCGTACCGGTGGTCTGGGCCATGGCGGGGGGCAGTATTGCCGCCCTGGCCCTGGGCGACCTGCACATGCCCTGGTCATGGCTGGCGCAACAGGCTGTACGCGGTGCCGACTCATCCACCCTGGCCTCGATTCCGCTGTTTCTGCTGGCCGGAGAGCTCATGAATCGCGGCGGACTGACCGTACGCATCATGCGCATCGCCGAACATTGCTTCGGTCGCATGCGCGGCGGCCTCGGCCCGGTCAACGTGGCCACGGCGTTTGTCTATGGCGGCCTGACCGGATCGGCGACAGCAGACACAGGCACCGTTGCCAAAGTCATGATTCCGGTCATGGAAGCCAGGGGTTATCCCCGGGCGTTCGCGGCAGCGGTTACTGCGGCGTCGGGTACCCTGGGTATTATCGTACCGCCCAGCGTGATTCTGATCCTCTACGGCGTGCTGACCAATACGTCCATCGGCGGCCTGTTCATGGCCGGCGTACTGCCAGGCGTCATGCTTGCCGCGACGTTTATGATCACGGCCTACATCATCGGGGTACGCCAGAACTTTCCGAAAAGTAATGAACCCTTCGATGCGCTCGCCCTGCTGCGCGATCTGTGGAGCGCGTCGCCCGCGTTACTGATGCCCGTCATGGTGTTGGGCTCCATCGTCAGCGGCTTCGCCACTGCAACTGAAGCCGCATCGCTGTCAGTGCTCTATGCCATCTTCGTAGGCACCGTGATCTATCGGCAACTGGCGTGGAAGGATATGTTCCCGGCCATTACCGAGGCCGTGACCATTACCGGTTCGGTGATGATCATCATGGCCGTGGCGATGCCCTTCGGCTGGATTCTGACCTTCGAACTCGTACCGCACACCGTGGCTTCGTGGATCGTCAACCTGCATACCGGGCCGATTGCGACAATTTTACTGGTGGTGCTGGTCCTCAAGGTTGTTGGTTTCTGGCTAGATCTGGGGCCGGCGATGATCATCCTCGCGCCCATTCTGGTGCCTATCGCCAAGACCGCAGGGTTCGATCCGTATCAGATAGGCCTGATCTTCACCATGACCCTGGGCTGGGGGCTGTTCACCCCGCCTATCGGCACCAACATTTTTGTGGTGTGTAACGTTGGGCGTGTCGACATCGGCGCAGTATCGCGCCAGTTGATTCCGTTCTGGTTCGCCACCGCCATCGCCATCGCCCTGTTGATTGCCTTCCCAAGCCTCACTCAATGGCTGCCACACATTACGGGCTACTGACTCCCTTTAAATTTTCCGGGTACATCTATGAAACATCTAATCGGTGGTATTTCCAGCGGCGGCCGCGCTTTGCCTGAAATCGACGGCCAGCCATTCGCAGTCCAACGCTCTCAGGGGGCCTGGCTGTGGGGTAACGACGGCGAGCAATATGTCGACACCGCCATGGGTTTTGGTGCAACGATGCTCGGCCATGCCGCCCCCAAGGTTTTGGCTCCCGTCATCCAGGCCTTGCAGCGCGGCCCCATGCCGTCATTCGCCCATGACCTTGAAACAGAGGCCGCCTGTTCTCTGGCCAGCCATACGGGCCCGCTGAGTCAGGTCATCTTCCTCAATACCGGCAGCGAAGCCGTGCACCTGGCCTGTCGGGCTGCGCGGGCTGCCACCGGGCGCAGACGCATCGTCCGGTTCGCCGCCAGCTATGACGGCTGGTTCGATGAAGTCGCATTCGGCAATGCCGGCTCCAGCGAAGCGCAAATGCCCGCCTCGGCAGCACGTCCCGAACGCGATGGCATGATCTTGCTGCGTTACAACGACTTCACAGACGTCGACCGCCTGTTCCACGACTACCCGGACATCGCCGCCGTGATCATCGAGCCGGTATTGGCCAATGCTGGCTGCATCGAGCCCGTGACGGGTTATCTCAAGCATTTGAGCGATAAGGCACATGAACAGGGTGCACTGGTCATACTGGACGAAGTGCTCATGGGCTTTCGTCTGCATGCAGGCCTGACCGGGCACTTGCTGGGCGTCGATGCCGATCTGGCAACAGTCGGCAAAGCCATCGGCAGTGGCGTGCCGGTCGCAGCGCTGCTGGGCAAACCTGAAATCATGCAGCTGTTTGAAGACAAGCGCATCGTTCGCGCCGGGACTTACAGCGGTAACCCGCCCGCTTGCGCGGCAGTCGTGGCAACGCTCGAGCAACTGCGCCAGCATGATTATCTGCCGCTGCTCAAACGTGGCAATCAACTGCGCTCGGACATCATCCGTGCATTCGCCGATGAAGGATTGCCCCTGAGCAGCAGCGGATATGGCTCCGTTTTTACCCTGTGGCCGAGTGACAAGGCGCCGGCAGACTATGCCCAGGCGGCAGCAATCGCCAACGCCCGGTGGAGTCTCGACCTGCATGTGGCGTTACGTGCGCAGAACGTCATGACCATGCCTTTCGCCTTTGGTCGCATCTACCTGACCTTCGCCCATGACGAGGCCGCGATGCAGACTTTGCTCAGCGGCTATAAGGCCGCCGCCAGTATCCTGGCTGCCGGAGCGGCCTGATTTCAGGCGCCGATGGCGACAGCAGCGGCAGCAACCTGGAAATGCTCGCGCACGAAATGCGCCAGACGGCGGGTGCTCAAGCGAGCATTTTCCGGGACCATCAACGCCAGCTCCAGCGCTGGCAAAGCCGGCAGGTTCTGCTCCTCGCCCAGAATACGCCACCCATTGGGGATGACTGACGCGGGTAGTACCGTAACAGCGGAACCGCTGCGCACCGGGTGCATGACCCCTGGCAGATGCGAGGAGGAACTGATCACGCGCCACGGCACCAGAGCATTGTCCAGCGCCTGAAGAATCCTCGGACGCGCGCGACACGAATCAGCGAACAGCGACAGCGGCAAAACCGCATTGGCCTCGGGGAAATATCCCGCCATTGCGCACCAGAGTTGCGCCTCGACACGCAAGAGCTCGCCGCTGTTGCTGCCTTCACTGCGCGTAATGATGGCCAGGTCGATACTGTCGTGGTGCAGCATCACTTCGAGCTTGGAAGAGAAATCGCAAATGATCTCGACCTGCAAATGCGGGTGCAGAACCGAGAACTGCTGGACCAGCACACAACCGATCGATTCGAGATAATCGTCCGGCATGCCGATGCGGATTCGTGAGGCTTCACCTTCACATTGCAACGCCAGCAATGCCTCGTCTTCCAGCATCTGGATGCGCCGGGCGTACCCAATCAAAAGCTCGCCATGTTCGGTCAGGGTGACGCCACGTCGATGCCGCTCGACCAGCTTGCGCCCGATCCGCGCCTCAAGCCGCGCAAGCATCAGGCTCACCGCCGCCTGGGTCTTACCGATACGATCTCCAGCGGCCGTGAAGCCGTTGTTGTCGATGACCGCCACGAACGCAGCCAAAGCATCTGTATCTAGATGGCGCATAGCTCGATACCTCATGAAAACCGCAGGACGGCGGTTAACTTATCCAGGCTTTTACAAGCAAGGATTGTTCCCCATATGCGGCTCATTGCGGACCGGGCTGCGCAGCGTTACTCGCAAGACTGTGTGACAATGTTGGTCTTTCTCCCGATTAAATCTGTACATGACAACTCCACCCAAATCCGTCGCGCCAGGTAAAAAGGCTGCAAAACCTTCAACAGGCAAATCTGCGCCTGTCAAAGAGAAAGCCACCTTGCATCCGCGCAACCGTCACCAGGGTCGCTACGACTTTCCCAAGCTGATCAAAAGCAGCCCCGAGCTGGCTAAATTCGTGATCATCAATCCCTACGGCAAGGAAAGCATCGACTTCGCCGACCCGGCCGCCGTACGTGTATTTAACCGGGCGCTGCTCAAGGCGTTCTATGGCATCGCCCATTGGGATATCCCGGCGGACTACCTGTGCCCACCCATTCCGGGCCGCGCTGACTATGTGCACTTTCTGGCAGATCTGTTGGCCGAACAAAACAGTGGCGCAGTCCCAAAGGGCGCGGCAATCAAGGCCCTGGATATCGGCACCGGCGCCAATTGCATCTATCCGCTGTTGGGGCACAGTGACTACGGCTGGCATTTCGTCGGCTCCGAGATCGACGCTACAGCTGTCGCTGCGGCCACGACCATCGTCAGGGCCAATGGCCTGGCCAAGGCTATCAGCGTGCGTCAGCAGGCCAATCGCAAGCATATTCTGCTCGGGTTGCTCGCCAGCGACGAACGCTTCGATATCAGCCTGTGCAACCCGCCTTTCCACGCCTCCCCGGACGAAGCCCTGCGCGGCAGCCAGCGCAAGTGGCGTGCATTGGGCAAGGCCGATCCCAAGCGCAAGCTGCCGGTGCTGAATTTTGGCGGGCAATCCCAGGAGCTATGGTGCGAAGGTGGCGAGATTGGCTTCGTGACGCAACTGATCAACGAAAGCGCCAAAGTGCCACAGCAGGTGCTGTGGTTCAGCACCCTGGTGTCCAAGGCCTCCAATCTGCCATTGATCCAGAACGCCCTGAAAAAAGCCGGTGCGCTACACAGCCAGGTGGTGGAGATGGGCCAGGGGCAGAAACAGAGCCGCTTCGTGGCCTGGACCTTTCAGGATCAAGCGCAGCAGGAGGCGTGGCGACAGGAACGCTGGAAATAACCCGGTCAATATTTCCAATCTGGAACGCAATCTTCGTAGGAGCCGGCTTGCTGGCGATGGCGTCCGTTCAGGCAATGAAATTGCCGTCTGTTATACCGCTATCGCCAGCAAGCCGGCTCCCCCAGATCCCGTCAATGCGAAAGACCCATAGCGCTTTCAAGAAAATCCCGGACATAAAAAAGCCGTGCCCGGTAGACCGGAGCACGGCTTTTTAACAAATCAGCCGAAGCTTACTTGTTGATCGAGTCGGTCAGCACTTTGGCTGGAACGAACTTGATGACTTTCTTGGCAGCGATTTCGATGGCAGCGCCAGTCGAAGGGTTGCGGCCGGTACGAGCCGGACGTTCGGTCACTTTCAGTTTGCCAATGCCTGGCAGAGTGATTTCAACGCCGTTTTCCAGTTGATCGGCAACGATCTGGCCCAATTGCTCAAGAGCGTTACGCGCGGTGGTTTTTGGCGCGTCGATAGCTTCTGCGATATCGGCGATCAATTGGTCTTTAGTCAGAGCCATGGTGGTGTTCCTTCCCTATCAAATTCATTTGGATTGCAGAGTGCAAGTCGGCCTGCGGCCAGGCAACGAACCTGGCCCCCCTAGAGCCACGATTAATCGCGAAATGTAGATACTCAAACCGGGGTTTGGTTCGGCCACAACGTGCAAAACTGCGTGCTTAGCGCGCTTCAGTGCGCAAGACGGCGCAAAACTAGCACAGCAGCGACCAAATATCCCCACCTACCTACCCTTTTGGTCAGGTTTACGGCGACAAAGTTGTAAAAAAGCAGAGTGAACGCTCAAAACCTGGCTCAGGCCGCGCATATCGACCCGGGTGCGTTACACTTGCCGCCTTTCAATCGAGCCGCCCCGCCGCCCTGCCGGCCGCTCACACCACCATCAGCGAGAAGCCCCATGCCGATCCGTCACTGCATCGTCCACCTGATCGACAAAAAACCCGACGGTACGCCCGCAGTCCTCCACGCACGTGACTCCGAACTTGCCGAATCCCAGGCGATCGAGAACATGCTGGCCGACCTCAACGAAAGCTATAACGCCAAGCAGGGCAAGGCCTGGGGCTTTTTCCATGCCGAGTCCGGGGCGCACCCGTTCAGCGGCTGGCTCAAGGAATACCTGGACGGCGGCAAGGACTTCACCGCCTTCAGCCGCGTCGCGGTGGAGCACCTGCAAAAACTGATGGAAGAGTCCAACCTGTCGGTGGGCGGCCATGTGCTGTTCGCCCACTACCAGCAAGGCATGACCGACTACCTGGCCATCGCCCTGCTGCATCACAGTGAAGGCGTGGCCGTAAACGAAGTGCTCGATGTCACGCCGTCACGCCATCTGGACCTGGGTCAACTGCACCTGGCGGCGCGTATCAACTGCTCGGAATGGCAGAACAACAAACAGTCCAGGCAGTACATTTCCTTCATCAAAGGCAAGAACGGGAAGAAGGTTTCGGAGTATTTCCGCGACTTCATCGGTTGTCAGGAAGGGGTCGACGGTCCCGGCGAAACCCGCACCCTGCTCAAGGCCTTCAGTGACTTCGTCGAAAGCGAAGACCTGCCCGAGGACGCCGCCCGGGAGAAAACCAAGGCCCTGGTCGACTACGCCAGCAGCCAGAGCAAGATGGGCGAGCCCATGGAGCTTGAGGAACTGTCAGGCCTGATCGACGAAGACCGCCCGCGCGCCTTCTACGATCACATCCGCAACAAGGACTACGGCCTGTCCCCGGAAATCCCGGCAGACAAACGCACCCTCAACCAGTTCCGTCGCTTCACCGGCCGCGCAGAGGGCCTGTCGATCAGCTTCGAAGCGCACCTGCTGGGCGACAAGATCGAATACGACGAAGAAGCCGGCACCCTGATCATCAAGGGCTTGCCGACGCAGCTGACTGATCAGTTGAAACGGCGGTAATCACCATGTTCACCGGCGTGCTGAAAAAATTTGCGTTGATCCTGCTGTTCGTCGCGGTCTATCAGAACTGGGGCAAGATCGAGCACTTCTTCAATCCTGACCCGGTCACCGCCAGTGCCGCGCAGAAGCAACAGCATGTGGTGCTGTACGCTACTGACTGGTGCGGCTACTGCAAGCAGACCCGGCGTTTCCTTGACAGCAAGGGCATCCCTTACAAGGAGTTCGATATCGAGAAGTCCGTCGAGGGTCGCAAGGCCTATGAAGCCCTCGGTGGACGTGGCATTCCGCTGATTGACGTCAACGGCACAATCATCCGTGGCTTCAGCGAGCAGGAGATCCTTGCGGCGCTGAACTGAGCCCGCCTGCCGTACCGGCATAAAATTGCGCGAAATAAACAATCCTGCGGTTATGAACTAACAGCGGGATTAACCTAGCAATAATGACAGTAGACAGCCCCACCCCTTCGTTTCACCTTTGATTCGTCCGTTAAAAACAATTCCAGGTACTGGACAGCGCTGTTGCCTGCACGGAATCCATGGAGTGACGAAGATGAATCATCTCGCTTCAATCCCTCTGTATATCTTGCTGACGACGCAATGCCTGGCCCTGGACTTCAGCATTGCACCATCAACAACCGCCGCCATGATCAACAAGAACTACAACGAACAAATACAGAGTTGTACGGATAAAACCGGCGCACAGCGCGGCCATTACTATTGCACCGGGGTGATCGTGCGAACTCTCGACACCGGCAGATTCAATCCATGGGACTACAGCCCGTTGGCCGTTGAACTGGGCTCCACCTCCTACAGCTGGATCAGGCAGGATACGCCCAGCAACAGGCTCTATCACCCCGCCGGTTTCGTCATCCGCGCCCCCGAAGATGCTGTAGCCAACCAGTTGCCACCTCTGGATGTGGGCTGGCTGTGCATCTACAGCTTCGATGCCGACACCACCCGTGCGCTGCGGGACAAGAGCGGGCAGTCGGGAACACCACGGGGCTGGAACGGTTGTGATTTCGAAAGTGACGCCCAGGAAGATCCCAGTAATCAGAAGCAGATGCAGCCCAACGTCAATCAGGCCAATGCCTATGGCTCCTGTGCTGAAGTGGGAGTATCCGCGGCAGCCAATCCGGCAGACGCCTGGATCAAACGCTACGGCGCAGGCGGCGTGACCATGCAACGCAATCAGTGTTCGTGGAACGTGGAGAGTAATTCCGATTGGCGCACCCTGATTGGCATTCATATATTCAAAGGCACCTGGGCGGCGAGCGGCTGGACGGAACTGCTGCTCAAGAACAGCTCGGCAACCAACGACGGCAGCAAGCTGACGCCTTATATCGACGCCTTCGTCTACGACGTCAATCGCGGCAGTGAACTCAACGCTGACAACCAGACACCCCTGACCCTGGCCATGATCTTTCAGCAGAAGCTGCGGCAGGCGGGTTATCTGGTACCGGTCCTGCGCATGAACCTGGCGCCGGGCTTTACCGGCGCCCGCTTTGCCTACGACGCCAATGATCAGGGAAGTTGCGACAAGTACATAGAAAGCGCGACCTGGAGCCAACCTGTCGAAAGCGGTATCCCGCAGGGTGCATGGCGCTTGAGCGTCACCCCCACGCCCTGTGGCAGAGCCATCAAGGCCAATGAAACCGATGTGGCCTATGCCGAACTGGCTAACGCCCACGACCAGGACCCGCAGTGGCTGGAACGAAACGGCGGTGGCATGCGCCGCCAATTCGTCTGCCTGCTGGTGAAGTACCGCGACAAGCCCGAATGGAACCTTGAGCCATTCAGGCCCAACGTGACCCAGGCAGTCGCCGAAGCCAGTGGCTGCAATCCGGTGCCTTGAGCGCGGTCAACGCTTGTCGAGGCGAAAGCCCAGGCGCGGGAAATGCACATGCACGACACCGGCACGCTCATCCTCGCGGCGCAGGATCAACTCTTCGCGACCGCTAAATGCCAACTCGCCCGCCACTGGATCAACACCATAGTCGGTGGCGGCGATAAGCACCTGATCACCAGCCTGGAAGCCATTCGGATCGACGAAGACTTCGTCTGGCAGTGCCACCGGGGTTGCGTTGGCAGCAATCTCCAACGCCTGGGCAGAACTCATTTCGCTGGGCGCGCCATGACCGAAGCCCAGCACCCGAGCCAGCCAAGTGGCGACCTGCGGATAGTCATCGACCAGCGGCGCGGTCACCGGGGTCTGTTTGAGGAACCACAGGGTATGGGCCACCGAGAAATCGGCAATCGACGGCTCGCCAAACAGGTAATCACCACTGCGCGACAGTTGCAGCTCCAGCCGAGTCATGAACGTCGGCCATTGATGCTGGGCCTGTTGCAGCGGCACGCGGGAGGCGCTGCCGCCATCGAACAGCGTGGTACGGTCGGCAACGAACGCCTTGAATGCCTCGGGGGGCACCTTGGCGAAGCGCACGGCCAGGGAGGCTGGCTGGAACACCAGGCTGACCGAATGCTTGAACAGCTCCGCGTCGGCCCATTCGGCGAACGCAGCCACGGTGAACTCCTGGCCTGCGGGGTACAAGGTTGGCGAGGCCTTTTCCTGCTCCAGGCGGCGCGCGATCAGGGCGGTGTCGCAGTAGATATCGGCGCCCACTTGCAACACCGGGGTCTTGCGATAGCCGCCGGTGAGAGCGGTCAGATCCGGTTTGGGCATGATCGGGGGGATGGTCACCGAGCGCCACGACAGCCCCTTGAACCCCAGCATCAGACGCGCCTTCTCGGCAAACAGCGAGGTGGGGTAATGGTGGAGGATCAGCTCTGACATAGTGGGTCCGTCCTGCGGTGGGAGAGCCCACAGCTTAACGTTCCCGGTGCGGGCGGCCTACCCGCTCAGGCTGATGGCGCCTTATCAAGCGGCTGGATGATCAGGGGATCGAAGCTCGCCACCAGGTGCTCCTTGGCGCTCTTTTTCAGTCGTTTGATCAGTCGTTCATGACGCAAAGCCTCACCCTTGCTCGGCCATGATTCGACATAGACCAACGCGACCGCCGGGCTGGAACTGAAGAACCGCGCGCCCTTGCCGTTCTGATGGCTGGCAAAACGGCGCACCGGGTTATCACTGATACCGCAGTACAGCGAACCATTGGCCGCGCGCACCAGATAGACGAACCACGGCTTGATGCTCGACAGTTCGGCTACTGGTTGGGCTGTGGCGGATGCAGCATCAGGCATGGCGGCGGTCGATAGGGCCAAAGGCGCGATTCTAACAGAGGCTCAACGCCCTGCCTGAAATGCCTTGAGGCCTTTCAGCGCCTGGGCGCGGACGGCGTTCTTGACCAGCGGCGTCCAGCCCAGCAGCAGGCCCTTGGTCCCCAGGGCCTGACGCGACCAGCGCCACAAGTCAAAGTAGTCGTGGTGTTCGATGATCTTGCCGTGGCGGAACACGAAGCGCGCCTGGATATCGTTGACCACCGTGCGGCCGGTCTGGCTGAACAGGTAGGTGGCGACCCAGTGGGCAGCACCACTGTGCTCGTCGGCGCGGACCTGATCGAAGGTTAATGAGAACTCCTTGGCCCGGGACGTGAGCATGCGCCACATATCCCCGACCTGACGACCGTGCAGCTCACCGAATACCGGATCGCTGAAAATCACGTCTTCGGCATAACAGGCAGCCATGCCCTCGGCGTCCAGGCGATTGAAAGCCTCATAGAAGCGAGTGATCAGGGCATTGTTGATCAGGCGTTTTTCTTCGTCACTCATGGGCGCTCATCCATTGGCAAAACAGGCTCTTACAATAAGCGGCGCAATGCCGCTTTGCCATGTACATCCATCACGCAAATATCTCGATCACACTTTTTCGCTGCTGACCTGCACATACCTCGCCCTTCCGGCACCAAGCCCGGCAACGATGGCAGCCAGGCCAATCACGCCGAAAATCCAGCCAATGGCATCCCAGCCGCCAGTCATGTCGTGGACGATGCCGACGGCGAAAGGCCCCATGGAGGCCAGAGTGTAACCGATGCCCTGGGCCATACTCGAAAGATTGGCGGCTACATGGGAATCCCGTGAGCGCAGCACAATCAGGGTCAGGCCCAGACTGAACGTACCGCCCTGCCCCAGGCCCAGCACGATGGCCCAGCCCCACAGGCCATCCAGCGGCCCGTACAGGCAACCGAACAGACCGCCCAGAGTCAGGGCCATGACGACCAGGATGCCCAGGCGCTGATCCTTGCCACGGGTCGCCAGCCAGGGAGCGCTCAAGGCGCTGATCAACTGGACCAGAATCGAACCGGAGAGCAGCAGCCCGGCCTGGATCGGCGTCAGGCCACGGCCGATCAGCACCGACGGCAGCCAGCCGAAAACGATATAGGCCAGCGAAGATTGCAGGCCCATATAAAGGGTGACCTGCCAGGCCAGAGGATCGCGCAGCAGACCGCGTACCCGATAGGCCACATGATGGGCGCCATGGCCTTGCTTTGCCTGGGGCAGCCATACCATCGCGGCGATCAGCGCCGGGACGATCCAGAAGCCCAGGCCGATGGCCCAGCTATTGTCGAAATAGTGACTCAAGGGCACCGTGGAGCCGGCAGCAATGGCCGCGCCCAGGCACAGTGCCATGGTGTAGACACCGGTCATGGTCCCCGCCTGTCTGGGGAAGTCGCGTTTGACGATCCCCGGCAGCAGCACGCCGATGATCCCGATACTGGCCCCGGCCATGATGCTGCCGACGAACAATCCGGCAGTCCCCATCGAGCTACGCACAACCAGCCCCGCCGCCAGCGTCAGTAAAATCCCCAGCACCACCCGCTCGCTGCCAAAACGCCGTGCCAGAATCGGCGCCAGTGGCGCGAACAGCCCCAGGCACAGCACCGGCAGCGTGGTCAACAAGCCCGCCGTCGAACCCGACAGGCCAAGGCTATCGGACACCGCACCGAGCAATGGCGACATGCTCGACAACGCCGGACGCAGGTTCAACGCCACCAGCACCAGGCCCAACAGCAACAGCCACGGACGCTTGAGCATCGGCGCAGCGTGCTGGACCTGCTCATCATCGCTTTCGCAGTCGATCAATGTCTCGATATTACGGGGCAGTAAAGTTTCTTCGGACAACGGGCTCTTGGGGGCCTGAATAGTCATGGGACGCTCTGTATCTGAAAATGTCATCGCACTGAATGGCGGGCAAGCATCCTGTTGGAGAATGGTGGGGAATACAAGGTTCACCGTTCTTCAGAGCCATACAGCGATCGTAGGAGCGAGGCTTGCCCGCGAAGAGGTCGGTACATCCGATACATATCCATGGTCTGACAAAGGCCTTCCCGGCTGAAGCCGGTCCCAGAAAATCAGCCCGATTCAAATCAACGGCCTGTATTCAGCAGGCATAAAAAAACCGGACCCAAGGTCCGGCTTTTTTGTACTGCCTTCAACCGATCAATGCAGGATCTGGCTCAAGAACAAACGAGTACGATCACTCTGCGGATTATCGAAGAAGTCGTTTGGCGCGGCTTGTTCGACGATCTCGCCTTTGTCCATGAAGATCACGCGGTTGGCCACGGTACGGGCAAAGCCCATTTCGTGGGTTACGCAGAGCATGGTCATGCCTTCTTCCGCCAGGCCGACCATGGTGTCCAGAACCTCTTTGACCATTTCCGGGTCGAGTGCCGAAGTCGGCTCGTCGAACAGCATGATCTTCGGCTTCATGCACAGCGCACGAGCAATCGCCACACGCTGTTGCTGCCCACCGGAGAGCTGACCCGGGAATTTATGCGCCTGCTCCGGAATGCGTACGCGCTCCAGGTAGTGCATGGCGATTTCCTCGGCCTTGGCCTTGGGCATCTTGCGCACCCACATCGGTGCCAGCGTGCAGTTCTGCAGGATGGTCAGGTGCGGGAACAGGTTGAAGTGCTGGAACACCATGCCGACTTCACGGCGGATGGTTTCGATCTGTTTCAGGTCCGACGTCAGTTCGGTGCCATCAACGATGATCTTGCCCTGCTGGTGCTCTTCCAGACGGTTGAGGCAGCGAATGGTGGTCGACTTGCCCGAACCCGACGGGCCGCACAGGACGATACGCTCGCCCTGACGCACGTTCAGGTTGATGTCTTTCAACACATGGAACTGGCCGTACCACTTGTGTACGCCCTCCATCCGGATCATGCCTTCAGCGCCCAGGGGCTTAACGATAGCTTCACTCATCACAAAACTCCTAACGCTTGTGGCCAGTGTCCAGCTTGCGCTCCAGATGCATGGAGTAGCGGGACATGCCGAAACAGAAGATCCAGAACACCAGTGCCGCGAAGACATAGCCTTCGGTGGCCATACCGAGCCATTTCGGGTCGGCGGCCGCTTGCTTGACGCTGTTGAGCAGATCGAACAACCCAATGATGATCACCAGGCTTGTGTCTTTGAACAGGGCGATGATCGTGTTGACGATACCGGGGATGACCAGCTTGAGCGCCTGAGGCAGGATCACCAGGCCCATGCTGCGCCAGTAACCCAGGCCCATGGCGGCTGCAGCTTCGTACTGCCCCTTGGGAATCGCCTGCATGCCGCCCCGTACCACTTCAGCCACATAGGCCGACTGGAACAGGATCACGCCGATCAGGGCGCGCAGCAATTTGTCGAAGTTCATGCCTTCAGGCAGGAACAGCGGCAGCATCACCGAGGACATGAACAGCACCGTAATCAACGGCACACCACGCCAGAACTCGATAAAGGTCACGCATATCACCTTCACCGCCGGCATGTTGGAACGACGGCCCAGGGCCAGGATCACACCCAATGGCAAGGCACCGGCAATACCGACGGTAGCGATGACCAGGGTCAGCATCAGACCGCCCCACTGGCTGGTCGCCACGGCAGCCATGCCGAAGACATCGCCATGCAACAGGCAGAAGGCAACGATCGGGTAAATCACCAGGAAGCTCAGGCCGTACAGGGCCTTGCGCGGAAACCGGGAGATAAACAGCGGTGCCACGCCAACGATCGCCAGGATGACGGTCAGGTCAACCCTCCAGCGCAGGTCCGCCGGGTAGTAGCCGTACATGAACTGGCCGAAGCGCTGTTCGACGAACACCCAGCAGGCACCAGCCTTGGTGCAGTCGGCGCGAGTGGTGCCGACCCAGTTGGCGTCGAAGATCGTCCAGCTCAGCAGCGGTGGAATGATCAGCCAGATCAGGTAGATCGCGAACAGGGTCAACAGGGTGTTGATCCAGTTCGAGAACAGGTTCTGGCGCATCCATGCCACCGGCCCGAAGACTTTGCTCGGTGGCGGCATGTTGGGTTTGAAAATATGTGTACTCATGCGCTCTTCCTCACCGCTCAATCAGCGCAATGCGCTTGTTGTACCAGTTCATCAGCAGGGAAATGCTGATACTGATCGCCAGGTACACGCTCATGGTGATGGCAATGACTTCAATCGCCTGCCCGGTCTGGTTGAGCACCGTACCGGCAAACAGCGAAACCATTTCCGGATAACCGATACCGGCCGCCAGCGAGGAGTTCTTCGCCAGGTTGAGGTATTGGCTGGTCAGAGGCGGAATGATCACCCGCAACGCCTGGGGAATGATCACCTTGCGCAGCGTTGGGCCGGGGCGCAGGCCCAGGGAACGCGCGGCCTCGGTCTGGCCATGGCTGACCGATTTGATACCCGAACGCACGATCTCGGAGATGAACGCTGCGGTGTAGACCGTCAACGCAAGGGTCAAGGCCAGCAGTTCCGGGATCATTACCCAGCCACCGACGAAGTTGAAGCCCTTGAGCTCCGGCATTTCCCAATGTACCGGCACGCCGAATACCAGCATGCTCAAGGCCGGGATCACAATGAACAGACCGAGGCCGGCCCAGAACTTGTGGAAAGGTACGCCGGTTTCATCGAAACGCTTGTTGGCCCATTTGGCCATCAGCACGATGGCGACAATGGCCACGACAATGCTGACCCAAAATGCCCAGAAGCCTTCGGCCTTCAGCGCGGCCGGCATGTTCAGACCACGGCTGCTGACATAGAACATGTTCAGGAAACCGTGGGCGTTACGCGGACCGGGCAGGGTCAGGAATACCGCGAAGTACCAGAACAGGATCTGCAACAGAGGCGGAATGTTACGGAAAACTTCAACGTAGACCGTGGCCAGCTTGTTCACGATCCAGTTGTTGGACAGCCGCGCGACACCAATGACAAAACCCAGCAGGGTCGCCAGGATCACGCCGATGAAAGTCACCAGCAAGGTATTGAGCAGACCGATGACGAATACGCGGGCGTAGCTGTCGGATTCGGTGTAGTCGATCAAATGTTGGGCGATACCGAAACCCGCACTTCGATCAAGGAAACCGAAGCCGGAGGTAATACCCCGATGCTGCAGGTTGGTCTGGGTGTTGCTGAACAGATACCAGCCCATCGCGATCACCGCGATAACCGTGATGATCTGGAATAACCAGGCACGCACTTTTGGATCTGTCAGGGAAAAACCCTTCGTTGGTGCGCCGATTTGCTTTTGCATGGAGTGCCCCAGGAAAAATGGAACAAAAATGCCCGCAAGCCTGACGGGGCTTGCGGGCACAGTTCAATTAGCGCACTGGTGGTGCGTATTGAATGCCGCCATTGGTCCACAGAGCGTTCAAGCCACGTTCGATTTCGAGCGGGGTGCTTTTGCCCAGGTTTTTCTCGAAGATTTCGCCGTAGTTACCGACTTGCTTGACGATTTGGACGACCCAGCCTTTCGGCAGTTTCAGGTCTTTGCCGTATTCGCCGTCAGCGCCGAGCATACGGGCAACGTCAGGGTTTTTGGTCGACTTGGCTTCGGCTTCGACGTTTTTCGAAGTGATGCCGGCTTCTTCGGTGTTCAGCAGCGCGTAGCCAGTCCAGCGCACGATGGCCAGCCACTCGTCATCGCCGTTACGCACTACAGGTGCCAGAGGCTCCTTGGAGATGGTTTCAGGCAGAACGACGTAGTCTTTTGGCGAAGCCAGTTTGCTGCGCTGTGCGTACAGCTGCGACTTGTCGGAGGTCAGTACGTCGCAACGGCCGGATTCCAGCGACTTGGCGCTTTCGTCGGAGGTGTCGAAAGTGATCGGGGTGTACTTCAGGTTGTTGGCGCGGAAGTAGTCGGAAACGTTCAGCTCGGTAGTAGTACCGGCCTGGATGCAGATGGTCGCACCGTCCAGCTCCTTGGCACTTTTCACGCCCAGTTTGTTGTTGGCCAGGAAACCTACACCGTCGTAGTAGGTAACGAAACCAGGGAATTTCAGACCCATGCCAGCGTCACGGGAGCTGGTCCAGGTAGTGTTACGCGACAGGATGTCGATTTCGCCGGATTGCAGAGCGGTGAAACGCTCCTTGGCGTTCAACTGGCTGAACTTGACCTTGGTGGCATCACCGAAGACAGCGGCAGCAACAGCACGGCAGACGTCGGCGTCGATCCCTACGATCTTGCCGGTGCTGTCCGGAACGGAGAAACCTGGCAGGCCATCACTGACGCCGCACTGGACAAAACCCTTCTTCATGACTGCGTCAAGGGTCGCACCTGCGTGCGCGAAACCCGAAACACCCAGCACTGCTGCCGTGGTGACTACAGCCAGGGTGGATTTCAACATCTTCATTCAAACCTCCAGTTTGCTCTTTGTTGTGTTGGAGCTTGAGCCCCGTCGCACCCTTGTGAGGCACTGATGACCCGTGCTGGCTTTTTTTTGGGTCATGCGACGTAAGACCCGAATCTGGAACCGGGCGCAAGATCATCTCGTCAACCCTGTTCCCGACCCGTCAATCGGTCAAATGGATCAAACCCCATGATGTACCTGACCAAGATGGTACAGGCCGAACCGTGCCGGGAATCCCGTTGTGTGGATTCCATGCCGCGCCGCACAGGCACTGAGAGTACTTGCCCAGTGTTACCGCACAAGCAGAGCACTTTCACTCGATTGATGCATAGCAAAGCCCGTACCACACTGCCACCAATGTCGAATAGGCGACACGTCAAGTCGAAAACTTGTAACCTTGCGACATCTTGATTCAAATTTCTTTTCATTCACTGCCGAATTTCATTTGATTGCGCACCTTAATAATGCATCTGAAATTTCGCCGCGCACTTCATTGGAGCAACCATGAACGAATCCCTCATTCTTGAACCCGTGGACACGCCGGATGCCTGCGTAATCTGGCTGCACGGCCTGGGCGCAGACCGATATGACTTCCTGCCGGTCGCTGAAGCGCTGCAGGAAAAACTGTTGACCACGCGCTTCGTTTTGCCCCAGGCGCCGACCCAGCCTGTCACCATCAATGGCGGTTATGCCATGCCCAGCTGGTATGACATTCTGGCCATGAGCCCGGCCCGTTCTATTAATAAGGAACAGATGGAGGCATCGGCGCAGCGCGTGATCGCCCTGATCGAGGCCCAGCGCGACGGCGGTATCGACCCGGCGCGGATTTTTCTGGCAGGTTTTTCCCAAGGCGGCGCCGTGGTTTATCACACCGCGTTCCTGCGCTGGCAGGGGCCGCTTGGTGGCGTATTGGCACTATCGACCTATGCCCCGACCTTCACTGAACAGATGGCCCTGACTGCCAACCAGAACCGGATTCCGGTCTACAGCTTGCATGGCCAATATGATGATGTGGTGCAAAAGGCCATGGGCCGCGCCGCCTACGACATACTCAAGGCTCTGGGCGTAACCGCCGCATGGCAGGAGTACCCAATGGGCCACGAAGTGTTACCCGAGGAAATCTCCGACATTGGAACCTGGCTTGCACAACGGCTTGGGTAACGCCTTTAAACACGTCGGGCAGGAACGTTCTGTAGCCCATGCGGCGTGCCACTACGCCGCGCACGGTTCTTGCTTTACACTGCCCGACGTACATTCCTTAATCAATTGATGAGATGACCGTGCTTAAAGCACTTAAAAAGATGTTCGGTAAAAGCGAGGTCGAGTCGCTCGCCCCTGTGCCTGCCCCCTCCGTTACCGCTCCCGCCGCCCAAGCCGAACCTGTCGTGCAGCCCCAGGCTGTCGCCGTAGACAGCACGCCTGCCGCAGTTGCCGCGCCCCAAGCCGAACAAATCGAGCAGGGCGACGGCGAAAAAACCCAGCCCAGAGCGCAACGGCCGCGTCGTGAACGCGCGCCCAAGCCGGTGGTTGTGCCATGGAAACTCGAAGATTTCGTTGTAGAGCCTCAGGAAGGCAAGACCCGCTTCCATGATTTCGACCTGGCTCCGGAATTGATGCACGCGATTCAGGACCTGGGCTTCCCCTACTGCACGCCGATCCAGGCGGGCGTGCTGGGCTTTACCCTTAAAGGCAAGGACGCCATCGGCCGCGCCCAGACCGGCACGGGCAAGACCGCCGCGTTCCTGATTTCGATCATTTCCCAGCTGACCCAGACCCCGCCGCCGAAAGAACGCTACATGGGCGAACCCCGGGCGCTGATCATCGCCCCGACCCGCGAACTCGTGGTGCAGATCGCCAAGGACGCGGCCGACCTGACCAAATACACCGACCTGAACGTCATGACCTTCGTCGGCGGCATGGACTTCGACAAGCAGCTCAAGCAGCTCGAAGCGCGCCACTGCGACATTCTCGTTGCCACTCCGGGCCGCCTGCTGGACTTCAACCAGCGCGGCGAAGTGCATCTGGACATGGTCGAGGTCATGGTCCTCGACGAAGCCGACCGCATGCTCGATATGGGCTTCATCCCCCAGGTTCGTCAGATCATTCGCCAGACTCCGCACAAGGGCGAGCGCCAGACCTTACTGTTTTCTGCGACCTTTACCGAAGACGTGATGAACCTGGCCAAGCAATGGACCACCGAGCCGTCTATCGTCGAGATCGAATCCGAGAACGTCGCCGCCGATAACGTCGAGCAGCATATCTATGCCGTGGCTTCGGCGGACAAGTACAAGCTGCTTTATAACCTGGTCACCGATAACGGCTGGGAACGGGTCATGGTCTTTGCCAACCGCAAGGACGAAGTGCGGCGCATCGAAGAGCGCCTGGTGCGCGATGGCGTCAACGCCGCGCAATTGTCCGGCGACGTACCGCAGCACAAGCGCATCAAAACCCTGGAAGGTTTCCGCGAAGGCAAGATCCGCGTACTGGTTGCCACCGACGTGGCCGGTCGCGGTATTCACATCGACGGTATCAGCCACGTGATCAACTTCACCCTGCCGGAAGTACCGGACGACTACGTACACCGTATCGGCCGTACCGGGCGTGCAGGGGCCGACGGTGTGTCAATCAGCTTTGCCGGTGAAGACGACTCGTATCAACTGCCCGCCATCGAAGAGAAGCTGGGCCGCAAGATCAGCTGCGAAATGCCGCCGCAGGAGTTGTTGCGGGCGGTGGTGCGTAAACAGCCCTAAAAGCCTGTCAGCGATTGTGGGGCCGTTGTGGGAGCGAATTCATTCGCCAAGAGGGTGGGACATCCGACCTATTTGTATCGTCTGATATGCCGCCTTCGCGAATGAATTCGCTCCCACAACATTCGATACCACAGCCAGTTATCACAGAGCACTTCAATAATCAGACTTTATCCCACCGCCCCGCCGCCGCATGATCACTGTCCCGCCCTTGCACCCAGCGCGGTCCTTCTGAAGTGTTTTCCTTCTTCCAGAACGGCGCGCGAGTCTTCAGGTAGTCCATGACGAAATCACAGGCCTCGAATGCGGCCTGGCGATGCGCACTGGCAACACCGACGAATACGATAGGCTCGCCCGGCTCAAGCGCACCAACCCGATGCAGCACTTCCAGCTTGAGCAGCGGCCAGCGCTGTTCGGCCTCGGCGGTAATCTTGCCCAGGGCCTTCTCGGTCATGCCGGGGTAATGTTCGAGGAACATCCCCGCTACGTCCCGCCCGTCATTGAAGTCGCGCACATAGCCAACAAAGCTCACCACTGCGCCAACACCGACATTGGCCGCATGCATGGCATTGACCTCGGCCCCCGGATCGAACGCGGCGGCCTGCACCCGAATCGCCATGCCTCAGCCTCCGGTCACTGTGGGAAAGAATGCCACTTCATCGCCGTCCTGCAACGGCTCATTTACCGAACACAGATCCTCATTACGGGCACACATCAGGTTCTGCTCGGTCAGCACCTGCCAGGCATCACCACGCCTGGCCAAGTGGGCACGCAGGTCATCGATGGTGGAAAACTCGCCATCAACCCGTTCGCCATCCAGCCCCAGGGCTTCGCGATAACGGGCGAAATAAAGTACCCGCACACTCATGCTATCGGCTCCTGTGCATCAGCAACAAAGTGCCCGCTCTTGCCGCCCAGCTTCTCCAGCAGGCGTACGGCTTCGATCACCATGCCCCGGTCCACGGCCTTGCACATGTCATAAATGGTCAGGGCAGCGACGCTGGCAGCTGTCAGGGCCTCCATTTCCACACCGGTCTGGCCGGACAGCTTGCAGCGCGCGACGATATGCACGGCGTCCTCGCCTTCGGCGCTGAGTTCGACCTTGACGCCGGTCAGCATCAGCGGATGGCACAAGGGGATCAGATCACTGGTTTTTTTCGCCGCCTGAATCCCGGCAATACGCGCCACGGCGAACACATCGCCCTTGGGGTGACCGCCGCTGACGATCATTTGCAGGGTGGCAGGCAACATGCGCACGCGCGCTTCGGCCACGGCTTCACGGAACGTCACGGCCTTGTCGGTGACGTCGACCATATTGGCGCGACCTTGGGAATCGAGATGAGTCAGCACGGAGATACTCCTGGGCAGGAGTCGGGATTGTAAACCAAACGAAGGGTGGAGGAATAACATCTACCCCTGAACATTAACCGAATTCAGGGGCAGACGTCTGGCACGCTTTATTGTTTGTTGCTTTCATCCTCAGCATATTTGGACAAGCGGAATCCATCCTGTTCCCGGGTGACGCCCATGAGAGAGATATTTGTAATGGTGACCCTGTCGGCAAATGCAGGCTGCACCAACAGGGTAATATTACCACTGGCCGCATCGGCACCCGCATTCAGAAGCAGATCCAGCGTTTCCCACTCCGACGACTCTTTAATATTATAGGTCGTACTGATGGGACCACTGGAACCACCAGAGAAGAAAAACGATACTTGTACGCCGCCACTTGGCACGTCCGATCCACCTTCAACTTTTATATCCATGAGAAACAACAATCTGTCGTGGGGCTCATCCATGCGCCAATGCTGCTGGATCCTCGACCCTTTTTCTATATGGACATGAAAGCGTTGACGATTGATATCCTCTTGAACTTTTACGGTTCCTTGTGGAAACCAAGGGTCCAGTGAGCCATTACTGAAATTGCCATTTTGAATATATTCAGCCATTGCTATAACTCCTGTAGTGATATTTTATCCATACCTTCTCTCAGCCACAGCCCGCCCGCAGGCAGTGCTGATGGCCTTAAAACATAGTCGATACAGATGGTCGTTCCCCGCAGCAGGAGCTGCGTCGGGAGAAATGACTATGGAACGAAAGACGCCCCTCGTCTACCTGTCAAAAATGCCAGTCCGTTCATCGCTTAAACGCGGTTAAACTGGAGTGCCGCGTCATTAAAAGGTGCGTCGTGGTTTACCTCTTTCTTGCCAACAACCATACTTTTCAGCGCAAGCAAAAAACACTCCCTGATCACCCTGTTTAAACCGGTTTGTCCACAATGACATTCATTGTTGATAAACCCGTTTATCAATACCGCTATTGTAACGCCAACAACCGTCATGCCTTTCACCCCATGAGATCCCCGATTGAATAGGGGCCTTTCATATAGATGCACTCAGACACTAAGAACAGACAGAAGTGTTTTCACACTTTGCTTTCGACACAGTGACTGTTAATCAAACCCGGCCATGACTGTCAAGCATCAACTGTACATCAGGCGATTAGAGAGGCAGAAAAATCAGGAGGAGTAAAAACAAAGCGGGGAACGGGTTTATCAACAGATAAACTCGTTCCCCGGCTACAGACGTTTATTTGAAACAGTTACAGATGCGACTCCGCATATTCAGCCAGGATAGAGCGCGGTACACCCTGAAGGGTGATATGCACGCCGTTGGGGAAGTCCTTGAAGCGCTCCGTGAGGTAGGTCAGGCCGGAACTGGTGGCCGACAGGTAAGGCGTATCGATCTGCGCCAGGTTACCCAGGCAGACCACTTTGGAACCGGCACCGGCGCGGGTGATGATGGTTTTCATCTGGTGCGGGGTGAGGTTCTGGCATTCGTCGATGAGAATCAGGCTCTGCTGGAAGCTGCGACCGCGAATGTAGTTAAGGGATTTGAACTGCAAGGGCACTTTGCTAAGGATGTAATCGACGCTGCCATGGGTGTTTTCATCATCCATGTGCAAGGCCTCGAGGTTGTCGGTGATGGCGCCGAGCCACGGCTCCATTTTTTCTGCTTCGGTGCCGGGCAGGAAGCCGATTTCCTGATCCAGCCCCTGCACACTGCGGGTAGCGATGATGCGGCGATAACGCTTACTGACCATGGTCTGCTCGATAGCAGCGGCCAGTGCCAGGATGGTCTTGCCCGAGCCCGCAGCGCCGGACAGGTTGACCAGGTGGATATCGGGATCGAGCAGGGCGAACAGTGCCAGGCCCTGATAAATGTCGCGAGGCTTGAGGCCCCAGGCTTCCTGATGCAGCAGTGGCTCCTGATGCATATCGAGGATCAGCAATTCATCGGCCTTGACGCCTTTGATCCAGCCGACAAAGCCCTGCTCGTCAACAATAAACTCGTTGATATGCACGGAAGGCAGCACATCGCTCATCTGCACCCGATGCCAGGTGCGGCCATGATCCTGACGGGTCTCGACCTTGCTGACCCGGTCCCAGAACGAGCCGGTCAAGGTGTGATAACCACGGGACAGCATCGACACGTCATCGACCAGTTGATCGGTGCTGTAGTCTTCGGCGGCGATCCCGCAGGCCCGCGCCTTGAGGCGCATATTGATGTCTTTGGTCACCAGCACCAGGCGCAGGTCCTTGTCGCGCGCGTGCAGGTCGATCAATTGATTGATAATGATGTTGTCGTTGAGGTGTTCGGGCAGCAGGCTGTTGGGTTCCTCGCGCTTGCTCATGAGGATCGACAGAAAGCCCTTGAACACGCCGGTGCCGCGATCAATGGGTACGCCTTTTTCAACATCCTCCGGTGTGGCTTCGCCCAGGGTTTTGTCGATCAGGCGGATGGCCTGACGGCATTCTGCAGCCACCGAATGCTTGCCGGCCTTGAGCTTGTCGAGCTCCTCAAGGACCGTCATCGGGATGGCGACGTGGTGTTCTTCGAAATTCAGCAGTGCGTTTGGATCATGAATCAATACGTTGGTATCGAGCACGTAAAGGATTGGCTGGTTAGAGGAAGGGGTGCGTCCGTGATCATCCATACTCGCTCACCTTTGTAGAAGCCAGGCGGCGCAGAGCCAACATACTGCGCCACGAAAAGGCCGCCGAGGCTCTCTCCTTCAGGCAGGAGAGAAATGCTCAAAATGGAGTCCGGGAAGACGCCACCTGTGTTGCAGGGTTCGGCGGTCTGTCTTCGTAATACCGCAAAACAGATGACAGAAAAAAGCTCTTTGACAGTTTTTTGAAGTTTATTTCACAGTATGACGAATAGCCCTTGGCGAGGGCGCTGCACACGTTTACAGTCGGAAGTCCGCTCCAGGCAAAATCACGTAGGAATCTTCCTACGCGCTCCTGCAAAAACCCTCTCCAGCCCTTATTCCACGGGCCTTTCCGGTATCTGACGACAGTCCTGCCACTGCACGCCGCTTTGTCCGGTATTGAGCAGCAGCCAGGGCAACGCATCCTGGGCCTTGCTGCCGGTGTCATGGAACATGATGGTGCCGCGCCGCCACAGCAGCATCAGGGTCAAGACACGCTCGGCACTCTGCTGCGGGGTGAGTCGCGGATTCAGATCCTGGGAGTCGATGCTCCACAGTGATACCCGCAGGTCCTGGGACCGGAAGAACTCCGCGCTGTCGGCCCGACGATGACCATAAGGCGGGCGGAACAACGGCACGTAGTTGTCCGGCAGCAGTTGCTGGACCAGTGCGGCACTGCGCGCCACCGAGTTCTGCCAGTCCACCCACTGGCTGTGGGAACGGTATTCCCAGCCCTGGATGCCAACGCATTGCAGACGATAAAGATCCTGCAACCTGGCCGCCGAGCTGTCCTCCAGGCGATCCTGCAGGCTCTTGCCAAGCACGTTGAAGGTGGCGGTGAGTTTCTGTTGACGCATGAAATCGGTCAGCCAATCGGTGCCGCCATCCACCGCCGTCGGGCCGCTATCGAAATTGAGCATGAAGGTGCGGTCAGGCATTTCATCGCCACTCAGCTCGTCGGAGTTGTAGCGCTCGATTTCGCTGCTGGTCTGGGGGAACAACGCCGCCATGCGCAGCAGCTCGTTCAGATAGCGGGCGTGAAACGCATCGCTCGGCTTGGCCCAGCTGGCATAGAAGGAGTCATCGGCGATCTGGTATTCGGCGGCCCGCTCGCGCAACTGGTCCATCTCATCGGCCAATACGCAGAAAGAAGCGTCCTGCTCACAGCTCTTCTGAGCGAACTGATAGTTCTCAAGCAGGCGCGTCCACAGGCGATTACGTACCAGATTGATCGACTGCATATTCACCGAACGCAGGCCCAGGCGCGCCTTGAGGCCTTCCTCATCGAGGCCTTCGCTGACATACAGGGCATGGGCGAACGCGAGGATTTCCGCACGCGAGGCGACATCGAACAATTGCTCCGAGGTCAACTGCTCGGGCCAGACGCTGCGGTCCATGGTCGCCGGCGGCGGCAACGCTGCCTGGGCATTGAGCCAGAACACTCCGGCGCACACTGCTATCAAGATCCGCAAAGCCACTGCACTCATCCTTAGACAAACCTGTTTGAACCAGCCCGGCACTATAGCCGATCCCGATGCCACACCTGATGTCGTGGCTGATACAAAGCCGGGCCAGCTGTGATCGAGTCGAGACTATCGCCGCCATAGCTGGAGTCGCGCACGTCATATCTCTAGAATCCCCCGACGATTAAAGGAGACGACGTTATGCTGATGGTGATTTCCCCAGCCAAGACCCTCGATTTCGAAACACCGCCCACCACGACGCGTTTCACCCAGCCGCAATATCTGGACCATTCTCAGGAACTGATCACACAATTGCGCGAACTGAGCCCGGCGCAGATCAGCGAGCTGATGCACCTCTCGGACAAGCTCGCAGGCCTCAATGCCGCACGCTTCGGCAGCTGGACCCCGGCCTTTACTCCGGAAAATGCCAAGCAGGCCTTGCTGGCGTTCAAGGGCGATGTCTACACCGGTCTGCAGGCCGAAACCCTGAATGACCAAGAATTGACGTATGCCCAAGACCACTTGCGCATGCTTTCGGGCCTGTACGGCCTGCTGCGCCCCCTGGACCTGATGCAGCCCTACCGCCTGGAAATGGGTACCCGCCTGGCCAACGCCCGGGGCAAGGACCTGTACGCCTTCTGGGGCACGCGCATCAGCGAATGGCTGAACCAGGCCCTGGCCGATCAGGGCGATGATCTGCTGCTGAATCTGGCATCCACCGAGTATTTTTCAGCGGTCAAGCGTTCGGCCCTCAAGGCGCGGATCATCGACACCGAGTTCAAGGACCTGAAAAACGGCCAGTACAAGATCATCAGCTTCTATGCCAAGAAAGCCCGAGGCATGATGAGCCGCTTCGTCATCAGCGAGCGCATCAATGACCCAGCAGCCTTGAAGCAGTTCGACGTGCAGGGTTATCGCTACAGCAGCGAGCAATCGGCCCCGGACAAACTGGTGTTCCTGCGCGACAGCCCCGAGCAGTAATCGGACACAACCGCTACCTGAACTGAAATGCGATTTCTGCAGGAGCGGCCGGGTGGCGTTCCGCTGGCTGGCGATCGAGTGCAAAGCGCTCGCAACAGCGTCCGTGACTGACCTGACGCCATCGCCAGCTAGTCGGCTCCTACCGCTCCGGTATTTTCTTCGCAAGACCTACGTTCGAACCTCAGACGAGCCGTTTCCAGGTCGATCATCAAACACTCGAAATGACAATTTATTGGCGACATAAAATTGTCGAGCAACTCGACAACTAAGCAGTCTCAAAAAAATAACAACTTTTTTTCAGTACTGGCATTTGGCTCATTTGTAGTGATGGCAAATAAACATCCCCCACCGGCAACTACCCATGAACTAAGGGCGAAACATAAGTCGCCATCAAAATGCGACCACCGTCACATTCCCTCTGATCCGGGCCGATTCTCAAAAAGAGGACGAGTGGCCAGGAACTTATCCAAAGAGGCCATGCTCCTACATCCCGTAACAATTATCGTCTGTGACGTGAGAGATCACTTACATCACACCGAGAAGATCAGGAAGTTCCGAGAGGAACTTCTGGCTTAATCGCCAGAGACGCAAGTACCGGGAGAAGAAGCACTTTACATTAGATGGAGTTAAACCGGGCTCAGCACCATCGAAGTGCTGGCTACGATCACTCAGGCGCATCAGGCCGGGGGCTTTGGCTCAAGGCTGTGATTGAGGGTTCGTGTGCATCCGCCCCCAGGGAGTGGCTCACCACTTCACCAGAGCAAGATCCCGTGCCCTCCGGACACGAGCTACTTGCCACTCATCGCTGCTGCGGTTCGAGTTTGCCTAAGTTAATAGGCACTCATTATTAATCCTGCCTGTGTTCGATTCTTCGGCCTTAATCCGTCGAACTTTCGAGCGCGCGTTAACTGCTGGTCAATACAACTATCCAGCCAACTTATGGCGTGAAATCGAGGAGAAAGACGATGCGTATCAGCATCTTTGGTTTGGGCTACGTCGGTGCAGTATGTGCCGGTTGCCTGTCAGCGCGAGGTCATGATGTTGTCGGTGTGGATATCTCCAGCGCCAAGATTGACCTGATCAACCAGGGCAAGTCGCCGATTGTCGAACCGGGCCTGGGCGAGTTGCTCGAAAAGGGCATCAACACCGGCCGACTGCGCGGCACCACGGACTTTTCCGAGGCCATCCGTGCCACCGACCTGTCGATGATCTGCGTTGGCACGCCAAGCAAGAAGAATGGCGACCTGGAACTGGATTTCATCGAGTCCGTTTGCCGCGAAATCGGTTTTGTCCTGCGTGACAAGACTTCCCGCCACACCATCGTGGTGCGCAGTACCGTACTGCCGGGCACTGTCGCCAACGTGGTGATTCCTATCCTCGAAGACTGCTCCGGCAAGAAGGCCGGTGTTGATTTCGGTGTCGCAGTGAACCCTGAGTTCCTGCGTGAAAGCACCGCGATCAAAGACTACGACCATCCGCCAATGACCGTTATCGGTGAGTTCGACAAGGCTTCCGGCGACGTGCTGCAAGCCCTGTACGAAGAACTCGACGCGCCGATCATCCGCAAGGACATCGCCGTTGCCGAGATGATCAAGTACACCTGCAACGTCTGGCATGCGACCAAGGTCACCTTCGCCAACGAAATCGGCAACATCGCCAAGGCTGTGGGTGTCGATGGTCGCGAAGTGATGGAAGTGGTCTGCCAGGACAAGCAATTGAACCTGTCCCAGTACTACATGCGTCCTGGCTTCGCTTTCGGCGGCTCGTGCCTGCCAAAAGACGTCCGCGCCCTGACCTACCGCGCCAGCAGCCTGGACGTGGAAGCGCCGCTGCTCAACTCGCTGATGCGCAGCAACGTCTCCCAGGTGCAGAACGCCTTCGACATCGTTGCCAGTCACGACACCCGCAAGGTCGCCCTGCTCGGCCTGAGCTTCAAGGCCGGTACCGACGATCTGCGCGAAAGCCCGCTGGTGGAGCTGGCCGAGATGCTGATCGGCAAGGGTTTCGACCTGAGCATCTTCGACAGCAACGTCGAATACGCCCGCGTCCACGGTGCCAACAAAGACTACATCGAGTCGAAGATCCCTCACGTTTCGTCGCTGCTCAACTCTGATTTCGATCAGGTGATCAACGACTCCGACGTGATCATCCTCGGCAACCGCGACGAGCGCTTCCGTGCTCTGGCGGACAAGGCGCCGGTCGGCAAGCACGTCGTCGATCTGGTCGGCTTCATGAGCAAGACCACCGGTGAAAGCGGCCGGTCCGAAGGGATTTGCTGGTAACGCCCTTGGGCCTCCGATCTCGGGGGCCCTAGTGGGGGCGAATTCTGTGGGAGCGAATTCATTCGCGAATGCAGTGTTTCAGACGACGAAGAAGCGCCGGATATGCCGCCCTCTTCGCAGATGAATCCGCTCCCACAACCCGCTCCCACATGTTCCGACACCGCTTAACGACGAGACGGATGCAGACTATGCACAGGCTAAAGCATGGCCTCCTACAGGCCGCAGGTTGGCTGTTTTACCTCAGTTTCTTGATGGCCTTGGCCCTGGCCTTGCCGACGAGCATCTTTGACTCGCAGTCCAAGAACTTTATTTTCCTGATTGGCGCCGTGGGTATCTGGCGCTACTCGATGGGCATTACGCACTTTCTGCGCGGCATGCTGTTTCTCTACGTGGTCTACCCGCACCTGCGGCGCAAAGTGCGCAAGCTGGGCGAAGCGGCGGACCCGTCCCATGTATTTCTGATGGTCACCAGTTTTCGCATCGACGCCCTGACCACCGCCCAGGTGTACAGCTCGGTGATCCGCGAAGCCATCGAATGCGGCTACCCGACCACCGTGGTCTGCTCGCTGGTGGAGATGTCCGACGAATTGCTGGTCAAGGCCCTGTGGGCGCGGATGAATCCGCCGTCTCGCGTGACCCTGGACTTCGTGCGCATCGCCGGTACCGGCAAACGCGACGGCCTGGCCTTTGGTTTCCGCGCTATCTCGCGCCACCTGCCCGACGAGCGTGCAGTGGTTGCGGTGATCGATGGCGACACCGTGCTCAGTGAAGGCGTGGTGCGCAAAACCGTGCCGTGGTTCCAGCTGTTCGGCAACGTCGGCGGCCTGACCACCAACGAGTTCTGCGAAGTGCGCGGCGGCTACATCATGAGCGAGTGGCACAAGCTGCGTTTCGCCCAGCGCCACATCAACATGTGCTCCATGGCCCTGTCCAAGCGCGTGCTGACCATGACCGGGCGCATGTCGGTGTTCCGCGCCACGGTTGTGACCGATCCCGAGTTCATTGCCGACGTTGAAAGCGACTCCCTGCATCACTGGCGTCTGGGCACCTTCAAGTTCCTTACCGGTGACGACAAATCCAGTTGGTTCAGCCTGATGCGCCTGGGCTACGACACCTTTTACGTACCGGATGCCGCGATCAACACCGTCGAGCATCCACCGGAAAAAAGCTTCTTCAAGGCCAGCCGCAAACTGATGTACCGCTGGTACGGCAACAACCTGCGGCAGAACTCCCGCGCTCTGGGCCTGGGGGTCAATCGCCTCGGCGTGTTCACCAGCGTGGTGCTGTTCGATCAGCGCGTGTCCATGTGGACGTCGATTCTCGGCCTGACCGTGGCCCTGATCGCCAGCTGCAAATACGGTGTGACCTTTTTGCTGATGTACCTGCTGTGGATCGGTATTACCCGCCTGGTCCTCACCCTGCTGCTGTCGTGCAGCGGGCACAGCATCGGCCCGGCCTACCCGGTGATTCTCTATTACAACCAGATCGTCGGCGCCCTGATGAAGATCTACGTGTTCTTCCGTCTCGACCGCCAGTCCTGGACACGCCAGGACACCAAGCTCAGCCGCGACATGGCCAGTTTCCAGGGTTGGTTCAACACTTGGTCGTCGCGAACCATGACCTTTTCTGCCGGCAGCATTTTCGTCGCCGTACTGCTGACGATGGTCTGAGCCTCGCCAGGTATCAGTGGACCAATGGATCAATCGATTAATCAGGAATTACCGACATGAATACAGCCGTGAATGTGAACGTCGTCCATGAATCCGAAGCCCAGCGCCAACATGCCCGGGTCAAGATTCCCGCCAAGCTGCGCCTGCTCAACGGGCAACCCAACGCCCCACTGGTGCGTATCGAAGACCTCTCTGCCGGTGGCCTGAGCTATGTCGCACCGGCGAGCCAACGGCCAACGGTCGGCGAGGTGATCAAGGGCCGCCTGCAGTTCCTCATCGATAATCTCGGCCTGGCCATGGATGTCGAGCTGCAAGTACGCTCCTTCGACGCCGCCAGCGGCCGGGTCGGCTGCCAGTTCCAGCATCTGGAAGCCCAGGACATCGCGACCTTGCGCCATCTGATCACCTCGCATCTGAGCGGCGATATCGTCAGCATGGGCGAAGTACTCGCTACCCTGCAGCGTGACAACTTCACCAAGGCGCGCAAGATCAAGGGCGATGGCAACGGCATGAGCGTTCTCGGCCGGATCCGTGCCGTGACCTTCAGCCTCGGTGTGTTTGTCGTCGGTCTGGTGGCCTTCGGTTTCATCTTCAAGACCGTCTACGGCCTGTACTTCGTCAGCCACGCCGAAGCCGGTGTGGTCAGCGTCCCCGGTATGGACGTGACCATGCCCCGTGAAGGCACCGTGCAAAGCCTGGTCGGCGCAGATGGCGTAGTCACCAAGGACGCACCACTGGCGTCTTTCAGCACCAACATGCTGGAAATGCTTCAGGGCCATCTGGATGACACAATGCTGCAACCGGCCAAGGTTGAAGAGCTGTTCGGGCGCAAGCTCAGCGGCACCCTGACCAGCCCTTGCGACTGCACCGTGGCCCGCCAACTGGTTGCCAACGGCCAATACGCCGCCAAGGGCCAGGTGATTTTCCAACTGGTGCCGCGTAACACCGCCGCCACCATTGATGCGCGCTTCAACTATCGCCAGTTCGGCAATGTCATGCCGGGCACCCGTGTGAACTTCCAGATTGCCGGTGAAAACGAAACCCGCAGCGGCGTGATCACCAGCAGCACCAACCTGGCCGCCAACGACCTGTCCACCGACATCCGTGTGCAAATCCAGCCGGACCAGGCCCTGGACAGCCGTTACGCCGGCAAGCCGGTTGAAGTGACCAGCGACCGGGGCCCGTCCCTGAGCTGGGTGATCGATAAAGCCATGGCTGCGGGTCTCTGACCATGACTGGCCCGTTGCGACACTTGTCGACTCCCGCGCTGTTGAGCATTGCTGTAGCCATCGGCATCAGCGGCTGCGCCGGTCTGCCTGACCAGCGCCTGGCCAATGAAGCCCTCAAGCACGGCGATACCGCGCTGGCCGAGCAGAACTACCGGCAACTGGCTGACCTGGGCTATAGCGATGCCCAGGTCGGGCTGGCCGATATCCAGGTCGAAAGCCGCGACCCGGCGCAGATGAAACTGGCCGAGGCGACCTACCGCGCCGCCGCCGAGACTTCGGTTCGAGCTCAATCGCGCCTGGGCCGCCTGCTGGCAACCAAGCCCGGCGCTACAGCGGCCGAACAACGCGAGGCCGAAGGCCTGCTGCAGAAGTCCATCAACAATGGCGAGACCGGTTCGGTTCTGCCCCTGGCGATGCTCTATCTGCAATACCCGCAGACCTTCCCTCAGGTCAACGCGCAGCAGAAGATCGATCAATGGCGCAAGGCCGGTTTCCCCGAGGCTGGCCTGGCCCAGGTGCTGCTGTATCGCGCCCAGGGCACCTACGATCAGCACTTGGCGGACGTCGAGAACATCTGCAAGCCGCTGCTGGCCAGCACCGACATCTGCTACATCGAGCTGGCCACCGTCTACCAGAAGCGTGGCGAGGCCGACAAAGACAAACTGGCCGCCCTGCTTGACCAGTTGCAGGACGCCTACCGCATCGGTGTCGTCGATCCGGCACGGGTCGATGGCGTAGCACGGGTTCTGGCTGATCCAGAGATCGGCAAGCCGGACGAAAAGACCGCACAGGCACTGCTGGAGAAAGTCGCGCCGGGCTATCCGATCTCCTGGGTCACCCTGGCCAAGCTGCTCTACGACTTCCCCGACCTGGGCGACGTCGACAAGATGATGGAATACCTGGACAACGGCCGCGCTGCCGACCAGCCCCGCGCCGAACTGCTGCTGGGCAAGCTCTACTACGAGGGCAAGCTGGTCCCGGCCGATCCGGCCAAGTCCGAAGAACACCTGAAGAAGGCTGCCAACACTGAACTGGCCGCCCACTACTACCTGGGGCAGATCTATCGCCGGGGCTACCTGGGTGATGTTTACCCGCAGAAAGCCACCGACGAGTTGCTCAAAGCCGCACGTGGCGGCCAGAACAGCGCCGACTTCGCCCTCGCCCAGCTGTTTTCCCAGGGCAAGGGCACCAAGCCCGACCCGGTCAATGCCTGGGTCTTCGGCCAACTGGCGCTCAAGCAAGACACTCCCGAAGCCAAGGATCTGGCCCAGCAACTCAGCGAACAATTGCCGCCTGACAAGCTCGCCGCCGCCCAACGGCTGCTGCAGCAAGAGCAACAGGTACGGGGCGCGACTGCCAACCAGAACAATGCACTGGTGATGCAGGCCCTGCAAAAACAAGACGGCGAGGACGCACTATGAAGTTGAACCCCTTGATGGCAGCCGGGCTTGGCCTGGGCTTTACCCTGCTGTGGGCCTGCCCGACGCTGGCGGCCCTGACCGAAGACAAGAACTTCGGTATTGAAATCAAAGCCACCGCGCAGTCCGAAGATGACCGCGACCTCGGCACCCGTGATGGCGGCGACGTCAATGGCCTGGGCCTTGACCTGCGTCCCTGGGCTTACTTCGAGAATGGTAACTGGAGCGCCTACGCCATGGGCCAGGCCGTGACCGCCACCGATATCGTCGAAACCGATACCCTGCGCCAGTCCGCCGATGGCAGCCAGCAAGACGACAGCTCTGCCGACAAGCGTAAACCCGACAAGAGCTACCTGGCCCTGCGTGAATTCTGGGTCGGTTACAGCGGTTTCACGCCCTATCCCGGCGAACTGCTCAAGTTCGGTCGCCAGCGCCTGCGCAACGACGATGGCCAGTGGCGTGACACCAACATCGAGGCGCTGAACTGGGACTTCGACACCACTCTGCTGCGCGCCCACCTGGGTGCCGCCGAACGCTTCAGCGAATACCGTACCGACCTCACCGAGCTGGCGCCCCAGGATAAGGATCGCCTGCATGTCTACGGCGATATCTACGCTCAGTGGATGCCCGGCCAATGGGTCGGCCTGCGTGCGCACCATACCCATGACGACGGCCACCTGAAGACCGGCAGCACTGAGGTCGACTCCCTGGACAAGACCGAAAACGGCGACCTGACCTGGCTCGGCCTGGACGTCAACAGTGACGCCTACAACCACAACAACACCAATACGCTCAATTACTGGGGCAGCGTCACCGGCCTCAGTGGTTCGCGGCACAGCATCAGCCCGCTGGACCAGAACGGCGTCCGGGTGGCCGGGCAGAAAAGCAGCGACGACGTCAACGGCTGGGCCACCGACCTTGGCTTGCGTCTGCGCCTGGACCCGCAATGGCAGGTCGGCGCGGCATATGCCCGGGCCAGCGGCGAGTACGAACAGAATGGTCTGGAGAGCAACCGCTCATCCTTCACCGGCACTCGCTCGCGCGTCCACCGTTTCGGCGAAGCCTTTCGCGGCAGCATGAACAACATGCAGTCGGCGACCCTGTTCGGTTCCTGGGAGCTGCGCGACGAATACGACGCCAGCCTGGTCTACCACAAGTTCTGGCGCGTCGACGGCAACAAGCCGGTCACCGGCACAGGCATCGATGCCGTGGACAACAGCACCGACCCGCTGACCGGCCTGGAATCGAGCACTTCCCTGCCCTTGGTCGATGGCAAGAAAGACCTGGGTCAGGAAATGGATCTGGTGGTCACCAAGTACTTCAAACAAGGTCTGTTACCTGCGGCCCTGAGCCAGTCCATCGACGAACCTTCGGCCCTTGTGCGTTTCCGGGGTGGCGTGTTCAAGCCCGGTGATGCCTATGGCAGCGGTGTGGACAGTTATATGCACCGTGCGTTTATCGACGTGATCTGGCGCTTCTGATGAACGCACAGGCCCCCCGATCTGTAGGAGCGAGGCTTGCCCGCGAAGGAAGTGTTGCAGCCTATGAAGATGTATCGAATGTATTGGCCTCTTCGCGGGCACGTCAGGTCGCCGCATCGCTCGCTCCAACGGGCCGGGTTAATTCGACTAATTACGCGTTGTTTGATAATGAGGGTGCAATGAGATGAACAGTCAAGCAAGCCGCAGGCTCTGGCCCTGCACCCTGCTCGGCGGCGCACTGTTGCTGGCAGGCGGTACGGCCCTGGCCAATGCCCCCGTTAGCGGCGCCACCGACAAAGTGGTCAAGGAGCTGCAACAGGCCAAGACCTATACCATCAGCAGCCCGCCCGTGGAGCCCCTGGCCCTGGCCAAGCCGGTGCCGCCGGACCTGTCCGGCTACACCGCCGAAGCCGCCGCTGCGAAGATCGTGCGCAGCAAGCCGGGCAAGGTACGGGTCACCCGCTTCATGATGGAAGACGCCCTCAAGGAATTCGTCGGCGGCGATAACAAGCTGGCCGAGTGGGTGCGTCGTCAGCACGGCATTCCCCAGGCGATCTTCATCGAAGACGGCTACGTCAACCTGCGTGACCTGACCAAGACCCTGCCGAAGAAATACTTCAGCGAAACGTCGCCAGGCGTGTTCCTGGCACGGATCCCGATCGTGGTCGGGCGCAAGGGTATCTTCGAGATCGACGGCAAGACTCAGGAACTGCGCCTGTCCCAGGAAGGCGGTTCGTTCCTGATCAACGACGGCCAGATGTTCATTCGGGACACCAAGGTCACCGGCTGGCGCGAGGCCGACAACGGCCCGGCGACCTTCCGCTCGCCCAAGGAATTTCGCCCGTTCCTGCTGGCCTGGGGCGGCACCGACACCTACATCATCAATAGCAAGATGGCCAGCTTCGGTTACGCCAACAGCAAGTCCTACGGGGTCAGTATTTCCCAGTACACGCCGAACATGGCCAAGGTGCTCAAGCGCCCGGAACCCACCGGCTGGATCATCGGCTCCGAGTTCAGCGACATGTGGTACGGCTTCTACTGCTATGAAGCGCGCGACGTGGTGGTCAAAGGCAATACCTACAAGGACAACATCGTCTACGGCATCGACCCCCACGACCGTTCCCACGGGCTGATCATTGCCAACAACATCGTCCACGGGACCAAGAAGAAGCACGGCATCATCATTTCCCGTGAAGTGAACGACAGCTTCATCTTCGGCAACAAGAGCTATGACAACCACCTCTCGGGCCTGGTGATCGACCGTAACAGTGTGAACAACCTGGTGGCCTACAACGAGATCTACCAGAACCACACCGACGGCATCACCTTGTACGAAAGCGCGGACAACCTGCTCTACGGCAACCGCGTCATCGCCAACCGTCGCCACGGCATCCGCGTGCGCAACAGCGTCAACGTGCGGCTGTACGAGAACATCGCCATGGGCAACGGCCTGATGGGCGTGTTCGGCCACATCAAGGACCTGAGCGACACCGACCGCGACATCGCTCTGGACCCGTTCGACGCCGAAGTCTCGCTGATCGTGGTCGGTGGTGAACTGGCCGGCAATGGTTCCGGCCCCCTGTCCATCGACTCGCCCCTGAGCGTGGAGCTCTACAAGGTGTCGATGAAAGCCCCGGTCAAGGCCAGCGGCATCAGCTTCAACGGTGTCCTGGGCGACCGTCAGGGAGAAATCCTCGATCTGCTGGTGCGCCAGCAAAAAGCCGTATTGATCGATCCGGTCGAACGCCAAGCCGATCTTCGCGACTGAGCAAAGGTATTTTTTATGCACGCCCATTTGATCAAGCTTCTCAGTTTCAGCGGCCTCAGCGCCGCCCTGTTTGCCATCAGCGCAGGCACCGCCAGCGCCGAAAATCTGCCCGCGGCACCGACCTTCACCGCCGAGCCGTGCTGCAACCTGTGCCCGCAAGCCCATGACGCCAAGAACTACGTCACGCGCTACCAGCAGAACTTCACCACTCTGGTCCAGGCCCAGGGCGACTGGCTGTTCCGTACCCAGGAAGACTTGCGTACCGAGTTCAACACCACGCCCGAAGGGTACCGGCGCATGCAGGAACTGCACGACGCGTTCAAGAGCAAGGGCGTCGAGCTGGTGGTGGTCTATCAGCCGACCCGTGGTCTGGTGGACCGCAACAAACTATTCCCGGCCGAACGCGACAAGTTCGACTACGACACCGCGCTGAAAAACTACCAGGCGATGCTCGGTCGTTTCAGCAAGATGGGTTACTGGGTGCCGGACCTGTCGCCGTTGACCAACGAGCAACAGGCTCATGATTTCTACTTCCGCGGCGACCAGCACTGGACGCCGTACGGTGCTGAGCGCACGGCAAAAATCGTCGCCGAGACGGTGAAGAAGATGCCGCAGTTCGCTGATATCCCGCGACGCGAATTCGAGACCCATCGCATCGGCCGCATGGGCAAGAAAGGCACCCTGCACAACATGGCCGGGCAGCTGTGCGGCACCAGCTACGCGATCCAGTACATGGACCAGTTCGGTACCGAGCCCAAGGGCGAAGCTGCCGACGGTGACCTGTTCGGCGATTCCGCCACTCCGCAGATCACCCTGGTCGGCACCAGTCACAGTGGCAAAAACTACAACTTCGGCGGTTTCCTGCAGCAGTACATCGGCGCCGAAGTGCTCAACGTCGCCTTCCCCGGCGGCGGCCTGGAAGGCTCGATGTTGCAATACCTGGGCAGCGACGACTTCCAGAAACATCCACCGAAGATCCTGATCTGGGAATTTTCCCCGCTGTACAGACTCGACCAGGAGACCATCTACCGCCAGATGATGTCACTGCTGGGCAACGGTTGCGAAGGCAAGCCCGCGCTGATGAGCGCCAAGGCCTCCCTCAAGACCGGCACCAACGAAATACTGGTCAATGGCGGCGCCAAGGACGTGCGTAACGGCAGTAATCAGGTCGACATCCGCTTTGCCGACACCTCGGTGAAAACCCTGCAGGCCCGCCTCTGGTACATGAACGGGCGCCACGAAGACCTGAAGATCGAAAAACCGGAGACATCCGATACCGACGGGCGCTTCGCCTTTGAACTGCGCGAGGACAAGGACTGGGCAGACCAACAACTGCTCGCACTGGAACTGCAAGGCCCGGAAGCGGGCGCGGCACCTCAGCAAGTCGAAGCGACAGTATGCAAACGCAACGTATTCCCCGGCGTGGGCAAAAGCTCCACCGCCCAGGCCGGGCTATGAGGTTTCCTATGCACACTAAAAGACTGATGCTTCCATCCCTGTTGTCCCTGGCCATGCTGTTCGCAGCCGGTACCACCCAGGCCGCTGGCACGTTGGTGCCGCCCCAGGGCTACTACGCCGCGATCGACAAGGTAAAGGACAAGGCCGGCAACTTCAGCTGCGATGCAGTACCGCAGCCCTACACCGGCGCCTTGCAGTTCCGCAGCAAATACGAAGGTTCGGACAAATCCCGTTCGACCTTCAACGCGGCCTCCGACCAAGCGTTCAAAGACACCACCAAGAGCATCACCTCCCTTGAGCGCGATATCAGCAAGGTGGTCATGCAGTACATGCGCGACGGCCGTCCGGAACAACTGGATTGCGCGCTCAACCTGCTGACCAGTTGGGCCAAGGCCGATGCTCTGGAGTCCACCGACTTCAACCACACCGGCAAGTCCATGCGCAAATGGGCCCTGGGCAGCATGGCCTCGTCTTACCTGCGCCTGAAGTTCTCCGATTCGCATCCGCTGGCCACCCGCCAACAGGAAGCGCAGGTCATCGAAGCCTGGTTCAGCAAGCTCGGCACTCAGGTGGTCAGCGACTGGGACAATCTGCCTCTGGACAAGACCAACAACCATTCGTACTGGGCAGCCTGGGCCGTGATGGCAACATCGGTAGCGACCAATCGCAAGGACCTGTTCGACTGGTCGGTGAAGGAATTCCGCCTGGCCGCCAGCCAGGTTGACCCGAACGGCTTCCTGCCCAACGAGCTCAAACGCAAGCAGCGCGCCCTCGCCTATCACAACTACGCCCTGGCACCGCTGGCCATGATCGCCAGCTTCGCCCAGGTCAATGGTGTCGATCTGCGGTCGGAAAACAACGGCGCCCTCAAGCGTCTCGGCGACCAAGTACTGGCCGGGGTCAAGAGCCCCGACGCCATTGCCTCGCGCAGTGGCGAATCCCAGGACATGACCGACCTCAAGGCAGACAACAAATACGCCTGGCTGGAACCCTATTGCTCGCTCTACACCTGTGCCCCGGATGTGCTTGACCGCAAACACAAGATGCAGCCGTTCAAGAACCCGCGTCTGGGCGGTGATGTGACCAAGGTCTACGACCCGAGTCATGACAAGGGCGACAAAGGCGGTACCTAAGGGACTGACACAAACCCGGTGGGAGCGGATTCATCCGCGAAAGGACCGGTACATTCGCCACATATGAGCTGTCTTCACTGACCTCTTCGCGAATGAATTCGCTCCCACAAATTGACGCAGAAATTAGCGATACACCCCCGGTTTCAGGCGGGGGGTTTGGGGGGGCTTTGGCCCTTGACTGATGGACAAACGGAGAAAATCAGGATGGTGTTCTCATCCAATGTGTTCCTGTTCCTGTTCCTGCCGATATTCCTCGGCTTGTATTACTTGAGCGGAACACGCTATCGCAACCTGCTGTTGCTGATCGCCAGTTACGTGTTCTATGCCTGGTGGCGCGTGGACTTCCTCGCGCTGTTCGCCGCCGTGACGTTGTGGAACTACTGGATCGGCCTGCGCGTCGGTGCTGCCGGCGTGCGGACCAAACCGGCCCAGCGCTGGCTGCTGCTGGGCGTTGCCGTGGACCTGTGCATCCTCGGCTACTTCAAGTACGCCAACTTCGGCGTCGACAGCCTCAATGCGATCATGACGTCGATGGGGCTTTCGCCTTTCATCCTGACTCATGTACTGCTGCCCATCGGTATCTCGTTCTACATCTTCGAGTCCATCAGCTACATCATCGATGTGTATCGCGGCGACACCCCGGCCACCCGCAACCTGATCGACTTCGCGGCGTTCGTGGCGATTTTCCCGCACCTGATCGCCGGCCCCGTGCTGCGTTTCCGCGACCTGGCCGACCAGTTCAACAACCGCACCCACACCCTGGACAAGTTCTCCGAGGGCGCCACGCGCTTCATGCAGGGCTTCATCAAGAAGGTGTTCATCGCCGACACCCTGGCCGTGGTCGCCGACCATTGCTTTGCCCTGCAGCACCCCACCACCGGTGATGCCTGGCTCGGCGCGCTGGCCTACACCGCGCAGCTGTATTTCGACTTCTCCGGTTACAGCGACATGGCCATCGGCCTGGGTCTGATGATGGGTTTCCGCTTCATGGAAAACTTCAAACAGCCCTACATCAGCCAGTCGATCACCGAGTTCTGGCGGCGCTGGCACATCAGCCTGTCGACCTGGCTGCGTGACTACCTGTACATCACCCTGGGTGGCAACCGTGGCGGCAAGATCGCCACCTACCGCAACCTGTTCCTGACCATGCTGTTGGGCGGCCTGTGGCACGGCGCCAATATCACCTACATCGTCTGGGGTGCCTGGCACGGGATCTGGCTGGCCATTGAGAAAGCCCTTGGGATCAACACCACGCCACGCAGCTTCAATCCGGTGCGCTGGGCCTTGACCTTCCTGCTGGTAATCATGGGCTGGGTCATCTTCCGTGCCGAGAACCTGCACGTCGCCGCCCGCATGTACGGCGCGATGTTCAGCTTCGAGCAATGGCAGCTGTCGGACCTCAACCGCGCCAGCCTCACCGGCCTGCAAATCGCGACCCTGATCGTGGCCTACATCACCCTGGCCTTCTTCGGCCTGCGCGACTTCTACAAGAACCGCGCCCCACTGAAGACAGATCGTGACAAGCCCGTGCAAGCCGATGGCCCTGCCACTGCCCAGCCAGGCCTGATCAAAGCCGTACCGGGCGACGCGCCGGGCAGCATTCATCAGCCGGGCTACATCGTCGGCACCGAAGCCCAGGTGCAACCGGCCTACTGGACCGCCGATTGGTCGCGCTACGTGATGCGCGGCCTGATCCTGCTGATGTTCGTTGCCTCGATCCTGAAACTTTCGGCGGCCAGCTTCTCGCCGTTCCTTTACTTCCAGTTCTGAGGAGCCAGCCATGACCCGCTCATTCCGCATCCTCTACATCGCGCTGTTCCTGGCCATCCTGCTGGCGCTGGGGCTGTGGTCGCTGCGCAGCTTCAGCGGCTTCTCGACGTCAAAGGAAACCACCGTGCTCAATGGTCACTGGACCAAGGCCGTGGAAACCCACTACGACGACCAGTTCCCGCTCAAGCGCCTGGGCACCAACCTTTGGGCTGCCTTGGACTACAAGGTATTCAAGGAAGGCCGCCCCGGCGTCGTGCTCGGCAAGGACCAATGGCTCTACACCGACGAAGAGTTCGACGCCGTAGCCAACAGCGAGCAGAACGAAGCCGACAACCTGGCGCTCATCCAGGGCGTGCGTGACACCCTCAAGGCCCACGGCACGCAACTGGTGATGGCGGTGGTTCCGGCCAAGGCCCGTCTGTATCCGGAACATATCGGCAGCGTCACGCCGACCGCCGTGCATGCCGACCTGTACAACCAGTTCCATGCCCAGCTCAACAGCATCGGCATCTTCGCCCCTGACCTGCTGCAACCGTTGGAACAGGCCAAGAACAATGGCCAGGTGTTCCTGCGCACCGACACCCACTGGACCCCCATGGGTGCCGAAGTGGTCGCGCAGCAACTCGGCGCCGCCATTGCCAGCCACGCGCCGCTCAATGGCGACCCGCAGACCTTCGTTACCGAGGCCAAGGACAGCGCGCCGTACAAAGGCGACCTGACCAACTACCTGCCCCTGGACCCGTTGTTCAGCAACATGCTGCCCAAGCCTGACCTGTTGCAGAAGCGCGACACCCAACCGGCCCAGGCCGAAGCTGCTGGCGACGACGCCTTGTTCGCTGATAGCGAGATTGCGGTCGGTCTGGTCGGTACCAGTTACAGCGCCAATCCCAACTGGAATTTCCTTGGCGCCCTGAAACAGGCACTGCGCAGCGACGTGGTGAATTACGCCGAAGACGGCCACGGGCCGATTCTGCCGATGCTCAAGTACCTGCAAACCGACGCGTTCAAAAACAGCGCGCCACAAGTGCTGATCTGGGAATTCCCGGAACGCTATCTGCCCGCCCACAACGACCTTGGCGAGTTCGATCCGCAGTGGATCGCTGACCTGAAAAAGGCTCGCGCTCCCCAAGAACAGCCTCAACAAAACCTGGCCGCTAACGCCAAACAATCCGAGTCGCCCGATCGGGCGCAAAACTGAGAGGACTCATCCCATGACCCTACAGACCATGCCTACCCGTAAAAACCGCCTGTTCGCCGCCTGCACCCTGGCCGTAGGCCTCACCTTGGGCGCCACATCCGCCTGGGCCGCCGGCGATGCCGCGCTGTACGGCCCGACCGCGCCAAAAGGCTCGACCTTCATCCGCGTGTACAACGCCAGTGGCAGCGAGATCAACGCCAGCGTCGGCAATACCCCGCTCAATGAAATCGCCCCTCAGGCCAGCACTGCGTTCAGCTTCATGCCCCAGGGTGACTACAGCGCCAAGGTCGGCAGCCAGACCCTGCCGGTGAAACTGGCCAGTGACCACTATTACACCCTGGTCAACAACGCCAGCGGCGCACCGCAACTGGTGGAAGAACCGCCGTTCAAGAACAAGCAGAAATCCCTGGTGCGCGTGCAGAACCTCAGCGACAAGGCCCTGACCCTGAAGACCGCCGATGGCAAGACCAACGTGGTCGAGGCAGTGAAGGCCAAAGGCACCGGCGAGCGTGAGATCAACCCGGTCAAGGTCACCCTGGCCCTGTATGACGGCGACAAGAAAATCAGCGACGTGAAACCCGTGGCCCTGGAGCGCGGTGAAGCCGCCGTGCTCTACGTCACCGGCAGCGGCAGCAGCCTGTCGCCAGTGTGGGTCAAGCCACCTGTCGCCACCCGCTAAGTAATTGCGTCGCCCGGCCTGCAAACAGGCGAGCCGGGCGACCCGGAACAAGAACAAGACAGAAACGACAGAAACCGACATACAGCCCTAACCGAATATTCTTGGAGAAACAAAATGATTCCAGTGATCTTGTCAGGTGGTAGCGGTTCCCGACTCTGGCCGCTTTCGCGCAAGCAATTCCCCAAACAGTTTCTCGCCCTGACCGGCGACCAGACCCTGTTCCAACAAACGCTGAGCCGTCTGGTCTTCGATGGCATGCAGGACCCGGTAGTGGTGTGCAACAAGGACCATCGCTTTATCGTCAACGAACAACTGGCAGCGCTGAATCTGGACACCCACGCCGTCATCATGGAGCCGTTCGGTCGCAACACCGCCCCGGCCGTGGCCCTGACCGCGATGATGCTGGTCGCCGAAGGCACCGACGAACTGATGCTGGTGCTGCCCGCCGACCACGTGATCGAGGACCAAAAGGCCCTGCAACGCGCCCTGGCCCTGGCCACCGTGGCCGCCGAGCGTGGTGAAATGGTGCTGTTCGGCGTGCCGGCGAAAAAACCGGAAACCGGCTATGGCTACATCAAGTCCACCGCCGACGCGCTGCTGCCCGAAGGCGTCAGCCGGGTCTCGCATTTCGTCGAAAAACCCGATGAAAAACGCGCCGCCGAATTCGTCGCCGATGGCGGCTATTTCTGGAACAGCGGCATGTTCCTGTTCCGCGCCAGCCGCTTCCTCGAAGAGCTGAAAAAGCACGATCCGGATATCTACGACACCTGCGTCCTGACCCTGGAGCGCAGCAAGCACGACGGCCAGACCATCGATATCGATGAAGCCACCTTCGCCTGCTGCCCGGACAACTCCATCGACTACGCGGTCATGGAAAAAACCCAGCGCGCCTGCGTCGTGCCACTCGATGCCGGCTGGAACGACGTCGGCTGCTGGGCGTCGCTGTGGGCCGTCCACGAGAAGGACAGCAACGGCAACGTCAGCAAGGGCGACGTGGTGATCCAGGACAGCCGCAACTGCATGATCCATGGCAACGGCAAACTGGTCTCGGTGATCGGCCTCGATAACATCGTCGTCGTCGAAACCAAGGATGCCATGATGATTGCCCACAAGGACAAGGTGCAGGGCGTCAAGCAGATGGTCAGCACCCTCAATGACCAGGGCCGCAGCGAAACCCAGAACCACCTCGAGGTCTATCGTCCGTGGGGTTCCTACGACTCGGTGGACATGGGCGGCCGCTTCCAGGTCAAGCGCATCTCGGTCAAGCCCGGTGCCAGCCTGTCGCTGCAAATGCACCACCACCGCGCCGAACACTGGATCGTCGTCTCCGGCACCGCTCAGGTGACCTGCGACGAAAACGTCTTCCTGCTCACGGAAAACCAGTCCACCTACATCCCGATCGCCTCGGTCCATCGCCTGAAAAACCCGGGCAAGATCCCGTTGGAAATCATCGAAGTGCAGTCGGGTAGCTACCTGGGCGAGGACGATATCGAGCGCTTTGAAGATATCTACGGCCGCTCCAATAATCTGGAGGCGGGCGTCAAGACTCAAACGATTGCGCGTTAACACTGCTTAAAAACTCTCCAGGTTTCACAGGCAGTCACCCTCGGCAACTTTCTGCGTATCCCCATCCGCAGAGGGTTGGCGAGGGTTTTTTAATGGCGCCAGATACGCGAGGCTCTGTTGCGCAGTCGAGACAGAGGCCTATAGCCCCTTGCTGGTAACAGCAATTTCCCCGACTTTATTTCTTTGACTGACCTGCCGGTCATATCATTTACCGGACGCAGGGCAACCACAGTCAGAGGCGCCTCGGACACAGGTGTCAGAACCCTGTGAATACTTTTTACTTTCATTAGTTCGTTAGGCAACACCAATACATGGTCCTTGACCACACTGGTCGCTGCGACTTTTTTGGGGATATCTTTATCGATCACCAACAGCAGGTTATTTCTGCGCAATGGTGCTTTTCTGGCCCCGACCCATGTTTCCATCCACTGGATGACGTTATGCGGCATGACGCTCGCAGACAGATAACCACTGTCGCTGACAATGTCGCCCTTCTTGATGGTTGCGCCGTACAGATCAAGAGTGGTCGTCATGGCCCGATAGGCGACACCCCCATAATCGCTTAATTTCTTTACTTCCTCTGCAAAGCCAGTGGCAAGTGCAGAGGCCTTGGTGTCGGACGGGCCGATATTGCGCAAAAAATTATTGATTTGCACGTCTACGCCACTGCCGCCTTCGGAATATAAATTCAGTATGGGTTGATCGTTTTCCAGGGACGCAAGCACCTCGAGCATTTGCCCCATTTCCTCTCGCTCCCCCTGTCTAAAAGTACGCAACTGCCCTTCGCTCGGGCGCTTATAGATTTCAATCAGCTTATCAACGGCTGTCGACAACTCCGTTGGCCGGTTAAAAGGCCAGCCCATCAGACCATTGCCATCCGACGCTGATATGGGGTTATTGCCAATAAAGGTATAAGCATTCAACCCATCCACCGCCCCCGCAGGATCCGGATTGATCCACCGCAGCAACCACGGCGCGTAGTACCTCAAACCGTAGTAATACAGCCCCGTTGCATCGCGCTCCTTGCCGGAATAACGCACGGTTTTATAACTGGCCTCGACGGCATTTCTGGTCGCCCACCATGCCGTGCCGCCAAACGGGTAATAGCCTTCCTGGCTGATGATCTGTGCATCGTTATCCAGTTCCAACAGGCTGGAACCCAGATGATCATTCAGCGAATAACGCACCTGATCATTGCCGATACCGCCGGGCGGCGGGCTTTGCCAGTGCAGCACTCGTACATTGCTGCAGCCGGCCTGGGCGGTCACGACATGCAGAACTTCACCAGTGGCCGTATCGGTGCGAATTTCCAGCCCCGGCAAGTAACGCACTTCGGCGCTATGGGTCACGACCTTCGCCAGGGTGGTTTGGATCTTGCGCGTGCGTTGACCGCTGGCGTTGTAGATATAGCGTTCGCTGTCATCGATTCCGGATTCGCGTATTACCGGGCGGACCTGCTGCAGCTGATTGCGTCGATCCCAGGTCAGTGCCTGCCCGGCTTGCAGCTCCCGCAGGTTGCCATTGGCGTCGAAGGCCGCGGCAATTTCTTCTTCATCAGGGACATGGTCGTTGACGACGGGCAAGGTGCGATTGCTGGTGCGGGATGTTGCAAAGTTCTGTGAATGATCCTGCCCGCCAACGTGGGTCAGCCGGCGCATATTGCCGCCTGAGTCGTAGCGATAGGTCTGCGTGAAATTGACCAGCTCCGGCCCTTGATTCACCGCCTCCCGGCCTGTGGCTTCGATCAGCTGGTAGAGCGTGTCGTAGTGATAGGTCGAGACCGGATCGATACGCTGATTGGCAAAGTGTCGGGTGGGTTGGGCATGGTCTTCAATGCGAGTGACATTACCTGCCGGGTCGTAGTCGTAAATCAGGTGTTGCAGTAATTCCCCGTTATTGCGCGAGGCTTTCAGTTCGCGCAGACGGCCATCTTCCGGACGATATAAGGCAGTGCTGATCACGCCGTTGCCCGCTGTTTCAAACTCGACCCGGCCTTGAGCATCGTAGCGAATATCACCGACCAATTGCTGTTCCGGCCGATTCTTGAGTTGCACATAAGTGCCTTTCAGTTGCCCGGCAACCGTATGGGCAAAACGCTGAATATTGCCCAGCGCATCGGTTTGTTCGAGGGCCTCGCCCAGTGCATTGAAGCGCCAGCGCGTAGTATCCAGATCATCGGCAAATTCTTGCGTCTGTTCGATCACTTCCCCAGTCAGCGCGAAGCGGTTATTAAGACGCGTACCCGCCGGGTCATCATGCTGAATCAGCTGGCCGACTTGATTGAACTCCGTCAAATCTGCACCGCCATACAGCAACCGTTCAACCTGCTCGCCATCCTCAAAAACCGCCGTGGGCCGCAGTAATTCGTCGTACTCAACCTGCTTGATCGTGCCCCGGCCATCCCAAGCATCTACTACCTGCCCGCCTTCGCCGGACAAGGACAAACGCCACCCCGCATCTACGCTGTCGCTCGATAACGCCTGACCACCAAGCGAGTAAATGGTCGTGAGATTGGCAGGCGCGTTATCGCCCCACAACCTGGGGTCCCAACAGGCAATCAGGCGCCCGGCGGCGTCGAACTCTGAGCGATTGACCCGTTCCTCAGGTTCGTCCGAGGCATGTTCACGGTAGAAGGCTAATGAATTGATTGGCAGACCGCGCGGGTCGACAGCCAGCAAGACTGGAGTGTGTCGATGCAACGCAGCGGACGTTGTGTTCATGATCAGGCCATCCTTATGTAACGCTTTAGAGTCCAGGAGTAGCAAAGAGTCACGCAAAATCCCGATCAACCCAACGGATTGCCGCCCGATAGATGCCAATGACGAGCTATGAAAAACCAAGGACGATCCAGATCTATCGCCCCAAAAACAGTCTTAAAGCGATAGAGGCAAGCGAATCTGCGTTTTGCAAACCTATTTTCGTTCTAAGCTCTGGGCTATCCCGAAATATCCTGTTAGATACCAGCGATAAAAATCCCTCATCCACGTCAGTAGCAGATATTTCTACGACCTGCTTGAGATAATAACTCTCGGTTACATCTGACATCCGTGTAGTATCTGGACCCGACTGGACAATACGTATTGCTTCGCGAGTGATACCACTCACAAACTCATCAAATTTATGCCCCCCGACGCCAGCTGTTAACTGATTTTCAGTCAGGTACCAAAAATCTCGAGAATCAATCTGCCCGGCCAAATGAGTAGCCTCATGAATCAAAACAAATGAGTTGTACAAAGTGTCATTTTCCATAAGTCCTTTTCGCCCAAAAACTATTGACGACAAAAAATTATCCGAACCTTTTAAGCTATTCATTACTGAATGAAAAACATTTTTGGGAGGCTCTATGGTTTTTAGCCCAAACGCCAATACGCCTTCATGAACTCCCGGCTGAAAATCCACGATATGCAGTCTTAAATCTGAGTCAGAGTGTAGCAACCCCTCCATGAATTTTGTAGTTACTGAAAAACGCTTACTCAGCTCTGCAACTATCTCGGAGATCTGACGAGGACTGGAAAATGCATCATGGCCAAAAGTATCCACCAGAGTTTGAATGGTCTCAGGACTAGTGTCGCCGGCCAAGGCAGCTGATGCGCTCGCCATGATAGTTAATCCGGTATTGATTACTGCTTTTGTCATCTCACGCTCGTCAGGAGAAAAGCTTGACAACCCATGCACCAATTTACTCGTCTTATATCGTTGCCCAATCTGCTCCTTTATTCTATCAAGCACCTTATCTCCAGCAGCCCCGCCTCTATCGACACTGGCGACAGGTGCATTCCCAACAAAACAAAACATATTCAACCCATCCACCGCCCCCGCCGGATCCGGATTGATCCACCGCAGCAACCACGGCGCGTAGTACCTCAAACCGTAGTAATACAGCCCCGTTGCATCGCGCTCCTTGCCGGAATAACGCACGGTTTTATAACTGGCCTCGACGGCATTTCTGGTCGCCCACCATGCCGTGCCGCCAAACGGGTAGTAGCCTTCCTGGCTGATGATCTGTGCATCGTTATCCAGTTCCAACAGGCTGGAACCCAGATGATCATTCAGCGAATAACGCACCTGATCATTGCCGATACCGCCGGGCGGCGGGCTTTGCCAGTGCAGCACTCGTACATTGCTGCGGCCGGCCTGGGCGGTCACGACATGCAGAACTTCACCAGTGGCCGTATCGGTGCGAATTTCCAGCCCCGGCAAGTAACGCACTTCGGCGCTATGGGTCACGACCTTCGCCAGGGTGGTTTGGATCTTGCGCGTGCGTTGACCGCTGGCGTTGTAGATATAGCGTTCGCTGTCATCGATTCCGGATTCGCGTATTACCGGGCGGACCTGCTGCAGCTGATTACGTCGATCCCAGGTCAGTGCTTGCCCGGCTTGCAGCTCCCGCAGGTTGCCATTGGCGTCGAAGGCCGCGGCAATTTCTTCTTCATCAGGGACATGGTCGTTGACGACGGGCAAGGTGCGATTGCTGGTGCGGGATGTTGCAAAGGTCTGTGAATGATCCTGCCCGCCAACGTGGGTCAGCCGCTGCATATTGCCGCCTGAGTCGTAGCGATAGGTCTGCGTGTAATTGACCAGCTCCAGCCCTTGATTCACCGCCTCCCGGCCTGTGGCTTCGATCAGCTGGTAGAGCGTGTCGTACTGATAGGTCGAGACCGGATCGATACGCTGATTGGCAAAGTGTCGGGTGGGTTGGGCGTGATCTTCAATGCGAGTGACATTACCTGCCGGGTCGTAGTCGTAAATCAGGTGTTGCAGTAATTCCACGTTATTGCGCGAGGCTTTCAGTTCGCGCAGACGGCCATCTTCCGGACGATATAAGGCAGTGCTGATCACGCCGTTGCCCGCTGTTTCAAACTCGACCCGGCCTTGAGCATCGTAGCGAATATCACCGACCAATTGCTGTTCCGGCCGATTCTTGAGTTGCACATAAGTGCCTTTCAGTTGCCCGGCAACCGTATGGGCAAAACGCTGAATATTGCCCAGCGCATCGGTTTGTTCGAGGGCCTCGCCCAGTGCATTGAAGCGCCAGCGCGTAGTATCCAGATCATCGGCAAACTCTTGCGTCTGTTCGATCACTTCTCCCGTCAGCGCGAAGCGGTTATTAAGACGCGTACCCGCCAAGTCATCATGCTGAATCAACTGGCCGACTTGATTGAACTCCGTCAAATCTGCACCGCCATACATCAACCGCTCAATCTGCTCGCCATCCTCAAAAACCGCCGTGGGCCGCAGTAATTCGTCGTACTCAACCTGCTTGATCGTGCCCCGGCCATCCCAAGCATCTACTACCTGCCCGCCTTCGCCGGACAAGGACAAACGCCACCCCGCATCTACGCTGTCGCTCGATAACGCCTGACCACCAAGCGAGTAAATGGTCGTGAGATTGGCAGGCGCGTTATCGCCCCACAACCTGGGGTCCCAACGGGCAATCAGGCGCCCGGCGGCGTCGAACTCTGAGCGATTGACCCGTTCCTCAGGTTCGTCCGAGGCATGTTCACGGCAAAAGGCTATAGAATTGATTGGCAGACCGCGCGGGTCGACAGCCAGCAAGACTGGAGTGTGTCGATGCAACGCAGCGGACGTTGTGTTCATGATCAGGCCGTTTCCAGGTCACTGTTTAAAGCCTAGGAGCAGCAGCCACTCACGCAAATGCGGAACAGCCCAATGGACACCCATCGGATGAATGGCCGGAAAGGATCGTCTGGCCCAGGGTGAATAGCGGTCGAAGTTGTCTGGGCTTATATAAACGGACCCACCACCGTACGTTATCGGCACTCAAAAAGTTATTTATCATCGCCATTCATTCTAAAAAACTGACAAGAATGCCAGTAGGTCGACTGAATATGAGGGCCTAATCTTTAGAAGGTCAGCCACTCAGGCTCTTTTCCACACTTCGTTGAGGACGACATAATGCCCGCGCTTCAGTTAAACCAAACAGGCAACGACGCTCTAACCCTGAGTCTCCCCTTCTCCGGGAAAAAACTGGAATATGATCCTCCGCTTGTCGTGACGACCACGGAATCGGCAGGGTCATCCGAGAATAACGGTACGGCGCTGAAAAAAACCTTTGTACTGGAGCTTTCAAGCGTCCCCGAAAGCAAATATACCCAGGCGCTGCTCGTGCTAAGTGAAGTAGGCAATGGCGCTGCCAGCATGGCTATCCTCCAACCGGTAGAGGCTGCCACTCCCACCCGATTCGAATTTGACAGACATGAAGTCGGTTCTGCCTTTTCTTCTGGTCGGACCGTATATGCCCGTGCCTACGTTTATGACTCATGGGAATATAAATGGGCAGAGGGCCCCCGCTCTGTCGATTATATTCTGCCGCAATAACGACGCTCGCTGAGCGAACTTTAGCGACAACAGAGCATGTATGGATAAACCCGGATTTTGCTTAACCTTTTCCTCAACTCAGGACAACTGGTGTTCGGCAGGTGTCCGGGCTCGCGACAACCCATTGGCAAACCCTACCCCGCGTTCTGTAGGATGCTCTCATTCTATGTTTTGATGAGGCATTCCCATGCTGATCGGTGTGGTGCTTATCCTGACCTGGCTGGTCCTGTTGCTGCGCTACCCGGCCAAGGCCTTGCCGGTATCCATGGCCGCTGCGGCGGGCTTGGGGATCGTGGCCTTGTGTGTGATCTGGCAGGACAGCCGAGAGGCTCGACAACTCGACCGGCTGCAACTGCGCCTGGACTACGCCCCGCAGCAATGCCCGGCAGGCAAGCCGCTGCTGGTGCTGATCGACAACGGCAATGACATTCCGCTGGTCGCGCTGCGCTGGCAGATCGCGGCCTATGCGCCGGGCGACCGGGTGAATCTGGCGGAAAACAGCTACGAAACCCCGCGCTACAGCGGTCCCGGCGAGCTACAAGCCCATGCCCAGTGGCAAGACTGTCTGCCGTTGCCGACCCTGCGCCCCGGTTATCGCCCGCAGACCCTGGAATTCCGTGCCGAACGCCTGCAAGGCAGTTTCTCGGACTGACAAACAAAAGGACCTGACATGCCCATCGCTTTTATCACCGGTTGCTCCAGCGGCATCGGCCGCGCCCTGGCCGACACCTTCAAGACAGCGGGATATGACGTCTGGGCCACGGCGCGCAAACCCGAGGATGTGAAAGCACTGAACCTCGCCGGGTTTACTGCCATGCAACTGGACGTCAACGACGCCGAAGCGCTGCAACGACTGGCGGACGATCCGGGCCTGCAAGCGGGCATCGACGTGCTGATCAATAACGCCGGTTACGGCGCCATGGGGCCATTGCTCGATGGCGGCGTCGAAGCCATGCAGCGGCAGTTCGAAACCAATGTGTTTTCCATCATCGGCGTGACCAAGGCGTTCTTCCCCCTGTTGCGCCGCAGCAAAGGCCTGGTAGTGAATATCGGCAGCGTGTCCGGCGTATTGGTAACACCGTTCGCGGGCGCCTACTGCGCCTCGAAAGCCGCCGTCCATGCGCTGAGTGATGCCCTGCGCCTGGAGCTGGCGCCGTTCTCCATTGGCGTCATGGAAGTCCAGCCCGGTGCCATCGCCACCCGTTTTGCCAACAATGCCAGCCACGAAGCCGAACGCCTGATCGAAGAGAGCTCGCCCTGGTGGCCACTGCGCGAAGGCATCCGCGCCAGGGCCAGGGCCTCACAGAACAACCCCACCCCCGCCACCGACGTCGCCCGGGATCTGCTCAAGGCCGTGCAACAACCCAATCCGCCACGGCTGCTGCGCCTGGGCAATGGCTGCCGCGTGTTGCCATTGATGTCGTGGCTGCTGCCCAAGGGGTTGCTGGAGAAGCAGTTGAGCAAGCGGTTTGGATTGCAGCAGCGCCTCTAACCAATGCAATCTGAATTGGAAAATGGATTTATGGGAGCGAATTCATTCGCGAAGAGGCCAGGACATCGATAGGTATTTCTTGCCTGGAATACCGCTTTCGCGAATAAATTCGCGCCCACAAATTGCGCCTTCATATTTAACCGATATCTGTTCAATGGACCTCAGGATTCACCACCACCGTACAGGTCATCCCCGCCGATAACACCAATCCGTCCGGCACCTGGTCCAGGTGAATCCGTACCGGTACGCGCTGGGCCAGGCGTACCCAGTTGAAGGTCGGGTTGACGTCGGCGACCAGTTCGCGGCTTTCCGGGTTGTCGCGGTCGTAGATACCGCGGGCGATGCTTTCGACGTGGCCCTTGACCAGTTCGCCGCTCATCATCTGCATGTCGGCGGGGTCGCCGACACGCACATGGGGCAGTTTGGTTTCTTCGAAGAAGCCGTAGACCCAGAACGAGTTCATATCGACCACGGCCATCTTCGCCTCGCCAATACGGGCGTAGTCGCCCTTGTGCACGTTCAGATTGGTGACGTAGCCGTCCACCGCCGACAGCACTTTAGTGCGTTTGAGGTCGAGTTGGGCCGCTTCCAGTTCAGCCTGGGCCAGTTGGTAATCAGCCTGGGCCGAGGTGGCCATATTGCTGGCGTCGTCACGGTTTTCCGTGGAGATCACCATGTTGTCCATGTTGGCGCGGCGGCTGGCATTGAGTTTGCGCATCTCCCAGGTCGCCTTGCGCGAAGCCACCTGGGCCTCGGCTTTCTTCACCGCCAACTGATAGTGCTCCGGGTCGATCTGCATCAGCAGGTCGCCCTTGTGCACTTGCTGGTTGTCGCGCACCGGCACATCGACCACGGTGCCGGTGACGTCGGCGGCGACATTGATGATATCGGCGCGCACCCGGCCATCGCGGGTCCAGGGTGTTTCCATGTACTGGATCCAGAGCAGGCGGCCGATCCAGATGGCCAGGGCCAGGACCAGCAAGGTGGCGATCAGACTGAAGAGCTTTTTCATGCCGGTGTTCTCAAGTGCCTCAACGGTAAACAGTGAGCGCCAGGGCGCCGAAAATGCAGCTGAACAGGCTCAGACGCAGCAACGCCGGGTGCCAGAAGAAACGGTACAGATCCAGCCAGGACAGCACCCGGTCCAACATCCAGGCCAGCACGGCGGCGAGCATGAACATCAGGGTAACGGTGGGCATGTACAGGCCGTGGAAAGCGATTTCACGAGGCATGGGCGAGTCCTTGCGACGAGTATTCCGAGGCGTAGGCAGCCAGGGGCGACTGCGGGTCCAGCAATGACGTGCGAATGAAGTGCAGGTAGCTCTGCACCCGGCGCAGGGCCGAGGTGTCGAAGTGCGGGGCGAACGGCTCGTCGGTGCCGCGCACCAGGGTGATGGCGTGATCGACCGCGTACAGGCTGCGCGCCAGGTTGTTGCGATCCGGCTGAATGAACAAGCGAATCAGCGAGCGGCCCATGACCCGGATCGCCTGGCGCCACGGCTGCGACTCGGCGTAGCTGGGATGAATCGGCAGCACCGCCTGTTCGCGACGCAGCTCAATGATCGCGTGACCGATTTCCAGCACCGAGAACATCCAGCGCAGCAGGTGGCGCTGCACCAGAGGTTTACCGGCGGCCAGGCCATAGGCCTGGTGCAACAGATCCCGGGTGCGACTCTCGAAACGCGAACCAAGGCCACGCAATGGTGCGCTGATGGCGAACACCACTTGCCGGCGCAGGTCGTCTTCCAGACGACGCCACATCCAGCCGCTATTGGGCGGCAGAATAATCGCCCCGGCTGCGGCGCAGAGCAGCATGCCGATGACCATGGCGATGTAGTCGTTGACGAAGGTGTAGGGGTTGTAGACCGTCAGGTTATCCGGCACCGAACCGATGCAGAAGAAAATCAGCAGGCCGATCCCGTAACCGACCCATTGCGGCCTGGATGCCAGAAACGCGCCGAACATGAATACCGGCGCCAGCAGCAGGCACAGCAGCGGAAAGCCGTCGATAAACGGGAACAGAAAGAAGGTTTCAACGAAACCGCAGACCGCCCCGAGCAAGGTACCGCAGGCCATCTGGAACGACATGCGCCGAGGATTGGGGGTCATGGCCGACAAGGCCACGGTGGCCGCCGACACCAGAATCATCGTCGCGCCACTGGGCCAGGCGGTGGCGACCCAATACACGCTCATGATCGACAGAATAAAAGTACCGCGCAGCCCCGCCGCAGCCGCCGTCATCCAGTTGGTCTTGGACACGAACGGTTCGTCCCAGCCTTCGCGGACATGGTTGTGATCGGCAAGGGACGCATGGGTCTGGGCGTAGTCGTGCAAATCGTTGACGAAGCGATAGAGCAATTCGTAGGCGGTGTGAAAATCCAGCAGGTCGGCGGCGTCCGGCCCGGTTTGCAGCAAGGCGCCGCGCAGGCTGCGCACCCTGGACGGCAGGCTGGATTTGTAGGCCTCCAGGCGCGCCACCAGACGCGAGGCGTCACGATCGGTCAAAGCGTGCCCGGCAAAACCGTCGAGCAATTCGGCCAGGGTAACCAGGCCCAGATCGATGGCAGTGAACACCTGGGAATCATCGCGGCCACGCAGGCGTTCGAGCAGTTGATGCAGGGCGTTGAAGCGCGTGGTCATGGCCATGAATTCGCTGTTCAGGCGATTGAGCCGACCATTGCGCCGACGCATGTGCGGGTCTTCGAACACCGTGACGCTGCGCAGCCCTTCCAGGCCGATGGCTTCCACCGTAAAACGCACGTTGCCCGCCTCAAAGGCTGCGCGCTCGGTGTTGCCACGCAGGCCGTCGCTGACGAATCGGGCAAATACGCCGAAGCGCTGGTACAGGGCGTTGCGCATGGCTGCACTGGAACTCTGGGGCAGAATCGCCGCACTGACCGCCGTGGAGCAGACGATGCCCAGGGAGATTTCCAGCACCCGCCAGACCGCCGCCATGAACGAACCTTCCGGATGCGCCAGGGCAGGCAGGCCGACCATCGCTGCCGTGTACCCGGCCAGCACGAAGCCATAAGCGCGAAAGTTGCGATACCGCGCCGCCCCGGCCGAGCAGATCCCCACCCATAGCGACAGACAGCCGAGAAACAGCTCCGAATTCTGCGCGAACAGGGCCATCAACAGCACCATCATCGACGACCCGGCCAGGGTGCCGAGGATGCGGTAGAAGCTCTTGGCGAACACATGCCCGCTCTGGGGCTGCATGACGATGAATACCGTGATCAGCGCGGTGCGCGGCTGCGGCAGCTCCAGACGCAGGGCCAGCCAATAGGTGAGGAAAGCAGCGATCAGGACCTTGAAGATATAGACCCAGGTCACCCCGTCACTGCGCGCCCAGCCGTTGAATTCGCGGCGCCATGGCAGTTGGGTGATGCGATTCATGAGCCCACACTCATATCAAACACCGGATCACAGTTTGAAATGAAGGGATTTTTTGTGGGAGCGAATTCATTCGCGAAAGCGGTACTCCAGACGATGAAAATGTATCGACCGTACCGTCCCCTTCGCGAATGAATTCGCTCCCACACTGCCCAGCGTTTTCGGCCCAGGCTCCCAAAGGTGTGAAGTTCACCAAAAATATTCACCGATCAAACACCGCCAACACCGCAGGCGTCTTCGGCGCCTGGGTCTTGTCTTCGCTCGGTGCATCGTTGCCCGCCATCAGCCCGCCGCCCAGGGCCACCACCAGTTCGGCGTGGGCACTCAGGCGCGCGGCCTGTACCTGTTGCTGAATCTGTTGCTGATGGAACAGCAGCGTCTGGGCATTGAGCACATTGAGGTAATCGGTCAGGCCGCGCTTGTAGGCGATCATGGCAATGTCGTAGGTCTTCTGCGCCGACGCCACCGACTCGGCGGCGAACACTTGTTGCTTGTCCATTGAGGCCCGGCGAATCAGCTGATCGGAGATGCTCTTGAGCGCCATGATCAGCGTCTGGTTGTAATGCGCCACGGCCATGTCGTAACCGGCCGAGGCTTCGCCCAGTTCCGAGCGCAGGCGACCGCCATCGAAGATCGGCAGGCTGATGGCCGGGCCGCCGCTGTAGTTGAATTTCTTGCCGGCAAGGAACTCCAGCATGCCGCCGCCGGTGGCCATGTAGCCGAGGCTGCCGACCAGATCGACGTTGGGATAGAAACCGGCGTGGGCCACATCGATGCCACGGGCCTGGGCCGCCACGCGCCACCTGCTGGCGACCACGTCCGGGCGCTGGCCAAGCAATTGCGCAGGCACGGTCGACGGCAACTTCAATGGGTTTTGCAGGGCCAGGGTCGGACGCTGCAATTGCGCACCGTCACCCGGCCCCTTGCCCGCCAAGGCGGCCAATTGGTTGCGACTGAGGGCGATGGCCTCTTCCAGCTCGTCGATCTGGCGATGGGTTTCCGGCAGCGGTGTTTCGGCCTGGCTGACTTCGAAATGAGTGCCGATGCCGCCCTGCAGACGGCGCTGGGCGAGGTCGAGAATCTGTTGCTGTTGAGCCAGTGTGGCTTCGACGATATCCAGTTGGGCGTAATGCAAAGACAGCTGGATATAGGCGCGGACGATATTGTCCTGCAATTCCAGTTGGGCCTGACGCTCTTCGGCGGCACTCATGTGCGCCATGTCCAGCGCCTGCTCTGTGGCATTGCTTTCCCGACCCCAGAGATCCAGGGAATAGCTCAGGCCGAGGGCGGCATTGTTGTCCCAGGTGCTGGTATTGGACAGCGCGCCCGGACCGTAAAATTGGTCGGTAGGCCAGTTGTGCCGTTTGATCGTCGCGTCACCGTTGATATGCAGGGACTCGGCGGACTCGGCAATCCCGGCCAACGCCTTGGCCTGGCGCACCCGGGCAGCGGCCATGGCCAGGCTCGGGTTGCCCTGCACGGCAAGATCGATCCAGCGATTGAGTTGGGCATCACCGTAGGCGCGCCACCACTGGGCCGCGGGCCAATGAGCGTCCTGGGCGGCGCTGGCAATCGCCTCGTCGGTAGCCAGGGTATTGGCAGCCAGCGAGTGGCTTTGTGGTGCGATTCCCCCGGTACCGATGCAGCCGCTGATGACTAATGACAAAGCCCAGATACTGAGGGGTTTGACCCCACTGATGATGCGACGCGGCACAGCTGCGAGTTCCCGACGGAGGTGAAATAGCCCAGAACGCTGATTCTAGAGAGCTGTCAATGCGCCGATAAGACGGGAGAAGTGCGATTCTTTGTTACCGAACTGGTGATAATGCTTTGGTATACCTGACATGGATCAGTAACTTCATGTCACAATTTGCCATCTCATCAGAGAACAGCTCATGGACACTCTGCAAAACATGCGCGCTTTCAGTTGCGTGGCACAAGCGGGCAGCTTCACTGCGGCCGCCGTTCAGCTCGACACCACCACGGCCAACGTGTCGCGTGCCGTTTCCAACCTTGAAGCCCATCTGCAGACCCGTCTGCTCAATCGCACCACGCGCCGCATTGCCCTGACCGAAGCGGGCAAGCGCTACCTGCTGCGCTGCGAACAGATCCTCGGTTATGTCGAAGAGGCCGAAGCCGAAGCCAGCGATGCCCACGCGCGCCCGGCCGGCCAGCTCAAGGTGCACTCCATGGCGGGTGTGGGCCAGCACTATGTGATCGATGCGATTGCCCGCTACCGGCGCAACCATCCGGATGTCTCGTTCGACCTGACCCTCGCCAACCGCGCGCCGGACCTGCTCGAAGAAGGCTATGACGTGTCCATCGTCCTGGCCAGTGAGCTGCCGGACTCGGGCTTCGTCTCTCAACGACTGGGCATCACCTACAGCATTGCCTGTGCCTCACCCGGCTACGTGAAAACCTTCGGCATGGCGCACAAGCCCAGTGATTTGCTCAATCACTCCTGCCTGCGCCTGATCAGCCCGATCTACCCTCTGGATAAGTGGGTATTCGACGGCCCCGAAGGCCAGGAAATGGTCAACATCAACAGCTCGCCGTTCCTGGTCAACTCACCGGACGCCATGAAAGCCGCGATCAGCAGCGGCATGGGCATCGCCCTGCTGCCGATCTACGCCGCCATCGACGGCCTGCGCAATGGCACGTTGGTGCGGGTACTGCCCAACTACCGCTCTCACGAGCTGAACCTGTATGCCATTTACCCTTCGCGCCAGTACCTGGATGCCAAGATCAAGACCTGGGTCGAGTACTTGCGCGGTTCCCTGCCGGAACTCATGGCCGCCCATGAAGCCGACTTGCAGACCCATACCCTGACCTCACTCAACTCCTGACACTTGCGCAAATCGGCTGCCCAAGGACGGGCATGAATGATAGGGTGCTACCCATTCCCAGTGAGCACCAGCGAGTAACTGCCCGATGAAAAAGACCGTCCTGGCCTTCAGCCGCGTCTCTCCTGAAATGGCCGAGCGCCTGTCGCAAGACTTCAACGTAATCATCCCCGATCCGAAAAAAGGCGACCTCAACGCCCAGTTCAACGAAGCCCTGCCCCATAGCCACGGCATGATCGGTGCGGGCCGCGCCCTGGGTCGCGAGCAACTGGCCAATGCCACGCAACTGGAAGTGGTCTCGAGCATTTCGGTGGGTTACGACAACTACGACGTCGGCTACTTCAACGAACGCGGGATCATGCTGACCAACACCCCTGACGTGCTGACCGAAAGCACCGCAGATCTGGGTTTCTCGCTGATCATGAGCAGTGCCCGCCGCGTCGCCGAACTGGACGCCTGGACCAAGGCCGGCCAGTGGAAGCGCAGCGTCGAAGCGCCGCATTTCGGCACTGACGTCCATGGCAAGACCCTGGGTATCGTCGGCATGGGCAATATCGGCGCGGCCATCGCCCGGCGCGGTCGCCTGGGTTTCAACATGCCGATCCTGTACAGCGGCAACAGCCGCAAGACCGCAGTCGAGGAGGAACTGGGCGCGCAGTTGCGCAGCCTCGATCAACTGCTGGCTGAAGCCGATTTCGTCTGCCTGGTCGTGCCCTTGAGCGAAAAAACCCGCCACCTGATCAGCACCCGTGAACTGGGCCTGATGAAGCGCAGCGCAATTCTGATCAATATCGCCCGTGGCCCGATCGTCGACGAACCGGCACTGATCAAGGCCCTGCAGGACGGCACCATTCGTGGCGCCGGGCTGGATGTCTACGAAAAGGAACCCCTGAGCGAATCGCCGCTGTTCCAGCTGAGCAACGCCGTGACCCTGCCCCATATCGGCTCCGCCACCTCGGAAACCCGCCAGGCCATGGCTGATCTTGCCTATGACAACCTGCGTAGCGCGCTGCTGGGTAAGAAGCCGAAGAACCTGGTAAATCCGCAGGTCTGGAAGGGCTGACTCGACACCGCTGGAGCGAGGCTTGCCCGCGAATGGGTCAACGCGATGTGCCTGATACATCGCCTCGCCTGATTCGCGGGCAAGCCTCGCTCCTACATGATTTGCTACGCCATTTTTGCGGCCACCGGTACCACGACCTGTTTGGGTTTTCTAAACACCAACACATTGCCCAGCATCACCAACGCCAACCCGGCCAGGGCCGGCAGCGTCCACTGATAGCCCTCGGCAAACGCCGAGATATTCAGCGCCACCACCGGGAACAGCACCGTGCAATACGCTGCCCGCTCCGGCCCCATGCGCCCGACCAGAGTCAGGTAGGCGGTAAAGCCGATCACCGATCCGGCCACCACCAGATACGCCAGCGAACTGATATAGCGCGTGTTCCATTCGAAGCTGAACGACGTGCCGCTGAGCAGGCAATACAACGCGAGCATCCCGGCACCGTAGAGCATGCCGTAGGCATTGGTGGTCAGGGGCCGCAGGCCGGCTTTCTGTTGCAGGCTCGACAGCATGTTCCCCGCCGAGAAACACAGCGTGCCCAGCAGGGCCAGGCCCAGGCCGATCAGTGTTTCGCGGCTGGCGCTATGGCCCGACAGCTCCGGCCAGAACAGGCAGGCCAGGCCGATCAAGCCAAGAGCACCGCCACCCAGCACATTGCGAGCGACTTTCTGCTTGAAGAAGATCCGCGCATTCAGGGCATTCCACAGGGTCGAAGTGGAAAACACCACGGCGATCAGGCCACTGGGAATCCACTGACTGGCGGTGTAGAAGCACATGAAGTTGACGCAGAACAGGCACAGGCCCTGGGCCAGGCAAATCCACTGACCGCGACGATTGACCTTCTGCAGGCGTCCGCTGAGCAGCAGGATGGCAAACAGCATCAGTGCGGCAAAACCGAAGCGATAGACGATGGAGACCGCAATGGCTACCACGCCGAGTTGCAGCTTCAGGGCAATCCAGGTGGTGCCCCAGATCAGTACGGTCAGCAGATAAAGCGAGATGTTCATGATGGGCTCCTCGATGAGCCATCAGTCTGCGTGGTCGGGCAGGCGGCCACTTGCAAAATCTTGCGCATTTGATCGTCCGCTGGCTGGCAGATGGCGAACGGCAGAGTAGGATGCAAGGCCTACAGGAACCGTACGAAATGCCATCACTCGACAACCTCCAGGTCTTCAATGCCCTGAACAGCTCGCCCAATGCCCATCTTGAGCAGAGCGCCGGGCTGGGCGACGGATTGGTTGCGGCGTTGTGGAATAACCGGCATGACGCTCAGGAGTATCACGGGCCGTCTCACCATACGCTGTCGTGTTATATCAACGGCGGCACCGGCACCTTTCGTCGCGATCAACCCGACGCCAAGGGCAGCCCCGGCAAGCTTTGCACCTTGCCTGCCGGACATGAATCGTCCTGGGTGATCAACGGTGAAATCCGCCTGGCGCACCTGTACGTCAGCCCGGAACAGTTCGCCCTGGGTTGCATCACCCTGCTCGACCGCGAGCCCCGGGAACTGCAATTGCGCGAAGACACCTTTTTCGACGACCCGCTGCAGGTCGAGCGCTTTCATCGGTTGATCCACCTCGACTGGAACGAACCCGCCGAACGTCTGCTCGGCAGCAGCCTGGCCCATGAACTGCTCAGCCATACGCTGTTGAGCCAGGTTGGCCTGCGCGATGGTCTGCGGGTCAAGGGGGGCCTGGCGCCGCACTTGCGTCGGCAACTGGTGGAGTTTATCGAACAGCATCTGGCCGATCCCCTGAGCCTCGGGCAACTGGCCGGGTTGTGTGCGCTGTCGGAATACCATTTCGCCCGCATGTTCCGCGAAAGCTTTGGCCTGCCGCCGCATCAGTATCTGCTTGCCCGACGCCTCGACCACGCCTGCCAGCTGCTGCGCAGCACCCGCCAGCCGCTTGGCCAGATCGCCCTGGCCTGTGGATTTGCCAGCGCCAGCCACTTCACCAATCGCTTCCGCCAGGTGGTAGGGGCGACGCCGGGGGAGTATCGGTTGGCGTTTGTCGGCACGCTCTGACGACAACACAGCTTATGTGGGAGCGAGGCTTGCCCGCGAAAAAGTTGGTACATCCGACAAACTTTCTGCGCCGGGTATAGCGCCTTCGCGGGCAAGCCTCGCTCCTACGTCTACCTCTTGTGTAACAAATAATGCCTCAACAAAACCCGCCAATATTCTCGATGCCTCGGGATCCCCAAGGAAAACCCCGGCATCGTCAGCGAACCTGCTGAGTGAATTTTTTTCCGTACAAAAATATTTCTGACTTATTGGGTTGAATTGTTTATCGATCGGCGCCAACACTGTGAATGAGGGCGCAGGAAACGGACCTCACCAGAGGCCCTCCGTTCTGCACTCACGAGCAAGCCTAATAAGGGAAGAACTATGCAAATCCAAGTCAATAGCGATAACCACATCGAAAGCAGCATCCGACTGGAGGAGTGGGTACGTACCACCGTTGAAAGCACGCTCGAACGCTATGAAGAAGATTTGACCCGCGTCGAAGTCCATATCCGCGATGAAAATGGCGACAAGCCCGGCCCGCATGATCTGCGCTGCCAGATGGAAGCCCGGCCAAAAGGACACCAACCGATTTCAGTCACCCACAAGGCCGATACGCTGGAGCAGGCTGTGGATGGCGCCGCCGTAAAACTTGATCACGCCCTGGAACACCTGTTCGGCAAACTGCGCCACAAACGCCCAGGTCAGAATGCCATCGTCCTTGAAGATCAGGACGCGGCCAACCCGGACGCTCTGCTGCAGGAAGAATTCCTGGAAAAAGAGCAGGAGAAGGAAGCCCAGGTCGGCTGATTCATCTTTTTATATTGACCATCGATAAGGGCGGGCCTGTGAGAACAGGTCCGCCCTTCTTGTTTGCGCAGATCTATTACAGTGATATGAAAACGCTGTATATGCCATCACACAGCGCACCACGACATGCACATGAAGCGCTGTAATGGTGCTTTGTTCGATATCTGCAACACTTCTCGAAAACAACCGCTCGACGGATCGTCCTACAATCCACGTCCATATCGCCCAATAAACGCTGAACCCCGCGTCCTGCCTCGCTCTCCATTCACAGTGATCACCTTGGATCTGGCCCGAACCATGCAAGTACACCGGTGTACCCATCCCCAACGGCCGAACATAAAATTTCACGCCGCTGATCATCCATTGAGAACTAAAGGGACTAACACCAAGTCAACTTATGCAGACCCACTGGCAGGTAGCGAATAATGGATAATCCATTTCAACAGATCACCGACGCCTTTCACCCAGACTACCGGGTGAACCTGAGTATCCAAGGCCTCGATGGCAGTATCATGCTGACCCTTTCCAATGAATCGGGCGTTGTTGCCAAACGTCTGATCAGCGCCGCCCAGCGCAACGAGCCCAAGCGCCTGCAGCGCCTGATCGAGAGCGTGCAATTCGGCATCGCCATCGAAAAAGGCCACTGCGCCATGGAAATCCTCGCGGCCATGACCGACGGCGATAACCTTCGCTCCCTGGCGGTACCGGCCCGTCGTAATGACTGGCAAAGCTTGCGTAATGTGCAGGTGGCCCGGCTTTAAGCCCTACCGATACCCGATTGACGCATTCTTTCTGTGGGACCGGTTTTGGCCGGAAGGCGTTATTCGAAGCCATGAATATGCAGTTTCCCGGCTAAAGCCGGTCCCACAGGATACGTGTTCAGGCAGTCGACAGACATGACCTGTTACAACTAACCCGATCGTCCCTCCCGGCGCTGTTTGACCCGACGCCGGGACCACCGAGGAGGTTGTATGTTCTTACGTTATGTTGCTGTGCTCGCACTGGTTGCCACCGCTTCCGGCTGCGTCTACGAGCACCCCTACCGCGAACGTCGGGTCGTGGTCGAACGCCCCGCCTACGCCGAAGTCATCGCCCCGCAACCGCCGCCCGTGCAGTACGTCGAAGTCGAACCGCGTCCGCGTCCGGGTTACATCTGGGCCCGCGGCTACTGGAACTGGGAAGGCGGCCGCTATGTGGCAGTACATGGCCATTGGGAACCGGAACGCGCCGGTTATCGCTATGTGCACCCGTACTGGGAGCAGCGCGGCAACAGCTGGCACTGGCATCAGGGCGAATGGACCCGATAACGCTCTGAAAACACGGAAAATGCCCCTTTATCGGGGCATTTTTTTGCCCGCCTGCATCTACTTGAAAGCCTTCCCACATCATCCCGCCACTACGACCAAAGACCCGCCCCTTCGCTACCTAAAGGACCATTTAGTCCCCCGCATGATGCTCCTAGGATGAATCCCACTTGATGAGTGCACCTCCGGCCGCCCTGGCCAAATAACCATAAAAAGAGGATTAATCATGAGCAGCACCTTTTTCATTCCGTCCGTGAACATGATGGGCATCGGCAGCCTTAACGAAGCCATGGACGCCATTCGCAAATACGGTTTCCGTCACGCGCTGATCGTTACCGATGCGGGCCTGGCCAAAGCAGGCGTTGCCGATAAGGTCGCGACACTGCTGCGCGAACAGGACATCAATGCCACGATCTTCGACGGCGCCAAACCCAACCCGACGGTCAGCAACGTGGAAAAAGGCCTGGAGAAACTCAAGCTCAGCGGCGCCGATTTCATCATTTCCCTGGGTGGCGGTTCGCCCCATGACTGCGCCAAGGGCATCGCCCTGGTAGCGGCGAACGGCGGGGAAATCAGCGATTACGAAGGTGTCGACCAATCAGCCAAGCCACAACTGCCGCTGATTGCCATCAACACCACGGCCGGTACGGCCAGTGAAATGACCCGCTTCTGCATCATCACCGACGAAACCCGCCACGTGAAAATGGCCATCGTCGACCGCAACGTCACCCCACTGCTGTCGGTCAACGACCCGGCGCTGATGGCCGCCATGCCCAAGGGCCTGACCGCCGCCACCGGCATGGACGCCCTGACCCACGCCATCGAAGCCTACGTTTCCACGGCCGCGACGCCGATCACCGACGCCTGTGCTCTCAAGGCCGTGGAACTGATCTCTGCCAACCTGCGCACCGCCGTCGCCAACGGCAGTGACATGCCCGCGCGGGAAAACATGGCCTATGCGCAGTTCCTCGCGGGCATGGCCTTCAACAATGCTTCGTTGGGTTATGTGCATGCCATGGCGCACCAGCTGGGCGGCTTCTACGACCTGCCCCACGGCGTCTGCAACGCGGTATTGCTGCCCCATGTGGAAAGCTTCAACGCCAGCGTCTGCCCGGCGCGCCTGAAAGATGTGGCCACGGCCATGGGCATCGACACCCAGCGCCTGGACAACACTGAAGGTGCAGCGGCGGCCATTGCGGCCATCCGTAAACTGTCTGGCGATATCGGTATTCCGGGCGGCCTGGCCGAGCTGGGGGCCAAGGCCGACGACATCCCGACCCTGGCCGCCAACGCCATGAAAGACGCCTGCGGCTTCACCAACCCGCGCCCGGCGAATCAGGGCGAGATTGAAGAGATTTTCCGTATCGCGATGTAAGCGCCAGATGCCAGGAGCCTGCCTGGGCTACTGACATCCGATGTCCCCTGGGGCAGCGAATTATGGAAGCAAACTTTGTGGGAGCGAATTCATTCGCGAAGGCAGTTGCTCAGACGCTATATGAGCGTCGGATGTACCGGCCCTTTCGCGAATGAATTCGCTCCCACAGGTTTCTCTCCCATCGAACTCAAACCAACGCCCCTCCCTTCCTCAACTCTCCCCACTCTCCTCAATCAGTACCTTGCTCTTGCTATGCGGGTCCTGCACCTTGACCGATGGATACTGCGACGACGCATAGCGCACCACCAGAATCGCAAACGCCAGCAGCAGAATCCCGCCGCACAGGTAGATGATGCCGATATCCGGTGGATTATGGTGCGAGACGTCGGAGATCAGCAGACGGGTCAGTGCCGTGATCGCCACGTAGATCAGGAAGCGCACGGGCATGTGGTTGGTCTTGAAGTAAATCCCGACCATTGCCCCCAATTCCAGGTAGATGAACAGCAACAGGATGTCATCGACGGCAATGTGGCCCTTTTCCAGCATGCCCAGGAACGCCATGACTGCCGCCCACGCCGTGACCCCGCCGATGGCGAACAGCGCCAGATAGTGGAAGCTCTCGACGAACAGGTTGCCCAATGATTCAGCACAGTTATGTACGCGCTGACGCAAGGTTTCAGCCCAGTTGATTTTCACGATGTACTTCCTTGATCAGACGATTGGAGCGTAGCGCCCAAGCATGACGCTTTGAGCGACAGGCTTTTTAAAGCAGGATCAGGGCCATTGGCTATGGTTGAGGGCGTGACGGGTTGTCGCAAGGTGTAAAAAAGAATGCAATTGCCCCTGTTCAGCGGACGGACATTTGGACTATCCTGAAACCTGTATAAAAACACAGTAATTGCTAAAGGCCGGTATGCGGCCCCGGCAGACGTGAACAGACTGCAACCTTCAATCGGGGATTAGCCCCTAACAGACGAGGCCGAATATGGCTGTTGAAACCCTGTATCGCAGTACCCGCGACTTGGAGACTACATTCGTGGACCGCAAACTCGCCGATGCACACGACCAGATGCTTGAGCTGGCCGAATCCCTGACCGCGACGCTGATCAAGAACGTACCGGACCTGACCGAGAACCTGGCGGAAGATATCGGCATCTTCATGGCCAAGAACCGCACCGTGTTTGCGGCGGCGTTCAAGAACAATGCGGCGGCATTGGAAGAGCTGGATCAGCCTGCTGCGAGCGAGTGACAGCTGGCGGGGCCGATGTGGACCATGTGGGACCGGCTTTAGCCGGGAAGGCGTAGGCATGACCGATGCATTTTATCGCCTGTCACATTGCCTTCCCGGCTAAAGCCGGTCCCACAGAAGCACACTGCGTCAACCTGCAGGTTATGCGTTGGCGGGTTTCGGGCGCTTCTCCAGTTCGATAATCGACTGATCAACCAACGCTTTAGCCATATCGATCATATAGACCACGGCCAATGCCATTCTCACGGGGCAAAAGGTGGCAGCCATGTACAGGGTGAGAATACCGGTTATAGGCACCCGGCCAGACCGAGGTCTGCCTGCACACAGCTGCCATATGCAATGACAAGCCTGTGCCTATAAAAAGCCGGGGTCTCACGCCCGACCACTGATTTGCCAGTGGCGGAGCGCAGACTAGTTCCGGAATTTGGTGGGCACAAGCGGCTGGGATTGTTAAGGAAACTTCATTCAAGATAAAGGGAGCGATCCGTCAGATTCGTCACTTTTCTTGTAAGACTTATCCTGCAAACACACAAAAACCGTGCGAAAAACACGGTCCCGTAGGAGCTGCCGAAGGCTGCGAATGGGTCTGTCTGATACACGCTTTCGCAGCCTTCGGCAGCTCCTACAGAAATCACATTTCAATTCAGAAAGTGCGTCGTATTGGGTGGGAGCGGGCAAGTCGGGTTACCACATCGCTCGCTCCCACAGGGTTGCTCAATACTGCTGCTGCCCCGGAATCCAGTTGGTCCCCGCCAACGGCACCCGCGCCATCGCCGCCGATTCCACGGTCAGCGCCACCAGGTCTTCCGGATCGAGGTTATGCAGGTGCGACTTGCCGCAGGCCCGGGCCATTGTTTGCGCTTCCAGCACCAGTACCCGCAGGTAGTTGGCCAGACGACGGCCACCTTCCACCGGATCAAGACGCTTGGACAGTTCCGGGTCCTGGGTGGTGATACCCGCCGGATCGCGGCCGTTCTGCCAGTCATCATAGAAACCGGCCGCCGAACCGATCTTCTTCAGCTCTTCGTCCAGACGTGGATGGTTGTCGCCCAACGCGATCAGCGCAGCCGTGCCGATGGCCACTGCATCAGCACCCAGCGCCATGGCTTTGGCCACGTCAGCACCGTTGCGGATACCACCGGAGACGATCAACTGCACCTTGCGATGCATGCCCATCTCTTGCAGGGCCTGCACCGCTTGCGGGATGGCCGGCAGAATCGGAATGCCGACGTGTTCGATGAACACTTCCTGAGTCGCCGCCGTACCGCCCTGCATGCCGTCGAGGACGATCACATCGGCACCGGCTTTTACCGCCAGCTTGACGTCGTAGTACGGGCGGCTGGCACCGATCTTCACGTAGATGGGCTTTTCCCAGTCGGTGATTTCGCGGATTTCGGCAATCTTGATCGCCAGGTCGTCGGGGCCGGTCCAGTCCGGGTGACGGCAGGCCGAACGCTGATCCACGCCAACGGGCAAGGTACGCATACCCGCCACACGCTCGGTGACTTTCATGCCCAGCAGCATGCCGCCACCGCCCGGCTTGGCGCCTTGGCCGAGGACGATTTCAATGGCGTCGGCCTTGCGCAGGTCGTCAGGGTTCATGCCGTAGCGCGACGGCAGGTACTGATACACCAGGTGCTGAGACTGGCCGCGTTCTTCCGGGGTCATGCCGCCGTCGCCGGTGGTAGTGCTGGTCCCGGCGATGGTTGCGCCACGGCCCAGGGCTTCCTTGGCGTTGGCCGACAGCGCGCCGAAGCTCATGCCGGCGATGGTCACCGGGATCTTCAGGTGCAGCGGCTTCTTGGCGAAGCGGTTGCCGAGGATCACGTCGGTACCGCACTTCTCGCGGTAGCCTTCCAGCGGATAACGCGACACGCTGGCGCCGAGCAGCAGCAGGTCATCGAAGTGCGGCAACTTGCGCTTGGTGCCGCCGCCGCGAATGTCGTAGATGCCGGTTTCGGCGGCACGCTGGATTTCCTGAATGGTCAGACGGTCGAAAGTGGCCGATTCACGCAGTACTGGAGGTGCCTTTGGGGTTTGCGAGTCACTCATGTTCTTGCTCCTGAATCAGTACGCGGAAGCGTTATCGACTTTGAAGTTGTACAGCTGACGAGCCGAGCCATAGCGCTTGAAGTCCGCAGCCTTCTCGTTGAAACCGGCGCGGTTGAGCAGCTCTTGCAGCTCTTCCAAGTGTTCGGCGCGCATCTCTTTGGCGATGCAGTCCGAACCCAATGACTCGACCTTGCCTTTGACGTAGATGCGGGTTTCGTACAGCGAATCGCCCAGGGCATCGCCCGCGTCGCCGCACACCACCAGACGCCCGGCCTGGCCCATGAAGCAGCTCATATGGCCGATGCTGCCGCCAACGACGATGTCGATGCCTTTCATGGAAATACCGCAACGGGCACCGGCATCGCCTTCAATGACCAACAGCCCGCCGTGAGCCGTGGCGCCAGCTGCTTGCGAAGCGCTGCCCTTGACCCGGACATAGCCGGACATCATGTTTTCCGCGCAGCCCACACCGACGTTGCCGTGTACGGTGATATTGGCTTTCTGATTCATGCCCGCGCAGTAGTAACCGGCGTGGCCCTGGATATCGATGGACACCGCTTCGTTGACGCCGACCGCCAGGTTGTGGGCGCCGTTGGCGTGGGTCACGACCCATTCGCGGTCCTGAACATTGTTGACCTGGTCGTGCAGCGCCTGATTGAGCTCACGCACGGTGGCAGTGGAAAGATCGATGGTTTTCATGTGCGTGCTCCTTAAGCCGACTCGCGTTCCCAGATGTACATGGTGGCCGGGACAGGTTCCCAGACCTTGGCTTTTTCAATGCCCGGCAGGCTCGACAGCGCCTGGTATTCCGAGGCCATGGCGACGTAGTCATCGGTCTCGGCGAGGATCGCCGGCTTGCAGGCAATCGGATCACGGATCACCGCAAAGCCGTTGCGCGTGCCGATGGCGAAGGTGAAAAAGCCATCCAGTGCTTCCAGGGAATTGTCCAACGCCTGCTTGAGCGAATCGCCCTGTTGCAGGCGCCAGGCCAGGTAACCGGCAGCGACTTCGGTGTCGTTTTCGGTTTCGAAATTGATGCCTTCGCGGCGCAGTTCCTGACGCAGGCGGAAGTGGTTGGACAACGAGCCGTTATGCACCAGGCACAGGTCGGCGCCGGTGGAAAACGGGTGGCTGCCTTCCATGGTCACGGCGCTTTCGGTGGCCATGCGGGTGTGGCCGATGATGTGGCTGCCTTTCATGGAGCCCAGGCCGAAACGCTCGGAAATCTCTTTCGGCAACCCCATGCCCTTGAGGATTTCGATGCTCTGCCCGGCGCTCATAATGCGCACTGTTGGCGCCAGTTCAGCCAGGGCGGCACGAACCACCGCTTCTTCAGCCTTGATCTTGAGCACGATGGCCGTAGCGTTCTGAAACCACTCCAATGGCGCGCCCAATTTGGCTTCAATCACCGAGACCAGCATCTTGAAGTCGTAATCTTCGGTGGTCGCCTGCAAGGTCAGCTTGACCCAGCCATCGGCCACTTCGTCACCGTAGATGGCGAAGCCGGCGCTGTCCGGACCACGGTCGGTCATGGCCGCCAGCATGGGTTCGAACAGCTTGCCGAGCTGGGATTCCAGCGCCGGGTTTTTCAGATATAAGCCCACAATTCCGCACATAGCCTCACCTTGTTCGGGAGCGGCAAGCCGCAAGCTTTAAGCTGCAAGCTGGCCGGGTTGATAGAAAATTTGGTATTCGCCGCAAAACTGCTTTTACTTGCCGCTTGCAGCTTGAAACTTGCAGCTGCCGCCCAGCGACCTCAAAAGAATTCCGTGTAACGCTTAACTTCCCAATCACTCACATGGCGGCTGTACTCCACCCACTCCATGCGCTTGAGCTTGATGAATTCGCCGACGATTTCATTGCCCATGACCTCGGCAAACAACGGGTCGGCCTCCAGCGCGTCGCAGGCTTCCTTGAGCGACTGCGGCAGGGTCTTGATGCCGCGCGCGGCGATTTCTTCGAGGCTCAGTTTGTAGAGGTTCTCGTTGCAGACGTTGTCGATTTCCAGTTGGCGGTCGATGCCATCCAGGCCTGCGGCGATGATCGCGGCGCTGACCAGATACGGGTTGCAACCGGCATCCGGCAGGCGGAATTCCAGACGGCCATAGGGCACGCGGACCATGGCCGAGCGGTTGTTGGAACCGAAGGCGATAAAGGCCGGAGCCCAGGTCGCGCCGGACAGGGAATTGCCGACCACCAGGCGTTTGTAGGAGTTGACCGTCGGTGCCGCGAAGGCACACAGGGCCGGGCCGTGGGCCAGCAGGCCGGCGGCAAAGTGATAGGCCATTTTCGACAGGCCCATGCCGCTCGGGTCACTGGCGTCGTGAAACAGGTTCTTGTTGCTGGCGCTGGCGATGGACAGGTGGAAGTGCATGCCGTTACCGGCGCGCTTCGGATCCGGCTTGGGCATGAACGAGCAGATCATGCCCATGTCATTGGCGATCTCGCCGGCGGCCATGCGGAAGAAGGTGAAGCGGTCTGCCGACTCCATGGCATCGCTGTAGGTGTAGTTGATCTCGAACTGGCCGTTGGCGTCTTCGTGGTCGATTTGATAGATGTCGAAACCCACCGGCTGCAAGGCTTCGGTCAGGCGTTCGAGAAAGGCCCGGGAGCGCGACAGGCCCTTGTAGTCGTAGCACGGCTTGTCGAGGTTATCGCTGGCGTCCACCAGTTGCAGTTTGCCCCCGGCATCACGCTGGAACAGGCTGAATTCCGGCTCCAGGCCGGTGTTCAGGGTCCAGCCGCGGTCGCTCAGGCGCTGTACCTGCTGTTGCAGCACATAGCGGCTGTCATACGGCCAGGGCTTGCCTTCGACGTGACCGATGCAGACCACACGACCGTAACCCGGCTGCCATGGCACCGGGGTCAGGGACGACAGGTCGCCCTTGGCCATGAAGTCCGGGCCGTGGGGTTCCATACCCATGCCGGAGATAGCGAACCCGGCGAACCCGGCGCCATCCTCGATGACCATTTCCAGACCGGAGATCGGCACCGACTTGGTCTTGGCCGAGCCGTGGATGTCCACGAACTGCGCCAGGACATATTTGATCCCGTGTTCCTGAATCAGACGTTGGGTTTCGCTTGGCAACATGGGCTGGGCTCCTGATAGGCAACAGCATGACTGTGATGTGAATGTCTTCCCGGGGACGTCATGCCGTACCGACAGCGACGTTTTACCCCAGAGTTAAAATTCCCACAAGGAAATTAACTTTCACAACAGGAATGCAAGAGCTTTGCCAATGTGCCGCCGAGCGGGGCTGAAACGACTCAAAACCGATGTGGATCAGAGACATGCTTATCGTATTTATGAGAAAATTCGTTTCCCGGTACGAATATCTGCCAGTGCAGAAATCCTCCCGAGCCTGATAAGCGCCCCGTTAGAGCGCGCAATTGAAATTCCCGCCACAAAAATGGGCGTCACATGAATACAGCGACCGAACCGCAGACCCGTCTCAAGCTCGAGCAGTACCTGGGCATGCAGATCAAGCGACAACGCCAGGCTCAAGACTTGAAGCTGGCGGAAGTTGCGCGCATCGCCGGGATCAGCCAGGGCATGCTGAGCAAGATCGAAAATGCCCAGGTCTCCACCAGCCTCGATACCCTCAGCCGTCTGTGCGATGTGCTGGGCATTCCCATGTCCAAGCTGTTCAGCCAGTACGACCAACAGGGCGGCAGTGCGCTCTTGGTGAAGAAGGATGAAGGGCTTGAAGTCGTGCGCCGTGGTACGGAGAAAGGCCACACCTACCACCTGCTCAACCATACCCGCGGGCCGAAGAAAAGTTTCGAGGCCTATATGGTGACCATGGATGACGCCAGCGAAGAGTTCCCGACCTTCTCCCACCCTGGCACCGAGTTCCTCCATCTGCTCGAAGGCGAGCTGGTCTATCGCCATGGCAACCAGTTGTACAAGATGGAAGCTGGCGACAGCCTGACCTTCGACGGCGACGTGCCCCATGGGCCGGAGCAATTGCTGCAGGTGCCGATCAGGCTGTTGTCGATCATGAATTACGGGAGTAATGGCGAGTAATCCGACTGCTGGATTTGTGACAGGCTTTGGTGGGACTGGCTTCAGCCGGGAAGAAGCCTGAGCACTCACCTGTCTGCTTAGCCTGTAATGTAGCCTTCCCGGCTAAAGCCGGTCCCACAGGTTAAGCAACCATCCGGCCAGATAGTTTCCCAAGGGGAAACTAATTTTCACAAAATCCCTAGACACCCTCCCTCCGCTTCACCTATAAAAGCATCCGCAGGAATAAATTATTCCCCGTGGGATTTTTTATTGACCGGTAAAAATTTCTTTCACCCCCGAACACTCGGTGATGACCTGCCCGTCACCTCCCGAGGATCTTTCGTCATGTCCAAGCTGCAGAACACCTTCATTCTCAAGGTCAGCTGTGCCGCCACGTCCGGCATTGTCGCTGCTGTCACTTCTTACCTGGCCGACAGCGGCTGCTACATCGGCGAGATGTCGCAGTTCGACGACGAGGGCAGCGGCAAGTTTTTCATGCGTGCCGTGTTCCGTTTCAACGACGGTCGGCAGGGTGAGCTGGACGGCCTCAAGGCGGGCTTCGTGAAGGTGGCCGAGCGGTTCGAGATGGACTGGGAGATGTTCGACAGCAATCAGCCGATGCGCGTCTTGCTGATGGTCAGCAAGTTCGACCATTGCCTGACCGACCTGTTGTACCGCCATCACAAGGGCGAGATGGACATGACCATCACCGCCATCGTCTCCAATCACCTGGACCTGCGGCCCATGGCCGAGCGTGAAGGCATTCGTTTTATCTACCTGCCGGTGACCAAGGACACCAAGGCCCAGCAGGAGGCGGCGCTGATGAAGATCGTCGACGAAACCGAGACCGATCTGGTGGTCCTCGCCCGCTATATGCAGATTCTCTCTGATGACCTGTGCCGCCAGCTCTCGGGTCGGGCGATCAATATCCACCACTCGTTCCTCCCCGGCTTCAAGGGCGCCAAGCCCTACCACCAGGCCTACGAGCGCGGTGTGAAGCTGATCGGCGCCACCGCCCACTACGTCACCAGCGACCTCGACGAAGGCCCGATCATCGAGCAGGAGGTGCAGCGCGTCGATCACGCCTATCGCCCCGACGACCTGGTTGCCATCGGTCGCGACACCGAGACCGTGGCCCTTTCCAAGGCAGTGAAATTCCATCTGCAACACCGCGTCTTCCTCAATAACGACCGCACGGTGATTTTCAAATGAACAGCTCACAACTGATCGATGGCAAGGCCGCCGCCGCGCGGGTTCTGCAACAGGTAAAGCTGGATGTGGCGAGCATGGTCGCAACCGGCATTCAACCGTGCCTGGCGGTGATCCTGGTCGGGGAAGATCCGGCCAGCCAGGTCTATGTGCGCAACAAAATCCTGCGCGCCGAGGAATGTGGCATCCGCTCGCTTGAGTACAAGCTGGCTGCGGACACCGGCGAGGACGAGCTGCTGGAGCTGATCCGCCGCCTCAACCTCGATAGCGAAGTGCACGGCATTCTTCTGCAACTGCCGCTGCCGGCCCATATCGAAGAAACCCGCGCCTTGCAGGCCATTGATCCGGGCAAGGACGTCGACGGTTTCCATAGCGAGAACGTCGGGGGCCTGAGCCAGGGCCGCACAGTGCTGACACCCTGTACGCCGTCGGGCTGCATGCAATTGCTGCAAGACACCCTCGGTGATCTGAGTGGTCTGCATGCGGTGGTCATCGGCCGTTCGAATATTGTCGGCAAGCCCATGGCCGCCCTGCTGTTGCAGGCCCATTGCAGCGTCACAATGCTGCACTCGCGCAGCCGCAACGCCGCCGAATTGTCGCGCCAGGCCGATATCGTCATCGCCGCCGTGGGTCGCCCACGGATGATCGATGCCAGTTGGCTCAAGCCTGGCGCGGTGGTGATCGACGTCGGTATTAACCGTATTACCGAAGGCGAGCGCAGCCGCCTGGTCGGCGATGTCGACTTCGACAGCGCCCTGCCTGTGGTCAGCGCCATCACGCCGGTGCCCGGTGGCGTCGGGCCGATGACCATCGCTTTCCTGATGAAAAACACCTTGATCGCCGCGCAACAGCAGGCCAGAACCCACGCCAAATCGGAGGCCCCATGCCCTTCAATCTCTTGAAATACGGGCTGGGCGCCGAATACCCGGCCGAAGTCGATCTGCCGCCGCCCAAGGAGCTGAAGTCCTCCTATGACGTGGTGATCATCGGCGGCGGCGGTCATGGTGTGGCCATCGCTTATTACCTGGCCAAGTATCACGGCATTACCAATGTCGCGGTGCTGGAAAAGTCCTACCTGGGTGGTGGCAACACCGCACGTAACACGGCGGTGATTCGCTCCAACTACCTGACCAGCGAAGGCGTGAAGTTTTATATCGAGTCGGTGAAGCTGTTCGAGAACCTGTCCAACGAATTCAACTTCAACGTCATGTACTCCGAACGCGGCCAACTGACCCTGGCCCACACCGATGCCACCGTGCGCGCGTTCCGCCAGCGTGCCGAAGTGAACAAGCATTTCGGTGGCCGCACGGAGATGATCGACCGCCAGCAGATCCGCGAACTGGTGCCGAGCCTGAACCTGGACCCCGGGCATATTCCGGTGCTGGCCGGGCTCTGGCACATGAGCGGCGGCACCGCTCGCCACGACGCCGTGGCCTGGGGTTACGCCAAGGAAGCGGCCAAGCGCGGCGTGGAAATCCACCAGCTCACTGAAGTGCAGGACCTGATCATCGAGAACGGCGCTATCACCGCCGTGAAGACCAATCGCGGCACCATCAAGTGCGGCTGCGCGGTGCAGGCGATTGCCGGGGCCAGTTCGCTGATGCTGAAGAAAGCCGGGATCCGCGCGCCGATCCATACCTACCCGTTGCAGGCCATGGTCACCCAGCCGTTCAAGCCGTTCCTCGACCCGTTGGTGAGTTCTTCGGCGCTGCACTGCTACGTGCAGCAGACCAGCCGTGGCGAAGTGGTGTTCGGCGGCGGTTCCGATCCATACCCGCTGTACAACACCCGTTCGACCCTGGACCTGAAGGAAAGCCTGCTGGCCCATGCCATCGAGATGTTCCCGTTCCTGGCCAACGCCAAGTTGATGCGCCAGTGGGCCGGGATCACCGATATGACCCCGGACTACAGCCCGATCATGGGGCTTTCACCGGTAAAAAATTATTACCTGGACGCAGGCTGGGGCACCTGGGGCTTCAAGGCCACGCCCATCGTCGGCAAGACCATGGCCGAGATGGTCGCCACCGGCAAGACCCCGGAACTGATCGCGCCGTTCGCCCTGGAGCGTTTCTCGCGCTTTATTCAAGTCAACGAAATGGGCGCCACGGCAGCCAGCCATTAACGCGGAGCACAGACCATGAAACTTCTGCATTGCCCGCTCAACGGGCTGCGCAACATCAGCGAATTCACTTACGGCGGCGAGTTCAAGCGCATGCCGGACCCGGCTACCTGCACCGACCTGGAATGGGCCGACTACGTGTTCAACAGCGATAACGAAGCAGGCATCGTCACCGAATGGTGGATGCACACACCGTCCAGCTACTGGTTTCTGGCCGAGCGCCACACCGTCACCGATGAAGTGATTCGCACCTTCGATGCCCGGGAAGTGTTCAACGCCCGTGTCGATTTCGCCGCCAGGGAGATTGCCGGATGAGCCGCCTGCCCGCCCCCATGGGGCTGTTGATCGACCGTGACCAGCCGTTGCGCTTCAGCTTTGACGGCAAGGATTATCAGGGCGTGCAGGGCGATACCGTCGCCAGCGCCCTGCTCGCCAATGGCCGTTTCCTGATGTCGCGCTCGTTCAAATACCACCGCCCGCGCGGCCCTTTGACCATGGCCGGTCAGGACGCCAACACCCTGGTGCAACTGCCGCAAGAGCCCAACGTCCTGGCCGATGCCTACCCGATTCGCGCGGGTCTCAATGTCTTCGGCCAGAACTTCAATGGCTCGCTGGATGACGACAAAGACGCCTACATGGGCAAGTTTTCCAGGTTCATGCCGGTGGGTTTCTATTACAAGGCGTTCTTCAAGCCCAAGGGCATGTGGAAAGTCTGGGAGCCGATCATTCGCAAGAAGGCCGGCCTCGGTGTGCTGGACCTGAACTTCAAGCCCGAGTACTACGACAAAGCCTACCTGTTCACCGACCTCGCCGTTGTCGGCGCCGGGCCTGCCGGTCTGCAGGCCGCCCTCACTGCTGCCAATGCAGGGGCCAAGGTGCTGCTGATCGAAGAGCAACCGATCCTCGGCGGCTCCCTGACCTATGCCCGCTTCGACGTGGCCGGAACTCGCGCCGGGCAACTGCGCGCGGAGCTGATCAACGCCGTCGAGCAGCACGCCAATATCCGCATTCTGAAAAATGCCGTGTGCAACGCCTGGTTCACCGACAACTACCTGCCGGTGATTCAAGGCAAGCGCATGTACAAAGTGCGGGCGCAACAGTGCCTGGTGGCCAGCGGCTCGTTCGATCAGCCGGTGATTTTCCGTAACAACGATTTGCCCGGCATCATGCTGACCAGCGCCGCTCAGCGCCTGATGAAGCTGTATGCGGTCAAGCCGGGCCAGCGCGCCGTGGTCCTGACCGGCAACGATGACGGTTACTACGCCGCCCTCGATCTGCTGGAACAGGGTGTGACCGTGGCCGCCCTGTTGGACATGCGCGCCACTGCCGACAACCGCAGTCTGCCCCGTGAACTGGAACAGCGCGGCATCAGTTGCCACGCCAACAGCACCGTCTATGAAGCCCTGCACGAAAAAGGCATGCGCCATGTGACCGCTGTCGATGTGCGCCGCATCACCGGCCAGGGCCAGGTTGAAGCGCGAGGCGAGATCATCCCGTGCGACCTGCTGTGCATGTCCGCCGGGTACATGCCGGTTTATCAGTTGCTGTGCCAGGCAGGAGGCAAGCTGGCCTATGACGAGAGCAGCGCCGAATTCGCCCTCAGCGGTTTGCCGGGGATCCTGCATGTCGCCGGTTCCGTCAACGGTCAGCACAACCTCGACAACGTCCTGGCTGACGCGGGCAATATTGCCGTGGATATCATCCAGGCCCTGGGTCTGGCGGCGTCGGGCAGCAAGCAGGCGCTGATCGACGAAGCCCGGGTGAACTTCCCGTGGCCGATTTTCCCGCACCCCAAGGGCAAGGATTTCGTCGACTTCGATGAGGACCTGCAAGTGCAGGACATCATCAACGCGACCAAATGCGGCTACCGCGATATCCAGCTGGTCAAGCGCTTCTCCACCGTCGGCATGGGGCCATCTCAAGGGCGCCATTCGGCATTGCCGACGGCGCGTCTGGTCGCCGCTTCAACCCAGCGCAGCATCAGCGAAACCGGCGTGACCACGGCGCGTCCACCCTTCTCCCCGGAGAAACTGGCCCACGTTGCCGGGCGCGCCTTCGACCCGTATCGGCAGACGCCCATGCACCGTCGTCACCTCGACGCCGGGGCCAAGATGATGCCCGCTGGCGTTTGGCATCGCCCGGCCTATTACGGCAAGGCCGAGGACCGCGAACGTTGCATGCAGGAAGAAGCCCTGCACGTGCGCAACAAGGTCGGCATCATCGACGTCTCGACCCTGGGTGGCCTCGACGTGCGCGGCCCGGACGCCGCCGAACTGCTCAACCGCATGTACACCTTCGCCTTCCTCAAGCAGCCCGTGGGCCGTTCGCGTTATGCGCTGATGACCAACGAGCACGGCGTGGTAATCGATGACGGCGTCTGCGCACGCTTTGCCGAGAATCACTTCTACGTCACCGCCACCACCAGCGGCGTCGATCGTATCTACCAGCAAATGCTCAAGTGGAACGCCCAATGGCGCCTGGACGTGGATATCGCCAACGTCACGGCAGCCATTTCAGCGGTCAACGTGGCCGGGCCGGATGCGCGCAAGGTGCTGGAAAAGGTCTGCACCGACCTCGACCTGAGCCCCGAAGGCTTCCCGTATCTGGGCGTGCGCACCGGCACGGTTGCCGGGATCAAGGCACGACTGCTGCGGGTCGGTTTCGTCGGCGAACTGGGTTATGAAATCCACGTCCCGGCGCGCCACGCCCTGCAACTCTGGGATGCCCTGATGCTGGCGGGCAAGGAACACGACATTCGCCCGTTCGGCGTCGAGACCCAGCGCCTGCTGCGCCTGGAAAAAGGCCATGTAATCATCAGCCAGGACACCGATGGCATGACCCATCCGGCAGAGATCGACATGGGGTGGGCGGTCAGCCGCAACAAGCCGTTCTTCGTTGGCCGCCGCTCGGTGGACATCCTCGAAGCCCAGCCGCTCAAGCGCAAACTGGTCGGTTTTACCCTGCCCAAGGGCAGCCCGCAGCCGCTGGAAGGTCATCTGGTCCTCGACGGCGCCGACATCAGCGGCAACGTCACCTCCTGCGAATACTCGTCGACCCTCGGCAAGATCATCGGTCTGGCTTATGCCGGGGCCAGCCAGAGCACGCCAGGGCAGCAGATTCCGATCCGCGTCGAGGGCGGCGTAATGGTCCAGGCCACCGTAGTGCAACTGCCATTTTTCGATCCCGACAACCAACGCCAGGAGCGCCAGGCATGAGCAGTCTGCTAGCGGAAAATCTTGAAAAAGTCATCGCCCACACCGCGCTGCAACCCTGCACCCTGCTCGACCTGACGGACCTGCCGCGGGTCGGTTTCCGGGGCAGCTTCAGCGCCGAATACCTGCGCAGCCGCGCCTTCGTCTTGCCGGAGCAGCCCAACCAGGCCGTGACTCAAGCAGACGGCAGCCATGTCGCACGGCTGTCCCAGACCGAGTACTTCATCCTTGGCAGCACTGCCGACCAGGGCCAGCGCGTTGCCGATGAGGAAGCGCGCTGGGAGCTGGATCATCAGGCCAACTACCTGCTGCCGCGCCAGGACAGCCATGCCTGGCTGCAACTGAGTGGTGATTGTGTTGCCGAGGTCATGGCCAAAGTCTGCGGCGTCGATTTGCGTGCACAAAGCTTCCCGGCCGGTGCCGTAGCCCAGACCTCGGTGGCGCGGATCAATGCCATCGTGATCAACGTCGGCAGTGGGACGGTACCGAGCTTCCAGATCCTCTTCGACCGGGCATCGCGGGAGTACTTCACCGCAGCGTTGCTGGATGCGATGCAGGAGTTTCAGTAGGTCCCTGCTGCAACATTGTTTATATGGCAATGAATTCTGTGGGAGTGAATTCCTGTAGGGGCCAACTCCTGTGGGAGCGAATTGTGGGAGCGAATTCATTCGCGAATAGGTCGGTACATTCGATACATCTTCATGGATCTAAATGCCGCCTTCGCGAATGAATTCGCTCCCACTGAATTCGCCACCATAATCTCCTGCTGCCAAAGAATTCGCCCCCCAGCCTTGAGTTTCAAAAGGTTTCCAACCATGGACAAAGACACCACCGACTATTGGGTGCCCGCCTTGCAACGCGGGCTCAGCGTGCTGGGCATGTTCAATGCCCGCACCCGTACCCTGAGCATCAACGAAATCGCTACGCGCCTGGGGGTCAGTACTTCGGCCTGCTATCGCATCCTGTTTACCCTGACCGAAATGGGTTACCTGAACAAACTGGCGACCCATTACGAACTTGGCAGCCGAGTAATCAGCGATGGCTTCAGCTACCTGGCCAGCCGCGATATCGTCGAAGTTGCCATGCCCCACCTCAACGCTCTGCGCGACCGTACTTCGCTGTCGTGCCACCTCAGCATTCGCGAGCAGACCGACAGCCTGTACCTCTATCGTGCCTTTGCCGCGCAGCGCCTGTCGGTGAATATCCCCATCGGCACACGTATCACCTGCCACTGCACGGCGATGGGCCGGATTCTGTTGTCGGGGCTGGATGACAACGAACTCGGCCAGCTCTATCAGAGCGTACGCCTGGATGGCTACCCGGCCCCGGCGCCACGTACCTTGCCGGAGCTATTGGCAATGATCGCGGCTGACCGGGAACAGTCCTGGGTGCTGCATCGTTCGGATTACTCGACGTCGGTCGCAACGGGGATTCGCGATCACAGCGGGCAGATCATCGCGGCGATCAACCTCTCCGGCCCGGATGCGGTGATGGACAGCCCCGGCACGCAGCAGCTGATGATTGCCGAGGTACTGGCCAGCGGCGCGGCGATATCCCGGGAGTTGGGGTTCAGCGCTATCTGACCGCGATGATGCACAAATGTGGGAGCCGGCTTGCTGACGATGGTGGTAGATCAGTCACCACTATTGCGAGCGCTTCGCACTCGATCGTCAGCAAGCCGGCTCCCAAAATCCTCGATCAATTCGAATATTTGTATCCCACCTCGCCATGGGCCGACAGATCCAGGCCATCCACTTCCTGCTCTTCATCCACCCGTAGACCACGACACAGCTTCGCGGTGATGGCGTAGGCAATCCAGCTGGTCAGCCCGGAGAACAGGATGCTGAACAGCAGCACGCCGCCGTTGACGCCCAGTTGCTCGATCAGGCCGCGATCGCCGGTGAACCCCAGGCCACCCAGAACCGGCAGGGCAAATATCGGGGTCAGCAGGCCGCCGACGATACCGCCGACACCGTGCACGCCGAACACATCAAAGGCGTCATCCAGGCCGATGATCGGCTTGAGTTTTTCCACCGCCCACAGGCAGATCGGCGCGACGATAAAACCCAGCAGAATCGCGCCCATCGGCCCGACAAAGCCGCAAGCCGGGGTGATCGCCACCAGACCGGCAATGGCCCCGGAAATCGCCCCGAGCATGCTCGGCTTGCCGCGATGCTTCCACTCCACCAGTTGCCAGGCAATCGCCCCGGCGGCACTGGCGAGCATGGTGTTGACCATCACCAGCATGGCAAAACCGTTGGCCATCAGCGCGCAACCGCCACAGAAACCCAGCCAGCCGACCCAGAGCATCGAGCCGCCGGTCATGGTCATGGTCATGTTGTGCGGCGCCAGAGCCGAGGTGCCGAAACCGCGACGGCGACCGAGCAGATAGGCGCCGACCAGGGAGGCGATGCCGACGTTGACGTGGACCACATTGCCGCCCGCGAAATCCTGCACGCCAAGGTTGAACACCCAACCACCGCCCCAGGCCATATGAGCCATGGGCACGTAATTGATGGTCAGCCAGATGGCCATGAACACCATCACTGCCGAGAACTTCATGCGCTCGGCAAAGCCGCCAACGATGATCGCCGGGGTGATCGCGGCAAACAGCAGCATGAACAGGAAATACAACAACTCAGGAATGGTGCCGGTCAGCGCATCCGGGCCAACGCCCTTGAGGAACAGTTTGTCCCAGCCACCGATAAACGCTTGCCAGTCGCCACCGGGGGCGAAGGTCAGGCTGTAGCCATAGATGGCGAACAGCACCGACATCAACGAAGCGACCGAGAACACCTGCATCAGGATCGACAGCACGTTCTTGCTCCGCGCCAGGCCGCCGTAGAAGAGGGCCAGGCCCGGCAAGGTCATCAACAGCACCACCAGCGAACAGGTAGCGACAAAGGCGGTATCGCCACTGTTGAGTACCGGCGCATCCGCCGCCCAGGCATTGCCCGCCCCGATTGCCAGTAAGCCTGGCGCCAGATAGCGCACACCGCTTCCTTTGTTTTTCATTGCACGTCCTCTTGAATGAAACGCTGAAATGACCGCTTTGCCGGAATAAAAATTCCCACAGGGAAATTTTGATTCCTTGAGATAAAGCAAATAAACGGCCAACCTGCGCTCATCTACCTCCAAAGAGGTAGTGAAGACGGGCAATTCGGGGCGCACAGGCGATTCAAGAAAGAGGCATGCCATGCAAGCGTGCGCGACCACGTACCGCGCACACCAAAACGGAGCGAAACATTTCGCAGCTTAGTAACAGCCTGTGGGAGCGAATTCATTCGCGAAGACGGTATTCCAGGCAAGGGAAATTTATCGAATGTACCTGCCTCTTCGTGAATGAATTCGCTCCCACAATTTTGCCTTCACACAGCTAGATCCGTGGGTCCCTTTAGTCCGGTTGCTCCAGCACCTGCACCATCGCCCGGAAAAACCGCGCCGCTTCGCCACCGGTCACCGCGCGGTGGTCGAAGGTCAGAGACAGGGGCAGGATCGGATGCACCAGCACTTCGCCGTTAACCGCCACCGGCTCGTCGCGAATGCTGCCGGCACCGATGATCGCCACTTGCGGCGGGACGACGATAGGGTTGGCGTAGCGGCCAAACAGGGTGCCGAAGTTGGAAAGGGTGATGGTTGCGCCCATCATTTCGGCGGGCGGAATGGAGCGGGCCTTGAGGTCGGCGCGCAGGCGGCTCATGCCCTCCTTGAGGTCCTGGGCATCGCGCTCGCCGACATTGCGCAGCACCGGTACGAACAGGCCGTCCGGGGTGTCTACGGCGATGCCCAGATCGAGTCGTTGATGCTGGCGGATGGACAGGGTTTTGCCGTCAAACCAGCTATTGAGCACCGGTTCCACGGCGCACGCCGCAGCCATGGCCTTGCCCAGGCGAATCAACGGATCACGAGCCTTTCCCCAAAGGTGCAGGTCGGCATCGCCAAAGATCGTCACCGGGACCACTTCGGCATGGGAACGCGCCATGTTCAGGGCCATGCTGCGCCGCACACCGCGCAGTTTTTCGCCGCCGAAACGATCACGGGCGGCCTGGGCGGCGCCTTCGACATCGGCACGGGTGATCAGCCCGCTTTCGCCACTGCCGCTCAGGGCACTGAGATCGACGCCGAGTTGCCGGGCCATTTGCCGCACCGCAGGCGTGGCGCGGGCGCCGAGATGCTCGCGGGTGGAAGGGGCGGCGCCGACGAAGAACTGATCGTCCTGAGTGTCGCCGCCGCCTTCCAGGCGACCGACCACCGTACCGGCATCGCCCTCGCCTTCGAATGCCAGCAACGGTTCGCCGACATGCAGAATGTCACCGTCGCCGCCGTAGAGCTTGCTGATCACCCCATCGTAAGGCGCGGGAATATCGACGATGGCCTTGGCGGTTTCCACCGAGACCAGGCGTTGATCGGCCTTGACCGTGTCGCCCGCCTTGACGTGCCATTCAACGATTTCGGCTTCCTGTAGACCTTCGCCCAGATCGGGCAGTTTGAAATATTTCATCGCAGACCTCTTCTCGAGAAGTTTGGCAATCTTGATTTGTGCGCTTCTGTGGGACCGGCTTTAGCCGGGAATGCGCTTTCCCGGCTGAAGCCGGTCCCACGGTGTTTCGGGATCCGGCCTAGGCAAAATTCAGTGCGCTGTCACAGGCATGAAGAATGTCGTCCACGCCAGGGATATACAGCGACTCCAGCCGATACAGCGGCGGCGGGATATCCGGAGCGGTGACGCGCTGGATCGGCGCCTGCAGATCGAGCAAAACCCGCTCGTACAGGCTGGCGGCGATTTCCGCACCGACCCCGCAGGAACGCGGCGCTTCATGGACGATCACGCAGCGCCCGGTCTTGCGCACCGAGGCTTCGAGGGTGTCCAGATCCAGGGGTTTGACGCAGGCGACGTCGATCACCTCCGCCGACACACCCCGTTCGGCCAGAACCTGAGCGGCCTGCAAGGTCTCGTGCACACTGGCGCCCCAACTGATCAGGGTGATATCGCTGCCTTCACGCAGGGTGAAACAGGTATCCAGGGGCAGGCGCTTGCCGTCGTCGGCCAGGGGTTGCGGGTTCATGCGGTAGAGCCGGGTCGGTTCGAGGAAGATCACCGGATCAGGGTCGTCGATGGCCGCCAGCAACAGGCCATAGGCCCGCGCCGGAGAAGAAGGAATCACCACCCGCAACCCCGGCACATGGGCAAACATGGCCTCGGTGCTTTCGCTGTGATGCTCCGGCGCGCGAATCCCCGCGCCCATGGGTGTGCGCAGGACCATCGGGCAAGTGATGCGCCCTCGAGTGCGGTTGCGCATGCGGCTGGCGTGGGACACCAGGTGCTCCATGGCGGCGTAGATAAAGCCCATGAACTGGATCTCCAGCACCGGCTTGAGACCCTGCGCCGCCATGCCGACGACCAGGCCGCCGAGCATGGTTTCCGCCAGTGGCGTGTCGATGACGCGCTTGAAACCAAACTCGTCGCGCAAGCCTTGCGTGGCACGAAACACGCCACCGTTGACGCCGACGTCTTCACCAAGCACCAGTACATTTTCATCCTCGGCCATGGCCCGGTGCAGGGCCAGGTTGACCGCTTCGAGCAGGGTGATTTTTTCACTGGCCATGATCTTCACCTCCGGCGCGGCGCTGTGCGCGTTCCAGGAACCATTCACGCTGCTCGGCCAGAGCAGCGGGCCATTGCGCGTAGACGTGGTCCATCACCGACTCGGGGGCTTGCGTCCCGGCATTGTCGAAGGCATTGACGGCCTGCTGGACCAGCCCCTGGCACTCGCTGATCAGGGCCTGTTCACGGCCCTCATTCCATACGCCCTGGGAGGCCAGGAAAGCTTGCAGACGCTTGACTGGCTCCTCCTGCCAGGCCTGTTTGACCTCGTCGGCGGGGCGATAACGGGTCGCATCGTCGGCAGTAGTGTGATCGCCCAGGCGATAGCTCAGGCATTCCAGCAGCACCGGCCCCTTGCCCTGGCGGGTGCGTTCGAGCGCCACCTGCATGCGGTCGTACACGGCGAGGATGTCGTTGCCGTCCACCTGCTCGCCATGGAAGCCCGCGCCAACGGCTTTCTGCGCCAGGGTCGGCGCACCGCACTGGATGCGCCGGGGCACGGAGATGGCCCATTGGTTGTTGTTGATGACGAAGACAATCGGCAACTGCCAGGCACCCGCCACGTTCAGGGCTTCGAGGAAATCGCCCTTGCTGGTGGCACCATCGCCGCATGTGGTCACCGCCACTCGATGCTCGCCGCGAATCTTGAACGCACTGGCCACGCCGCAGGCATGCAGCGCCTGGGTGGCGATCGGTACGCAGAGCGGGAAGTCCTGGGCCACGGCCGGTTCGGCATAGTCGCTGCCGCGCTCGTCACCGCCCCAGTACAGAAGGATTTCTTCCATGCGCACACCGCGCATCAGTTGCACGGCGGTATCGCGATAATAAGGGATTAACACGTCCTCACTGCGCATCAGGCTGCCGATGGCGACCCCGATGGCCTCCTGGCCCAGGGTCGGCGCGTAGGTACCAATGCGGCCGGTACGTTGCAGGGCAACGGCCTTCTGGTCAAACAAGCGGGTCAGGACCATTTGCCGATAGAGACGGGTCAGCAGGTTGAAATCATCGGCCCAGGCGGGCAGTGGCGTATTGAGTTGACCCTCGGGGGTCAGATAGCGGGTACAGGCGATCTTGTTATTGGACATTGCACACTCCTCACACACGGATAGGTGTGTTCACCGGGAACTCGCTGCTTGTGGCAGCGTATTCACACCGCTAGAGCCGGGTAAGGCTCTAATCGGTCTTGAGCAGACGCTCCGCCAGATCGTCGGCAACATGCGCGGGTGAGCGCTTTTCTGCCTGGGCGTGGGCGTAGACTTCGGTCAGGCGCACACCGATTTTTGCCAGGTGCGCCGTGATAGTGCCCAGATCCTCGCCCTTATGGCGCAGGGCCGCGTAGATCAGGCCGCCGGCATTGATCACGTAGTCCGGAGCGTAGAGGATGCCGCGCTTTTCCAGCTGGTCGGCAACCTGGGCGTTACTCAGTTGATTGTTGGCCGAGCCTGCTACGGCGGCGCAACGCAACTGCGCCACCGTCTTGCTGTTGAGCACCGCCCCCAGACCGCAGGGCGCGAGAATATCGCAAGGGGTGTTGAGCAGGGCTTCGCAGGCGATGGGGTGGGCGTTGAATTGCTCCATCGCCAATTGCACTTTGCCGTGATCGGAATCGCTGACCAGCAGATCGGCCCCCGCAGCGCGCAATTGTGCCGCCAGGGCATAGCCGACATGACCCAGGCCCTGGATCGCCACGCGCAGTCCTTCGAGATTGTCGCTGCCCAGACGCGCCATGGCCGTGGCGCGAATCCCCGCATACACACCCATGGCAGTGTGGGGCGAAGGATCGCCCTCAGCCGTGGTGCTGGTGACATGCCGGGTGTGCTGGGCGATGCAGTCCATGTCCTCGCTGGAGGTACCGCTTTCCACTGCCGTGATATAGCGACCGTCGAGGGTTTCGATAAAACGCCCCAGGGCTTCGAACAGCGCTGCACGATTGGCCACATGGGCCGGACGCATGATGATCGCCTTGCCGCCACCGTGGGGCAGGCCGGCAAGAACGGCTTTGTAGCTCATATTTCTGGCCAGACGAATGGCGTCTTCAATGGCGCTCTGCTCGTCTGGGTACGAAAGATAGCGGCAGCCGCCCAACGCCGGACCTTTCTGGCTGCTATGAATGGCAATGACGGCCTTGAGTCCGGTTTCAGGATCGACAACCAGGTGCAGTGTCTGCACCCGCGCGTTTTGCATGAGAGCGAACATCGGCAGTGCTCCCTTGTATTTTTCTACAGCGAGTATAGGCGCTGTCCAGAAAATCGATCGACGACTGGAACATATATATGCGGCCCTGACAGCGTTGCGCGATATAACCGTGACGCCAGACTTTTGCCACTGGACTAACTTGCAGGCCAGGGCTAAAACAAAGCATCACTGCCCACTGATCTGCCCGGAGAGGTCGATGACTCCACGCCAACATTGTCTGGCCTGCCTGCCTTCTTCGGTGTTCGAAGCGGCGTTGTGGGTCTGCGCCGAACACGATCCGCAATTGCGCCCGAGTCAGCTTCAGCCCGAGATGGATTCGCTGCAACGCCAGATTGGCGCAGCGCTGCCGATGATGCCACCTCAGGAACTGGCTCAGCCCTTGCTGCGCCAGCTCAACAGCATGGGTTTTCAACAGGACGACTGGAATCCGCTGAAACCCCAGGCGGCGTTGATGAACCATATCGTGCAACGTCGTCGGGGCCAGCCATTGGGTTTGGCGCTGCTCACCCTTGAGCTGGCCCGACGCCTGGATATTCCCCTCGAGGGCGTCAACTTCCCCGGCCATTTCCTGCTGCGGGTGCCGGGCGCCGATCACCTGCTCGACCCCTGTGGCGGGCGGCGCCTGTACACCAAGGACTGCCGCGACCTGTTGGCCAGGCAATTCGGCCCGGACATGCAACTCAAGTCCGAACACCTGCTGCGCGCCAGCAACGTGTCCATGCTGCAACGGCTGTCGCGCAACCTGCGTCATCTGCATCAGGTCAACGATGACCTGCTCGCTTCGCTGAAGGATGCCGACCGGGTTGTGGAACTGGGCCAGGCCACCACCAGTGATCATTTGGCGCGGGCGGCGCTTTACCAGTCACTGGAATGCCCTCAGGCCGAGCGCTTCGATCTGGAACATGCGCTACTGCTCAGTGACGACCCCATTCAACGGCTGCGCCTGACTGAGCGTATTAGCCATTTGCCATCACACGGCGCCTTTCATTAAACAAGTCCGACTGTTGCCGTGAATGTAACAGTCAATGTCGCAAAGTGCGGTTTTTCATTGGCTGTAATTCGTTAGAATGTCGCCACGCTAACGACTCACCTTAACGAACGTTTAATGTTGAATTCATACAGTCATATTGGCTGGATGATAATGTCGTCATGCCTCCATGTATCCGACGTTGTTTTGAAGCTCCTGTAACCAACGTCTTGTTTAGCCGCTGTTATATACAGCGGCTTTTTTTTGCGTCAACGAAGTTGTACGACGTCACTTCTTCTCCGCTTCCGACTTGACTGCCCCGGTCTTGTCCTGTTCCTTGTGCCGGGGCGGCGCGAAACCGTCTCCAGTCGAACCGAAGGCCTGCAGGTTTTGCAGCCCGCAGATTTTTGTGCTCCATAACGGCGGTATCGATGGCAATGGGGTCCTTGCCGATTTCCCGTAATACCAGACTGATCTCCAATGCAGCGATGTGCTGGGCCGGGGTTTTCTGTTCAGCTTTATCGGCAGGCGGTGTTCTGAATGTGACGGGGGGCAGATCGCCCCAGATATGGAATTTTGACATGGGTGATATCCCTTTTAATTGAAGATGCAAAGGGACTATCGGGAGCGGGAAATTTAACGTTATCATTGAAGTGGATGACGGGCCAAATCAAGATCAATACTACAATAGAACAAGAAACATCCTACTTAAATCAAAGATAATTCGATGCGGGACCGACTTTAGTCGGGAAGAGGCAGGTCCGATCGATACATTCCATCGCCTGCCATAGTGTCTTCCCGGATAAAGCCGGTCCCACGAATATCATTGCAATTACTTCGCGTACTTCTGCAAATTCGCCATCATTTCTTTTAACGCCTCAACGTTATCCCGTGGATGCGCCGCATCAGTGAAGTCATTGATGGTCTGCCATTGCGCGGCAACGTCGTCCGGGCTGAAGCCGGCCTGAGGGTCGAAACCGGCGCCCAGGCTGCGTTCCCAGCGCACTTTGCCGATCCAGCCACCCCCGACTTCAAACAGTCCGCCGCTGTCCTTGCATTGCTCGCTGCCCAGGTACACCACCAGCGGGCTGATCAGTTCCGGCTTGAGCATGTCGAAGATATTGGCCGGAATCAGTCCTTCGGTCATACGCGTGCCGCCTGTTGGCGCAATGGCATTGACCATGATGTTGTTCTTGCGCCCTTCCAGAGCCAGGGTACGGGTCAGGCCATACAGACCCAACTTGGCCATGCCATAGTTGGACTGGCCAAAGTTGCCATAGATACCGGAAGTCGAAGAGGTAAAGATCACTCGGCCATAGTTCTGTTCACGCAGATGCGGCCAGGCCGCGTGAGTTACTTTGTAGGAGCCTTCGACATGGACGCGGTAGACCAGATCCCAGTCGGCGTCCTCCATCTTGGCGAAGGTCTTGTCGCGCAGGATACCGGCGTTATTGACCAGGACGTCGACCCGACCGAAGGCATCCAGGGCGTGCTGCACGATCTTGTCGCCGTCGGTGACAGAGTCGTGATTGGCCACGGCCGTGCCCCCTGCGGCGATGATTTCTGCGACGACCTTGTCTGCCGCCGAAGCATTGGCGCCTTCGCCATGGGCCGAGCCGCCCAGGTCATTGACCACCACCCGGGCGCCATGACTGGCGAACAACAGCGCATGCGCACGGCCCAGACCGCCACCCGCGCCGGTCACGATCACGACTTTGTCTTCGAAACGAACGGCATCACTCATGCTAACTACTCCAGGTCAGGGTCCAGGCAAAGGTCCAGGTAAGGGACGAACGCACCGGAAGTGTCATCCAGGCGCACGCCGGTCACAATCAATACAGCAGACGCTGAATAGTGCACGATAACGCAGCAGGATGGGGCACAAACCGCTCTACAACACGGCGGCCAGCAGAGGCGCGGCAAAAAGATTGAGCAGCCCGGTGAGGACCATGACCAGCCCGGCGACCGAACCTTCTTCGCCGCCGACCTCCCGCGCCCGGCTGACCCCGGCACCGTGGGCACCAACGCCGAACAGCGCGCCACGGGCCAGGGCGCTACGCAGCGGCAGCCACTTGAGCAGCACGCCGCCCAGGGCCGCGCCGAATACGCCGGTGAACATGACGAACACTGCCGTCAGCTCGGGGACGCCACCCAGGTCGTGGGCCAGGGGCATGGCGAAGGGAGTGGTGATTGAGCGCGGCACCAGGGACAGGGTGACCGAAGCATCCAGGGCCAGGGCCTTGGCCAGCCAGAACGAGCTGCCAATCGACGCCGCACTTCCCGCCAGCATGCCGATGAGCAGGGCCAGCCAGTTGCGCGCAAGCAGCGACCGTTGTTGCCAGATCGGCACGGCGAAGGCGACGGTAACCGGTCCCAACACCAGCATCAGCCAGTGGGTGTTGGTCGAGTATTCGGCGTAGGCGGTATGCAGCGGCATGGCCACGGCCAGCAGCAGGACAGGAACGAGGATCAACGGCGACAACAGATAACGCCCGGTGCGCCGATAAATCCAGCGGCTGAACAGGTAGGCCGCCAGGGTCAGCACCAGCCAGAACACCGGCATCGGCTCAAACTTCACGGTTCGCCCTCCAGCGGCACACCAGTTCCACGGTCAGGGCCGTAACCAGCATCACCATCAGGGTGCTGACCGCGATTACCAGCATGATCCGCCAGCCTTCGTTGCGTACCAAGGCACCGTAATCGAGCAGACTCATGAGCGCGGGGATAAAAAACAGCAGCATTTCCGCCAGCAAAAGACCTGCGCCCAGTTGCAGGGCCGCCGGCTTGAGCACACCGGTGGCGAACGCCAGCAACAGCAACGCCAGCCCGATCACCCCACCGGGAATCGGCCAGTCCAGCCACAACGCCAGGGCGCAGCCCAGGCGATAAATAGCCAGAAACACCGCCAGTTCGAACACCAGTCGGCCCAGGCGACGCAAAGTAGCAACGTTCATGATCTTTGACTCCTCTGGCGTGCAGTCTAAATCCATGACTATCATCCCAAAAGCGAATAGTTGGATTCGATACCATTCCATTCAGGAATTCACACAACGCTAACCCAACGAGCACAGAGACCCTGTGGGAGCGGATTTATCCGCGAAAAGGTCATGATCGTGCAGCCTTCTTCGCGGATAAATCCGCTCCCACAGGATTCTCTATCACCCATTCGTCCTCAAACTCTCTTAATGCATCCAGCAGGAATTGGGCCACATGGAATTCAAACAATTGCGCAGTTTCATCGAGGTCGTCCGTCAGGGTGGCTTTACCCAGGCGGCCAGAACCCTTCACGTCAGCCAGTCAGCGGTCAGCAAGCAAGTGGCGCAGCTGGAACAGAGCCTGGGGGTCGTGCTGCTGGATCGCGAGGCTTCGAAGATCGCTCCGACAGCAGCGGGCAGCGTGGTGCTGCAACGTGCCGAGGAGATGCTGTTGTTGCGCAATGGCCTGCTGCGCGAGCTGGACGACCTGAGCAACCTGGCCCGGGGCGATCTGCGCCTGGGCCTGCCCATGCTCGGTGGCGAGACGCTGTTCGCCGAGCTGTTTGCCGAATACCGGCGTCGTTATCCGAATATCAATATCCAATTACTCGAGGGCGGCAGCCTGACTATCGAGCAGGCGATCATGAGCGGCGAACTGGAAGTCGGCGGCAGCCTGACGCCGGATGATCCGGCCTTTGCCTATCAGCCCTTCTGCGATGAATCACTGGATGTGCTGCTGCCCAGCGGACACCCGCTGGCCGAGAACGGCGAGATCGAATTGGCGGAGCTGGCCGACACCCCCTTTCTGATGTACCAGCGCAGCTTCGTGCTCAACAATCGTCTGATCCAGGCGTGTCAGCAAGTGGGCTTCACGCCCAAGGAGAGCGGGCGCAGCGGTCAGGCGGACTTTCTCGCTGCTCTGGTGGCCGCCGGGCAGGGTGTAGTGCTGTTGCCCAGCGTGGTAGCCCGGGGCCTGGTGCGTCCGGGCATCATTCGTTTGCGTCTCAAAGCACCGGCCGAGCTGCGTTGGGACATTGTCTTTATCTGGCGCCAGGGAGCCTATTTGTCAAAGGCGGCCCAGGCCTGGCTGGCGTTGCTGCGCGAGCGTTCGACGACTTAGCCCAACAGTTTGACGAACTGCGCCAGCCATGGCTCGGCGTCAGTTTCCGGGGTAACGCTTTCGCTGGCATCCAGACGCAGCATTTCCTGTACTTCCACGATACCCAGTTCAGCGAACAACTCGCGCATTTGCTCGCCCCCACCGCAGAACGTATCGCCATAGCTGGCATCGCCCAGGCCGATCACACCGCCGGGCAGGCCGCGCCAGGCGGCGGGCAGGATGTCGCGAATCTGCGAGTAGAGCGGTTGCAGGTTATCCGGCAACTCGCCCATGCCGGTAGTGGATGTCACTGCCAGCAATGCCTGAGGATTGAAAGCCTGCAACTTTTCCAGCATTGCGCTCCGGTCGTAGAATGTTTCGTGGCCTGCGCCACGCAGTATGCTCTCGGCATGGCGGGCGACTTCTTCAGCCGCACCGTAAACCGAGCCGGAAATAATGGCGATTCTCATATTAGCTTCCATCTCTGGGTAAAATCGTGCCGTAGTATGCCCGAAACGCAGAGGCCCCCAGCCACCTGACACGATGGAAAATGCTCCATGATCAATGCGAATTTGCTGCAATTAGTAATCGATGCGTCCATCGACGGCATTGTCGTCGCCGAGCAGGAGGGCGATGACGACAATATTCTTATCTACGTGAACAAGGCCTTCGAACGGCTGACCGGCTACCGCTCGGAAGACATCCTGTATCAGGACTGCCGCTTCCTGCAGGGCTCCGAGCGCGATCAGCCAGCCCGCGAGGCGATTCGTCAGGCGTTGATCGACGGCGTGCCCTGTCGTCAGGTATTGCGCAACTATCGTCACGACGGCAGTGCCTTCTGGAATGAGCTGTCAATTACACCCGTACGCAACGAAGCCGATCAGCGCCTTTACTTCATCGGCGTGCAGAAAGACGTCACGCTGCAAGTCGAGGCCCTGCAACGGGTTCAGGCCCTGGAAGCCGAGCTGGCCGAAGCTCGTGCTGAACTGCAGGCGTATAAAACCGACGAACGGACGCAACATAGAATCTAAAACGGAGTCTGCTTTGTAATTACCGGGTAGACCGAGCAAGACCATGCAGCACGACACCCTCCTCACCCAGGCAGAGCTGGATTTCATCCAGAACATGCAACACAACCCCAGGCTCAACGTGCGCGATTCGACACGCAGCCTGCTGGTGAACGGTGGCGTCCAGATCCAGGACCTGCTGACGCGTCTGGCTGCCCATGAGCAAATCACTATCCAGGCGCAGTTTGACAACCAGCAGATGACATTTCCGCTGCATCTGGTGGAGGACGAATTTCATGCGTTGCACCTGGAAGTCGGCGCACCGAGCATCTTCGAGGAGGGCCCGCGGATTCGCCCATGGCGCTTGATACTGCCGGAGCCGCTGCCCCTGGAGACCGAGAACGGCGCCCTCACGGGCCTGTGGGTCCACGAGCTTTCATTCAAGGGGGTGTTGCTGGAAAACCGTAACCCGACCAGAACGCCCAAGCGTTTCTCGGCATGGCTGCATCCGCCGGGAAATCGGCCCATTGCCCTGCACGGCAATATCGAGCGGGTGACGGAAAAAGGCCTGGTTGCCTACCGCCTCAACCAACGCAACAAGGATCATATCGAGCGATTGCGCCAGTACATCCTCGCCCAGCATCGGCAGATTCACCCGACGATGCACAAATAACAGACGTAATCAGCTATCCAGATGCCCGGCCAGGAACTGCTGCAAACGGCGCTGCATCGAACGCCCCTCACTGCCCAGGCAGGCCACCGCCGAGCCGTGCAAAGCATCCTGGGCCAGATCGGACATCTCCCCCGCCACCAGCAAAGGGCAATCCAGTGTCAGGCTCAGGCGCGCGAGTCGACGCGGCAGGTCCAGGCTCGGCGAGTGGTTGGAGAACAGTACCAGTGCCGACGGCCTGACCTTGCTGCACACCAGGCTAAGCTCTTCCAGGGGTTGCCCCATCGACAAGATGCGCACATCGGTATCGAAGCTGCCCAGCAGTAGCCCCGCGACCCACAGCTCCAGCTCCCGACATTGCCCCGGTATGGCAACCAACAGAACGTGCTGTTCCGCTGCCATCGTGCCCAGTTGCAGACGTTGCAGCGTGCGGCCGCGCAGGAAACTGTCTAGGAACAGCCACTGGCTGGTCTGGCCAAATATCTCTTGATGTTGAGCCAGTCCACGCCAGACCGGCATGAAGATGTCCTGAAACACCACATGCATCGGGTAACTGGAGAAGACCTGCCCATAGAGTTGCTCAAGGCGCCGCTCGTCGAACGACTCGGCGGCCTGACGGATCTGCAACTGCCACTCACCCCATTCACCGAGCACGACATCGTTCTGCACGGGCATGCTCTGAGCCTTGGAGATCTTGGCGGTCGCGAGAATCTTGCCGACCTTACTGACGGCCACACCGCGCTCGAGCCAGCCGAGAATGCTGAGCACTTCCTCGACATCGGCCTGGGAATACAGGCGATGGCCGCTGTCGGTGCGAGTGGGCTGGATCAAGCCATAGCGGCGCTCCCAGGCGCGCAATGTCACGGGATTGACGCCGGTAAGGCGGGCGACTTCGCGAATCGGGAAAAGCTCTTGCTCACGCAGATCCGGCTTTAGATCGAGAGTGTAGAGGTGGGCATCGGCAGCGTCAGTCATGACAGGAATCACTAGCAAACAGTAACTGCATTGTACCCTCGCGCGGTGAAAAATAGGTTAAAGCCCAGGAACGACGAACACCGCTGGCTTATTTGTGGATTTCAGGAATAATCCTTGCAAGCTTTCATGCGCAAATGCTCGCAAGCCAATGCAAAACTGACCAGGTGCCAACACCCCGGCGCCCGGTCATGTGACGTCCTTATCCGGGACCCTCACTCGATTACTGGAGATACACAATGTCTACCTCTCCCGTCACCTTGATGGTGGCCCGCCGCGTCGCCCATGGCCGCTATCAGGAACTGATGAGCTGGCTCAATGAAGGCGAACAACTCGCCACAGACTTCCCTGGTTACCTGGGTTCCGGTGTACTGGCTCCGCCTCCCGGTGGCGATGAATTCCAGATTATTTTCCGTTTCGCCAATGCCGAAACCATGCACGCCTGGGAGCACTCTTCCTCGCGGCGCTCCTGGCTGGTGCGCGGCAGCGGCATGTTCGTTCAGCCGTCCGAGCGCCGGGTCAGTGGTATCGAAGGCTGGTTCGGCGCCGCCGATGCCCGCCCACCGCGCTGGAAACAGGCCGTCGCCATCTGGCTGGCGTTCTTCCCGGTGTCGCTGGTATTCAACTACCTGCTCGGCCCGTTGCTCAATCATCTGGAGCTGCTGCCACGGATCATGCTCAGCACTCTGGTCCTGACCCCGCTGATGGTGTTCCTGTTCATTCCGCTATCGACCCGCCTGCTCGCGCCCTGGCTGAACAGCACGCCTACCGCGCCGGTAAGGCCTGCGGAGTCGGCGTCAACGCACTGATTGCGCTTGCGCGCGCTCTATGGGGTCGGCTTTAGCCGGGAAGACAATGGGCCAGGCGACTGAAAGGTATCGCCCATACCAATACCTTCCCGGCCAAAGCCGGCCCCACGTACGGTTGTTTGCCGCCGACCGTTGGTATAACTTGCCATCCAATGTAGGAAAGTTCCATTCGCAACGTAGTACCTCCCTCTTTTTGCCCGCGAGCGTCCCAATGGCCTCTGCCTCTGCCCCGATCCTGATCACCGGCGCCAGCCAGCGCGTGGGTCTGCATTGTGCGCAGCGTTTTCTGCAGGACGGATATGCGGTGATTTTCAGCTATCGCAGCGAACGTCCCGGCGTCGCCGCGTTGCGTGAGCAAGGGGCGATTGCGATTCACGCCGATTTTGCCAGCGAAGCGGGCATCATGGCCTTTATCGAGGCGCTCAAGTCCCATACCGACAGTCTGCGGGCAATTGTGCATAACGCCTCGCAATGGCTGGGTGAAACACCGGGCAACGAAGCAGAGGCCTTTGCCCGCATGTTTAACGTACATATGCTGGCGCCCTACCTGATCAATTTGTATGGCGCCGAACTGCTGTTACGCAGCGAAGTCGCCGACATCGTGCATATCAGCGATGACGTGACACGCAAGGGCAGCAGCAAGCACACCGCCTACTGTGCCACCAAGGCCGGGCTCGATAGCCTGACCCTTTCGTTTGCCGCGCGCTTCGCCCCGGCCATCAAGGTCAACGGTATCGCTCCGGCCCTGCTGATGTTTCAACCCGAGGACAACGCGGCCTACCGCGCCCAGGCCCTGGCCAAGTCGGCCATGGCGATCGAACCTGGCGCGCAAGTGATTTACCAAAGCCTGCGCTACCTACTGGACAGCCCGTATATCACCGGCACAACCCTGACCGTAAACGGCGGACGGCATCTCAAATAAGCCGCCCCGAGGACCACTCAATGACCTTGTCCCTGCCTCAGCACTACCGCGAAATTCTCGTCGGCCTGGGTGAAAACCCGGATCGGGAAGGTCTGCTGGACACCCCGCAACGCGCCGCCAAGGCGATGCAATACCTGTGTCATGGCTACGAACAAAGCATCGAGGAAATCGTCAATGGCGCACTGTTCGCCTCTGACAACGACGAGATGGTGATCGTCAAAGATATCGAGCTGTATTCGCTGTGCGAACACCATCTGCTGCCTTTTATCGGCAAGGCTCACGTGGCCTACATTCCGACGGGCAAGGTCCTGGGCCTGTCGAAGATCGCTCGCCTGGTCGACATGTTCGCCCGGCGCCTGCAGATTCAGGAAAACCTGACCCGGCAGATCGCCGACGCGATTCAGGAAGTGACCAATGCCGCCGGCGTAGCCGTAGTCATTGAAGCCCGGCACATGTGCATGATGATGCGCGGCGTCGAGAAGCAGAACTCGACCATGAACACCTCGGTGATGCTCGGCGCCTTCCGCGAATCCAGCACCACGCGCATGGAATTCCTGCAACTGATCGGACGGAGCAAATAACGATGCCCACACTGGAACCTGGAACCGCGCGCATTCGGGTCAAGGATCTGCGCCTGCGCACGTTCATTGGTATCAATGAAGACGAGATCATCAACAAGCAGGATGTGCTGATCAACCTGACCATCCTCTATCCCGCCCAGGAAGCCGTGCGCGATAACGATATCGATCACGCCCTGAACTACCGCACCATCACCAAGGCCATCATCCAGCACGTGGAAGGCAACCGCTTCGCCCTGCTGGAACGCCTGACCCAGGAAGTGCTGGACCTGGTGATGAGCCATGCCGAGGTGTCCTACGCCGAAGTGGAAGTCGACAAGCCCCACGCCCTGCGCTTTGCCGAGTCGGTGTCGATTACCTTGGCGGGACGCCGCTGAAACTTTTATCATCCGCGCCCTCGGCCCGTACACGACTTAAGAACCAGAGCCCCCGATCATGACCGACCAAGAACGTCTCGAACTCGAAGCTGCCGCCTTCCGCCGCCTGGTCGCCCATCTCGACAGCCGCAAAGACGTGCAGAACATCGACCTGATGAACCTCTCAGGCTTCTGCCGCAATTGCCTGTCCAAGTGGTACAAGGCCGCCGCCGACGAGAAACACATCGAGCTGAGCCTCGATGACGCCCGCGAAGTGGTTTACGGCATGCCGTACAGCGAGTGGAAAGCCCAATACCAGAAAGAAGCCAGCGCCGAGCAACAAGCCGCGTTCGCCAAGGAAGCCAAGCATGACTGATTTGAACACCCTGCGTAGCAGTTTGCGCAGCGGCGAACACGCCTTCGCCGACACCCTGGCCTTCGTTGCCGAGCACTACGACTATGAGCCCCGGGCCTTCAGCAACGGCCCGGTTGAAAACGCCGCCGGGCAGAACGAAGGTTCCTGCAAGACCCTGGGCCTGGCCCTGCTCGAAGGCCTGAGCGACGAAGAAGCCCTGCTCGCCTTTGGCGAACACTACCGCTCGGTCAAGGCTACGCCCGAAGGCAGCGACCACGGCAATATCCGTGCGTTGATCGCTCATGGGTTGGCCGGGGTGAAATTCAGTGGTGAGCCGCTGACGCGCAAGGGCTAAAACGTTTTGCAGAGCGCCCCATGACTATCTGAAATAACACCGTGTTGTGGGAGCGAATTCATTCGCGAAGAGGCCAGTGCAGGCGATACACCTCTAGCGGTTGAACTACCGCTTTCGCGAATGAATTCGCTCCCACAGTAGCGCGTGCATATCGTCGGATCTGTGGGATTCATCCGCGAAGGGGCTGCTCTGGTTTTACAGCAAACATAGAATCTCCCACAGAATGCGCTCCCACCCTGCACGGGGTTCGCTGCAGGCGTTGGGTAACCGCCCACAAAAAAACCGGCCTGAGCCGGTTTTTTTGTTATTGCCAGACGCAATCAGAACGATGCGTTGGCCAGGCCGTCCAGATAGCGCTCGACATCCAGTGCCGCCATGCAACCGGCACCGGCCGAGGTAATCGCCTGACGGTAAACGTGGTCAGCCACGTCGCCCGCCGCGAAAACACCTTCGACGCTGGTCGCAGTGGCGTTGCCTTCACGGCCGCCCTGTACAACCAGATAGCCATCTTTCAACGCCAGCTGACCATCGAACAGCGAGGTGTTCGGGGTGTGGCCGATGGCAATGAAAACACCATCGACTTTCAACTCGGCGAAGCTGCCGTCGTTGTTCTTCAGGCGCGCACCGGTCACACCCATGTTGTCACCCAGTACTTCGTCCAGAGTGGCATTGAGCTTGAGCTCGATCTTGCCTTCAGCGACACGGGCGTGCAGCTTGTCGATCAGGATTTTCTCGGCGCGGAAGGTCTCGCGACGGTGAACCAGAGTCACCTTGCTGGCGATATTGGCCAGGTACAGCGCCTCTTCCACTGCCGTGTTACCACCACCGACCACCGCGACTTCACGGTTGCGGTAGAAGAAACCATCACAGGTCGCACAGGCGGAAACACCCTTGCCCATGAAGGTTTCTTCCGACGGCAGACCCAGATAACGAGCACTGGCGCCAGTGGCGATGATCAGCGCGTCGCAGGTGTAGGTTCCGCTGTCGCCCTTGAGGCTGAACGGCTTGCCTGCAAGATCGACCGCATTGATATGGTCAAAGACGATTTCGGTTTCAAAGCGCTCGGCGTGCTCGCGCATCCGCTCCATCAGCACCGGGCCGGTCAGACCGTGGACATCGCCGGGCCAGTTGTCGACTTCGGTGGTGGTGGTCAGTTGACCGCCAGCCTGCATGCCAGTGATCAGCAGCGGCTTGAGGTTGGCACGGGCGGCATAGACCGCTGCGCTGTAACCGGCAGGGCCGGAGCCGAGAATAATCACTCGGGAATGACGTACATCAGACATGACACACTCCTATCGACCGGCCATCTAAAGCCGTGGTCGGAACGGCTGTATGAATAGGATTGCCAAATACCGGCCCGGCAACCCTGAAAATGTTGACGCTGCGACCCCGGCCGCAGCGAAGGTGTTACAGACTGGTGGCGTTCTCGGCCAGGTAGTCAGCCACGCCCTGGGCGTCGGCTTTCATGCCTTTCTGGCCCGGACGCCAGCCGGCAGGGCAGACTTCGCCATGCTCTTCGGTGAATTGCAGGGCTTCGACCAGACGCACCATGTCGTCCACGTCACGGCCCAGTGGCAGGTTGTTCACCACCTGATGCTGAACCACGCCGGCCTTGTCGATCAGGAACGAAGCGCGCAGGGCCACGCCGTCGTCGTGCTCGATGCCGTAGGCACGAGTGATCTCGTGCTTGACGTCAGCGACCATGGTGAACTGCACTTCGCCAATACCGCCCTTGGCCACCGGCGTACTGCGCCAGGCATGGTGGGTGAATTGCGAGTCAATGGACACGCCGACCACTTCCACACCCAGATCGCGGAACTTGGCGATGCGGTTGTCGTGGGCAATGATTTCCGACGGGCAGACAAAGGTGAAATCCAGAGGCCAGAAGAACAGCACCACGTACTTGCCGCGCAGGGACGACAGCTTGAAGCTGTCGACGATGGAGCCGTCACCCAGCACTGCTGCTGCATCGAAATCGGGGGCCTGCTTGTTTACCAGTACGCTCATGACATCTCCTTGGAGGTTCAAGGTTAAAAGGAAAGGGTTAATAAGTTGTCGGGCAGCTTATAGAGACCGCAAAGATTAAGGAAATACCGATTTACAATCCACCTTATAGGCACGCGCTATCCCTACAATCTGTTGCAAGCGCCTGTCCGTCTGACTCTAGGCCGACCCAGGCCGGACCGCTAATGCGCAAAGCCACCGCAATCCCCTTTCAAGCCCCCGGCAAAGCCGGTAAGGTCGGGCGGTTTTCCACCGTTTGGAGGCTGTCATGCCTGCTCCCGCTCTATCGGGCCCGCAATACCTGCGCGAGGGCCTGAAACTGGTTCTCAGCCCCGGCCTGCGACTCTTTGTCCTGCTGCCCCTGGCAATCAACCTGATCCTGTTCAGCGGCCTGATCTACCTGGCCGTGCATCAGTTCGAAATGTGGGTCGACACCTTCATGCCGACGTTGCCCCACTGGCTGAGCTTCCTCAATTACATCCTCTGGCCGCTGTTCGTTGTACTGGTGCTGCTGATGGTGTTCTTCACCTTCACCATGATTGCCAACGTCATCGCCGCGCCGTTCAACGGCTTCCTCTCGGAAAAGGTCGAGGTGGTGATCCGCGGTACCGATGACTTCCCGTCTTTCAGCTGGGCCGAACTGATCGAAATGGTGCCTCGCACCTTCAGCCGGGAAATGCGCAAACTGGGCTATTTCCTGCCGCGTACCATCGGCCTGTTCATCCTGTCGTTCATCCCCGTGGTCAACCTGATCGCCACACCGTTGTGGCTGGTCTTCGGCATCTGGATGATGGCTATCCAGTACATCGACTACCCGGCGGACAACCACAAGATGAGCTGGCAGGACATGCTCGCCTGGCTGCGCGCCAAACGCTGGCAGAGCATGAGTTTTGGCGGCATCGTCTACCTGGCGTTGCTGATTCCCGTGGTCAATCTCCTGATGATGCCGGCGGCAGTGGCCGGGGCGACATTGTTCTGGGTCCGGGAGAATGGAGCTGGGGCGCTGGCGGCCAAATAGATTTGGTGGCGACGAAAAAAAGGCCCTTGATTGGGCCTTTTTTGATTCTGGAATATTCCTACCTAACAAAGACAAACGCCCTACATAAAAGAAAGAATAAATAACGTATCGGCAGGTATCGACTACGAAAGGCAACGGGGCGGAGGCATCGGCACGGGCAATAATTTTGCTATTGCAATACCGCTATCGCCAGCAAGCCGGCTCCTACCGAACCCCATTCCAAATCATCGGTTCGAGGTGCGCAGACAAACCAACACCGCCCTTTCGCAAATCTGTCACAAATCCGTCACCCACAGGCCACAGAAACGAAATGCAACGCGCCGACACTGAGGTCATGAGTAAAATCCTGCATGTCACTCTCATTACCGAAACCTTCACCCCGGAAATCAATGGCGTCGCCAACACTCTGGGGCGGCTTTGTGACGGGCTGCGTTTGCGTGGGCATCGGGTCGAGTTGATCCGGCCGCGACAAAGCGCGGAGACCGGGTTTGTTGCGGCCGATGACCTGATGCTGTGTCGGGGCTGGCCGATACCGGGTTATCCGGGGCTGCAATGGGGTCAGTCGTCGATGCACAAGCTGCTGCGGCGTTGGCAGCGGCAGCGCCCGGATGTGCTGTATATCGCCACGGAAGGGCCGCTGGGACTGTCGGCGCTGCGTGCGGCGCGGCGCCTGGGGATTGCGGTGATCAGTGGCTTTCACACCAACTTCCAGCAATACACTCGCCCTTATGGAATGGGCTTTATCACCCGCCTGCTGACCCATTACCTGCGCTGGTTCCATAACCGTTCGCGGGTCACCCTGGTGCCCAGTGTCAGTCAGAAGATGGAACTGGAGCGGCGCGGTTTCGAGCGCATCGAGTTGCTGGCCCGGGGTGTCGACAGCCAGCTGTTCCATCCGGCCAAGCGCTCGCAAAGTCTGCGCGAAAGTTGGGGGGTGACGACTGACGATATTGTCGTTCTGCACGTCGGCAGGCTGGCCCAGGAAAAGAACCTTGGCCTGCTCAAGTCCAGTTTCGAAGCCCTGCAAACCACTCACCCCGAGCGCTGCCTGAAACTGGTGATCGTCGGCGACGGACCGCAGCGCGGCTTGCTCGAGCAGCAGATGCCGGAGGCGATCTTCTGCGACACGCAGCGTGGGGACGCATTGGCCACGCACTATGCGTCAGGGGATCTGTTTATCTTTCCGAGCCTGACCGAGACTTTCGGTAATGTCGTGCTTGAGGCGCTGGCCTCAGGCCTGGCCGTGGTGGCCTACGATGAAGCGGCCGCCGCTCAGCATATCCGTCACGGGCATAACGGTGCGCTGGCGATGCCGGGTGATGAAGACGCCTTTATCGACGCAGCATGCTGGATGCTGGATAACAGCGAGACCCTGCGCACCGTGCGCCTCAATGCACGGCGCCACGCCAGTCGTCAGGGTTGGGGCGCGGTGATCGATATGTTCGAGCGGCACTTGCACAATGTCTGCCCGGCCAATGACGAGCTCGGCACAGAACGGATGATTGGGGGATCGACCACGGCTGCCAGCGGCAAGCCGTGATCGCTTCTGCCAACGTCAGACCAGGGTGGTCAGTGCTTCACGACTGAAAGGCAGGATGTCCTGCTCACGACCGTCACGGACCTTCACTGCCCAGTCCGGATCAACCAGCAGCGCACGCCCTACCGCGACCAGGTCGAATTCGTTCTTGCCCAGACGCTCCAGCAGGTTTTCCAGGCTGGCCGGTTGCGCGACCTTGTCGGTGTTGACCATGAATTGCAGGAACTCGCCATCCAGGCCAACGCTGCCCACGGTAATGGTCGGCTTGCCGGTCAACTGGCGGGTCCAGCCGGCCAGATTGAGGTCGGAACCTTCGAACTCAGGCTCCCAGAAACGGCGTGTCGAGCAGTGGAAAATGTCCACGCCAGCGTCAGACAGTGGCTTGAGGAATTCGCCAAGGGCTTCCGGGGTCTGCACCAGACGCGCGCTGTAGTCCTGCTGCTTCCATTGGGAAAAACGGAAGATGATCGGATAGTCCGGCCCTACCGCCGCACGTACGGCCTGGATCAGTTCGATGGCGAAACGCGAGCGATTGGCCAGACTGCCACCGTACCCGTCGGTGCGCTGGTTGGAGCCTTCCCAGAAAAACTGGTCGACCAGATAACCGTGGGCACCGTGGATCTCCACGCCGTCCATGCCGATGGCCTTGGCGTCCCTGGCCGCCTGGGCAAACGAAGCGATGACCTCATCGATATCCTGCTGGGTCATGCCGTGAACCAGGACCTTGCCGTCCTTGAGCTTTTCCATCGGGCCATAAGCCGGGACTTCGCCATCCGGCTCGGTGCCCAGACGACGCACTGCGCCAACATGCCAAAGCTGCGGGACGATCTTGCCGCCTTCGCCATGGACGGCATCCACCACTTTCTTCCATCCCGCCAACGGCGCTTCGCCGAAGAACTGCGGCACGTTCGGATAACCGTTGGAGGCCTTATGGCCGACGGTAGTACCTTCGGTGATGATCAGGCCAACACCGGCCGCCGCACGACGGCGGTAGTACTCGATGACCTTGGAGTTGGGCACATGGCCCGGGGAAAAAGAGCGCGTCATCGGCGCCATGACCACACGGGAAGACAATTCCAGACTGCCCAGTCGGAAGGGCTGGAACAGGGCTTTTACAGGCATGGGACGCTCCTCGAAAGGTCAATTCGACAGGCGCATGGCGCCAACATAGAGGGGCAGGATAAGACCGGACAAATGCGCGGAACAGCACTATTGATTAGCGTGATTGTGCTGTAGAAGCCGGTTTTGGGCCGTCTCAAGACAAACACAATTCACGCAGGAGCTGTCGAAGGCTGCGAAGGCGGCCAATCAGATTGACCCATTCGCAGCCTTCGGCAGCTCCTGCAGAGTTCAGATGAGTGCAGGCAGCCCCGGGAAATCAGTGCAGGGCCTTTTCGATAGCCTGGATAACCGTCGGATCATTGGGCGGCGTACGTGGCGAAAAGCGCGCCAGTACACGGCCATCCTTGCCGACCAGGAATTTTTCGAAGTTCCAGGTGATATCCCCGGGAAACTCCGCGCCCTCACCGGCCAGAAGGCGATAGAGCTGATGACGGTGCGGGCCGTTGACCTCGATCTTGCCACCCAACAGAAAGCTGACGCCGTAGTTGAGACTGCAAAACGCCTGGATCTCGGCCTCACTGCCCGGCTCCTGCCCGGCAAACTGGTTGCACGGCAGGCCAAGGACGCTGAAACCTTTGTCCTTGTACTCCTGATAGAGCACTTCCAACGCGGCATATTGCGGTGTCAGGCCGCACTTGGAAGCCACGTTGACCACCAGCACCACTTTGCCCTTGAGCGGGGCAAGCGGCAAATCCTCGCCATCCAGAGCCTTTAAATTGAGGTCGTGAAAAGCACTCATGGCGAACTCCCGAAAAAAATCAGCAGACTAAAAAGGCGCCGCAATCAGGCTGTGCCAACGCAAGGCGTTGTAACAAACCTGTCTGGGCGCCTCGCCAGCTAACTGAGCTTAGCAGCACAAATCAGTGGTGGTGGCCGCCTTCGCCATGCACGTGGCCATGGGCCATTTCTTCCTGGCTGGCATCACGAATCGAGATGACCTTGACCTTGAAGTTCAGGCGCTGACCGGCCAGCGGATGGTTGCCGTCAACGGTGACATCATCGCCATCCAGATCGCGAATGGTGACGATCTGCATCTGGCCATCGGGCGCAGACGCGTGGAACTGCATGCCGACTTCAAGCTCGTCGACACCTTCGAACATACTGCGGCTCAGGGTACTGACCAGTTCGGCGGAGTATTCGCCGTAAGCCTCTTCAGGCTCGATGGCAACGTCCAGTTCATCACCAACGTTCTTGCCTTCCAGGGCTTTTTCCAGACCTGGAATGATGTTACCTGCACCTTGCAGGTAAACCAGCGGCGCACCGCCAGCAGAACTGTCGATGACCTCACCGGCGTCGTTGGTCAGGGTATAGTCAATGGAGACAGCCTTGTTTGCGGCGATCGACATGAGGGCAAGACCTTTTGCTTGTTAATGGATAGCGAGTCAGTTTAACCAAGCCCTCGCGCGAAAGCGAACGCAACTCTGACAGACGGCCCCGACGGACACCCCATGAGTACTCTGCAAGCCCCGACCATCCTCGGTTTTCGCCAGGACGAAGACGGCCACTGGATCGCGGTCCTGTCCTGCGGTCATACCCAGCATCTGCGCCACCAGCCGCCCTGGCAATCCCGGGCCTGGGTACTCGATCCTGCCCAGAGAGCAGAAAAAATAGGTCAATGCTTTGACTGCGGTTGGTGCGCTCAGGCGCAGGATCGGGATAACCTAGCTGTATAAGGCGTCGCAACGTCGACGACGTCAGAGTCTTTTTCGATTGGCCTTGGCTGGCGACTTGCCGGTCAGCCCCTTGCACTGCTCATACCGAGAAGCCCGCATGCAGACTTTCTTTATCGCCCCGACCGATTTTGGCGTGGGCTTGACCTCCATCAGCCTCGGCCTGGTACGCACCCTGGAGCGCGCCGGCCTGCAAGTCGGTTTCTTCAAGCCCATCGCCCAGCCGCACCCCGGTGACCTCGGCCCGGAGCGCTCCACCGAGCTGATCGCCCGGACCCATGGCCTGAAGCCGCCCAAGCCCCTGGGCCTGGCACATGTCGAACGCATGCTCGGTGACGGTCAGCTGGACGAGCTGCTGGAAGAAATCATCAACCTCTATCAAGAGGCTGCGGTGGGCAAGGATGTGCTGATTGTCGAAGGCATGGTGCCGACCCGTCACGCCAGCTATGCCGCCCGGGTCAACCTGCACCTGGCCAAAGCCCTGGATGCCGAGGTGATCCTGGTGTCGGCGCCGGAAAATGAAGTGCTCACCGAGCTGTCCGGGCGGGTCGAGTTGCAGGCGCAGTTGTTCGGCGGCCCCAAGGACCCGAAAGTCCTCGGCGTGATCCTTAACAAGGTGCGTACCGATGAAAGCATGGAGGCCTTCGCCACGCGCCTGAAGGAACACTCACCGCTGCTGCGCAATGGTGACTTCCGCCTGCTGGGCTGCATTCCGTTCCAGGCCGACCTTAATGCGCCGCGCACCCGCGACGTGGCCGAGCTGCTCGGCGCCCAGGTGATCAACGCCGGGGATTACGAAAGCCGTCGCATGTCCAAGATCATCCTGTGCGCCCGCACCGTGCTCAACACCCTGCAACTGCTCAAGCCTGGCGTACTCGTCGTAACCCCTGCCGATCGCGACGACATTATCCTCGCCGTCAGCCTGGCAACCCTCAACGGCGTGCCCCTGGCGGGCCTGCTATTGACCAGCGACACCATGCTCGATCCGCGCATCATGGAACTGTGCCGCGGCGCCTTGCAGGCCGGCTTGCCGGTCCTGTCGGTGAGCACGGGGTCTTACGACACCGCCAACCAGCTCAATCAGTTGAACAAGGAAATTCCCATTGATGACCGCGAGCGCGCCGAGGTCATCACCGATTTCGTCGCCAGCCATCTGGACGCCAACTGGCTGCACCAGCGCTGCGGCACCCCACGGGAACTGCGCCTGTCGCCAGCGGTGTTCCGCTATCAGTTGATTCAGCGCGCCCAGGCGGCCAACAAGCGCATCGTGCTGCCTGAAGGCGCGGAGCCGTTCATGGTCCAGGCTGCCGCCATCTGCCAGGCCCGGGGTATCGCCCGTTGCGTGCTGCTGGCCAAGCCCGAAGAGGTGTACGCCGTGGCCCAGGCCCAGGGCATCGAACTGCCGCCGGGGCTGGAGATTCTTGATCCGGACCTGATCCGCGAGCGCTATGTCGCGCCGATGGTCGAGCTGCGCAAGAGCAAGAGCCTCAACGCCCCGATGGCCGAGCAGCAACTGGAAGACCCGGTGGTAATTGGCACCATGATGCTGGCTCTGGACGAAGTCGATGGCCTGGTCTCGGGCCTGGTCCACTCCACCGCCAACACCATCCGCCCGGCCCTGCAGCTGATCAAGACTGCCCCAGGCTGCACCCTGGTCTCCTCGGTGTTCTTCATGCTGTTTCCGGAGCAGGTGCTGGTCTACGGCGACTGCATCATGAACCCGCACCCCAGCGCCGCGGAACTGGCGGAAATCGCCCAGCAAAGCGCCGACTCGGCCATCGCGTTCGGCATCGCGCCACGGGTGGCGATGATCAGTTATTCCAGCGGCAATTCGGCCAGCGGCGAAGAAGTGGAGAAGGTCCGCGAAGCCACCTTGCTGGCCAAGGAAGCCCAGCGCGATCTGCTGATCGACGGCCCGCTGCAATACGATGCCGCTCACAACGAGAACGTCGCCCGGCAACTGGCGCCCGATAGCCAGGTGGCCGGTCGTGCCACGGTGTTCGTATTCCCCGACCTGAACACTGGCAACACCACCTACAAGGCGGTGCAACGCAGTGCCGATTGCGTCAGCCTCGGCCCGATGCTGCAAGGCCTGCGCAAGCCGGTGAACGATCTGCCCCGCGGCGCCCAGGTCGATGACATCGTCTACACCATCGCCTTGACGGCGATACAGGCAGACAAACTTTCCTGACACACTTTTCGCCCACAATAAAAATGCCGTCGGCTCGACATCGACGGCATACGTCTTTTTTCGGAGCCCGATCCACCATGGATTTTTTGCCAGCCCCTTTGCGCGGCGTTCTTGCCTCGCTGCTTTTGGCGCTCAACACAGTGGTGTGCTGTACCCCGCTGTTTATCGTCGCGATCTTCAAGCTGTGTCTGCCCTTCCCCGCCGCCCAGCGCGTCACCGACTGGCTGATGAGTCATATCCATGAGGCCTGGATCAGCAATAACAAAGGCTGGATGAACCTGCTCGGCGGCACCCGCTGGCACCTCAGCGGTCTGCAGGGGCTCGACTATCAGCACTCTTATCTGGTGACCAGCAACCACCAGAGCTGGGTCGACATCATGGTCCTGCAATACGTGCTCAATCGGCGTATCCGCCCACTCAAGTTCTTCCTCAAGCAGGAGCTGATCTGGGTGCCGGTGATCGGTCTGGCGTGGTGGGCACTGGGCTTTCCGTTCATGAAGCGCTATTCCAAAGCCTATCTGGAGAAACACCCGGAAAAGAAAGGCAAAGACCTGGAAACCACCCGCCGCACCTGCGACAAATTCCGTCATAACCCGGTGGGCATTTTCAACTTCGCCGAGGGCACACGTTTTACCCCCGGCAAGCATGCGCAGCAGAATTCACCCTTTCGCTACCTGCTCAAGCCCAAGGCCGGCGGCATAGCCTTCGTACTGGATGCGATGGGTGACCAGCTGGAATCGATCATCAACGTCACCATCCATTATCCGGGCGGACGCTCCGGCTATTGGGACCTGCTGTGCGGCAAGGTCAGTGAAGTGGTCGTGCACTTCGAGGAAGTGCAGATCCCTGCGCAATTCATCGGCAAGAGCTACGACCAGGACGACGCCTACCGCCTGGAATTCCAGCAGTGGATCAATCGGCTGTGGGAAGAGAAGGATCAATTGCTGGGGCAGTTGCACCAGCAATACCCAAAGAAGGGTTGATACGGAACTGGCGGGAATTGGTGGGAGCGGAAATGTGGGAGCGAATTCATTCGCGAAGGGGCCAGTACATCCAATGCATTTGGCGGCGTCCGGAATAAAGCTTTCGCGAATGAATTCGCTCCCACATGTGGGAGCGGATTCATCCGCGAAGGGGCTGCTCTGGCTTTACAGCAAACATAGAATCTCCCACATCGATCTGCTTTAAGGCCCGCAGGCGTTACTGCTGCTGGTATTGCTGCCCCGGAATCGGCTTGAGGTTGACCTCTACACGACGGTTCTGCGCCCGGCCGTTGACGTCGGCGTTACTGGCTATCGGCTGGTCGGGACCGGCACCACGCACTGACAGGTGGCTGCCATCGACGCCCTGGGAAGTCAGATAAGTCGCCACGCTCTGGGCACGCTGGATCGACAGGTCAATGTTGTGCTGGCGGCTGCCGGTGCTGTCGGTGTAACCGACAATCTCAATATTGTTCTGATTGAACTGGCGCAAGGACCCGGCGAGGTTATTCAATGGCGCATAGAAGCTGCTGGCAATGGCCGAGGAGTCGGTGGCGAAGGTGATATTGCCCGGCATGATCAGCTTGATCTGGTCGCCCTGGCGCTGCACCTCGACACCGGTATTGGCCATGCTGGCGCGCAACGCGGCTTCCTGCTTGTCGGCGTAGTAGCCGTAACCGGCGGCACCGGCACCGACCACGGCAGCGCCGATCAGGGCGCCCTTGCCACGGTTGTTATGATCGATCGCGGCACCGGCAAGAGCACCCGCCAGGGCACCCAGACCACCATACTTGGCCGTCTTGCTCATGCCTGTGGAATTCTGCGCCTGGCCCTGATTGTCGTAAGGATTAGGTGATGCGCAGCCGGAAAGCAAAGCAACAGCGGTAGCAACAACAATCAAACGACGCGAAGTAAAAAACATGTATGGCTCCTGACTCGACTGGCACAGGGCTAAAGCCCAATACCCGAATTAGAGCACTTAAGCTGTCAAAAATTCCTTAACCCCGGCTGAACAAATGCCTAGGCACGGATGAAAGGATTTTCACGCATTTCGTCGCCCAATCGCGTATCAGGACCATGCCCTGCAACCACTGTCGCGTCCTCATCAAGGGTATACAGCCGCTGCTTGATCGACCGTACGATCGTCGCCTGATCCCCGCCCCACAAATCGGTCCGGCCAACCCCGCGACGAAACAGCGTGTCACCGGCAATCAACAATTTGGCATCGGCAAACCAGAAGCTCATGGACCCCGGCGTATGCCCCGGCGTGTGAATAGCCACGCCGCAACCGCAGGCCAACTCCTCGTCATCGTCCAGCCAGCGATCCGGTGACGGCACCGGGGTATAGGGCACGCGAAACATCTGGCATTGCATCTCCAGGTTGTCCCACAGGAACTGATCCTCCTTGTGCAGATGCAGGGTCGCGCCGGTCTTCTCTTTCAACTGCCCCGATGCCAGGAAATGATCCAGATGCGCATGGGTATGAATGATACTCACCACCTTCAACCCCAACGCCTCCAGACGTGCGAGGATCAGCTCATGATTGCCGCCCGGATCGACCACGATAGCCTGTTTGGTGACGGGGTCGCCGATGATGGTGCAGTTGCACTGCAACGGGCCGACGGGGAAGGTTTCGCGGATGAGGGTAGGCTTTAAGGGGTTCATCAGGAGTCCTGGGAGAGCATTCATGTGATTCATAAGTAAAGATTGACGCCAACTGCCCTGACCTTTCAAGGCAAAGTATGATCACAACACTGCTCACTGCTCGCCAAAGGACCCGCCATGCAAGACAGCCCGATCCGTATCACCGCCGAAGAAACCCTTTCTGACAATTGGTATCTGCTGAAGAAATACAGCTTCGACCTGCGCCGCCGTGACGGCAGTTGGCAGGCACAGACCCGGGAGGTGTACGACCGGGGCAACGGCGCGACGATCCTGCTGTATAACCTGGCACAACGCACCGTGCTGCTGATCCGCCAGTTTCGCATGCCGACTTTCGTCAACGGTCACAGCGGCTATCTGATCGAATCCGCCGCCGGCCTGCTGGACAACGCCAGCCCCGAGGAACGTATTCGTCTTGAGGCGCAAGAGGAAACCGGTTACAGGATCGGCGCCATCGAAAAGATTTTCGAAGCGTTCATGAGTCCGGGCTCGGTCACGGAGCGCATTCACTTTTTCATCGGCCACTATGAACCGGGCGACCGCGTCGATGATGGCGGCGGCCTGGCCGAGGAAGGTGAGGATATCGAAGTACTGGAGCTAGGCTTCGACGAGGCTATTGCCATGATTGGCAGCGGAGATATCGTCGATGGCAAGACCATCATGCTGTTGCAATATCTGCAACTACGGCTGATGAATCGCGGTCAAATCAGCTGAAATCTAAACTTACAGTTGAGTTGAACAATCATGAGCTCGCTACGGAGTTGCTTTTACCCTGCCTACCGTAGCGACAGCGTGATTAAGACCGAGTCTTATTTAAACTGCGACATTGTTGCTGCCCTGCCTCTACAACAGCAATAATTTGACGTCAAAACAAACCCTCTCATTAAGGAATTGATTCAAATAAAAAAAACAAATACTCACATAACCTCACCTAACGCTATAAAACTTCGTGTTTTTTTCACATATGGCCCCTTATACTGGCAATACGCGACCAGTGCGGCGGGCTTGGCCTTCAAGGTGGAATCATATGGCGACAGGGCAGTTTCAAATCGCTTTCCGCTCAGTGTATAGCCCGATGATTGCAGTCCTGGTTGCGAGTCAGTCAAAACGTTCAGCGAGCATGCAGTCATGCTAAAAAAAATCCGCGTCTCCGAACTGGCTCTGGGTATGTACATCCATGAATTTTGCCGTCCATGGGGAAACGATCCGTTCTGGATAAAGCACGTTGAAGTTGAACTGAAAGATGTTGAAGTACTTAAGCTTATTCAACAGTCGGACACCTTGGAAGTATGGATTGATACCGCTCTGGGCAAACGTCCTGATGAATGTGGCGAGTCGAAGCAAGAGCATCAGTGCGAGGGTGCAGTTGATATCAGACCGGCCACGCTGGACGAAGAAATCAACCGCGCTCAAGAGATCTGCAACAAGGCCAAAACGGCGGTCATGGGCATGTTCACTGACGCCCGCATGGGCCGCGCGATGGATATGGAGGATGTGGCCTTGCTGGTCGGGGAGATTTCCAACTCGATCATGCGCCACCCCCACGCCCTGATCAGCCTGTCGCGTCTGAAGAATTCCGACGAATACACCTACATGCACTCCGTCGCGGTGTGCGCCCTGATGATTGCCTTGGCCAGACGCATGGGCATGAGTGAGGACCAGGTGCGCGAAGCCGGCGCCGCAGGCCTGCTGCATGACGTCGGCAAGATGATGATTCCGCTGGAAATCCTCAACAAGCCGGGCAGCCTGACCCGGGAGGAATTCCTGGCGATGAAGAAGCATCCCGAGGAAGGTCTGAAAATCCTTCAGGAAAATCGCCACGTCCTTCCATCAGTGATGGATGTCTGTCTGCACCACCACGAGAAATTCGACGGTTCGGGCTATCCCCATGGCCTGGCCGGGGAAGAAATCAGCCTGTTGGCGCGCATGGGCGCGGTCTGCGATGTTTACGACGCAGTGACCTCCGAACGCCCCTATAAAAAGGGCTGGGGCGCGGCGCATTCGATCAGGGAAATGGCAACCTGGAAGGGCCACTTCGATGAGAAGGTCTTCCAGAGCTTCGTCAAGGCGGTGGGAATCTACCCTGTCGGTGCGCTGGTGCGTCTGGAAAGCGGCCGCCTGGGGGTCGTCGTCGAGCAGAATGACACCTCGCTGCTGCTGCCCAAGGTCAAGGTGTTCATGTCGGCGCTGACCCGCAAGCAGCTTGAACCCAAAGTAATCAACCTGGCCAGCCAGTACGACCGCGATCCGATTGTAAGAATCGAATCCCCCGACGACTGGGGCATTACCAACATCGACGAAATCTGGTGCAAGAAAAAACTTTGACCCGCATGGCATGATCGCAGGCAAGAACGCCTTATCCCCTCCCCACAATGCCCCCTTTCCCAGACAACACAGCCATTCCCACGGGTGAAGTCTCGGGAGAGCTGGCACCACCCGATATGTGATTACCTGACAGGCAATTATCTGGCCCGCAACCAATGCGGCTCCCGGGCGGGATCACGTAGCCGGTAAAATTCGCCCAGGTCGTTACTGGTCAGGTAGGGGCTGGCCGGCAGGGGCTGTGCTTCGCTATGCAAGCGCAAGAAACGGCCCTGATGCAGTTCGGCAATGTGGCATGACAAGGAACTGTGACCATTGCGCGCAGAGAATTTCAGTTGCCCCAGCACAGTGTCTTCGGTGTGCTCGCACAGATAGCGACGAATACCCACTGGGTCGTCACTGCCCAGCTGTTGCAGGGCTCTTGCCAACAGATGCACCGCGACGTAGCTGCTGACGTAGTAATGGGAACAGGCAACATCACCATGCAACTGTTGCTGATGCACACAGAAAGCCAGGTCGACATCTTCGAAAAAAGTCCCGCACGACAACAGCCGCAGGCTGCGCAACTCGCCGATGGCATCGCTCTCCGCTTCGCTCAGACTGCAACTGAGCACCGGAAAATTCAGGCCGTTCGCCTGGCAGGCCTGATCCAGTTGACGCAGGAAGGCGCTGGCGGAATCACCGAGCAGATTGTTGAGGATGAACGAAGGGCGCTCACTGACGATTTTCGCCACCACATCGCCGAACTGGGTCGCGCCCAGGCTGGCGCAATGTTCGAACACCACTTCGGCACAGGCAGCGTTCATCGCTTCGACGGCAATGCGATTGTATTCCCATCCCCAGATGGAGTTGGCACCCAGCAATACCCCGCGCTTGCCGAAGTGCTCCAGGGCATAACGCAGCAATGGCAGCAGTGTCTGATTCGGGCAGGCACCGAGATAGACCACTTGCTCGCTGCTTTCGAAGCCCTCGTAGGGGCTGCCGTACCAGAGCAGGGCATCATGGTGCTCAAGGGCGCCCATGATTTCCTTGCGCCCGGCTGATGTGGTGCCACCGAAGATATGTCGGACACCATCGCGCAGCAGCGCCTGGCCACCCTGGCGATAGCGATGCAGAAAACCTTGAGGATTGATCGCATGGGCACGCAGAGAGAAGCCCAGTTGCGGATCATTGTTGATTTCGGCCAAGGCCTGTTGGGCGCCGGACAGAGCCGCCTGCCCAAGGCGCTTATAGCCGCCATCAGTGGAAAACAGTAAGCCTACGTCGAAAGTGCAGCGCATATGATCGACTCCAGAAAAACCTGAGGACGCAAGCCCGGACAGGTTTTGCTTAACGATGGCTATTCGTGCAGGAAAATCATTCGCTTACCCTAAAGACACTAGCTCAAGAGCCAGAGGTTGGCGCAGGAAATTTGCAGATGTGCGTATGAAGTGCGCAGGAAAATTGCGCTCGACCCGTCAGCCCAGCAAACCCATTTCCTGAGCGCGCGCCACGGCTTGAGTACGCCGCTCGACCCCCAGTTTGCTATTGATGTGACTGGCGTGGGTTTTCACGGTATGGAGGGAAATAAACAACTGCTCGCTGATTTCCTGATTCGAGCACCCCTGGGCAATCAGCTGCAGCACCGACAGCTCCCGGGCGCTGAGATTATCGGTCGGATCACTGCCTTCCCGCACTGCCGTTGCCGTAACCGGCAGCCGCTGCAGCAAGGCATCGCGCACCGGGCAGGGCGCCCGTACCAGCAGCATTTCCTTCACCCACAGGGGATGACGTTCGATCAGTTCCTCGAACGGCGACAAGGTACCGCCCATGGCAGCCTGCAGGCATTGGCCGAACAGATCCCGGGCCAATCCTTCGTCAGGTGTGCCCATCAGCGAGAGAATCTGCTGATTCAGGACGATCAGGCGCATCAGCTGGCTATCGGCCTTTTGCGCGCACAACTCCAGGGCTCGCAGGCGCTCGACCGATGCCTGATTCTTGCCCTGAATGCGCTCGAGCACGGCGCGCTGCACATCGATGAGATAGGGCAGATGCGGCAGGCACTCGGGCGCTGTGGCCGCGTGTTCACCGCTGTAGGTCTGAGCCAGCCGCACCAGCCAGGCCTCGGCCAAGTCAATGCGATCCTGAGCCAGCCACAGCTCGCACTTGACCAGGGTAATCATTGCCAGGTAGTAAATCGGCGGCACATCCCAGATATGCATCAGACGCTCGGCTTCACCCAGTTCGGCAAAGGCCGCAGCAAAGCGTCCGGCCCGGCCTTCAAGCCCGGCAATCACACAATGGGCAATCAGTACGCTGATATCGCGACAGGCCCGCGCTTCGCTAAGCCCGGCCAACAGCCGCTCGCGGCCGGCCTCGGTTTGCAGGCGGGTGGTCAGCAGATAGCCTTCGTAACAGGTCAGACGTGCGCGAATGGCATACAGGCGTTGCGCTGACAGGCCTTTAAGACGTTGCAGCCCCTGACGCACTTCCTCAAGCGCGCGCAGAGTCTCACCCCTGGCCTGCAATACTCGAGCACGGTCGTAATGGGCCAGGGCTTCGAACAACGGGTTGGCCACGCGCTGGGCCAGTTCCAGAGCATCACGGTTCAACGCCCGGGCCCGCCACAGATCGCCTTCGCTCACCGCCAGATTGGCCAGGGTCGAGAGGCACATCAAGCGCTGGCCGTAACGCAGGTTAGGCAGGCTGGACAAGGCCTCGCTGCAATAACGTTGAGCCTTTTCCCGCTCGCCGCGCCCACGGGCAATGATCCCGCTCAGGGCCAACCACTGCGCCAGCATGGATTTCTGCGCGGTGGCTGATGGCGCAGGCAGGAAGCGGCTCAAGTGCGCGCCGAGCTCCTCGGCGGCATCGAGCTGGCAGGCCAGGCCCAGGGCCCAGGCGTAAAGCACGATCAAACGCGGCGTGCTGATCAGCAGACTGTCAGGCAAGTCCATCTTCCAGCGCAGCAACAGGCCGACATTCTGTTCGGCCAGCAGTTTTTCTTCCGACAGGTTCTGCACCAGATTCGCCGCCACATCGACATGTCCGGCACGCAAGGCCTGCTCCACCGCCTCGTCGAGCAGCCCTTGCTCACTGAACCAGCGACAAGCGTTCAGATGCAGACGGCGTTGCTGCGGCCCTACCGTCTGCGCCGCACGGGCGCGCAGCAGGTCCGAGAACAAATGGTGATAGCGGAACCAGCGGCCGTGCTCATCCAGCGGCACGAGAAACACTTGATGGGCCTGCAAATAACCCAGCATCGACACGCTGTCGTGGCTGTCCCTTGCGGCATTGCACAGTTCAGCGCAGAAGCGTTCGAGGCAGGCGGTCTCATAAAGGAAAGCCTGCACATCGGCAGGCAGGCAATCGATGACTTCTTCGAGCAGATAATCGCGAATCAGCGCTTCGCCGCCATGCAGCGCCTGGGGCAGGGTGTTGTCCCCCGCCTCGGACGCGGCCAGCAGCCAGAAACGTAGCCCGGCCACCCAGCCTTCGCTGCGCTGGATCAGGGTGTGCAGCGCCTCGCTGTTGAGAGCGCTGCCCTGTTGATCGAGCACCGCCAGCGATTCGGCGTGGGTAAGGCGCAAGTCCTGTTCGTTGAGTTCCAGTAGTTGCCGGGACAGGCGCAAGCGCGCCAGGTGCCAGTCCGGACGCTGGCGACTGGTGACCATCACCACCAGCCCGTTCGGCAGATGATTGAGGAAAAATTGCAGGCAACGGTCCAGCACCGGACCTTGCGCCAGATGGTAGTCATCCAGCACCAGTAAAACCGGACTGCCGGGAACCAGGTGCAACGCCAGCTCATCCAGCAAACCATCGAGCCATTCTTCGAAAGCAAAAGGTTGATGGCGCTGACGCATTTTCAGCAGACCCAGCGCCTGTCCGCCCAATTGAGGAAAGAATTGCTGCAACCCGGCCAGCAGGCGTTCGAGGAAGCGGCCTGGATCGCTGTCGCGCTGGCTCAAACCCAGCCACAGGCTCTGCCATTGCCGGGGCAGACCTTCGCAGAACTCCACTGCCAGCGAGCTTTTGCCAAATCCCGCCGGGGCACTGATCAGCAGCAGGCGCCCGGATAATCCGGCGTGCAGCCGCTCGCACAACCGGGCACGGGCAACGTAGCCGTCCGGCAGCGGGGGTCGAAAGAATCGCCCTTCCAACGCAGGCACTACGTTGTCTGCGAATCCTTGCAAACGGGACAAATCACTCATAGCCGGCTCTTGTTATTCGAAAGTGCTATTTATCGGCGTTGCGGATGTCCCGAGACTAGCGGTTAAGCAAGGGGTTTTGTAGGAGGTTTCCTAAAAGTCTGTAACAAAATCCCCACAATCATCGAAAAGAATATACGGCCATAGCCCAGCGCATACACAAACGCCCCGACAAGGCGGGGCGTTTGTGTGGAGTTCAGTGCGCAGTAGCTGTGATCAACGGCGCACTTTCAACGGTGTATCGGTTATCAGCGCACTCCTTCCTGACGCAAGGAGTTGGGCTGGTAGTCACTGATGGTGGCAGTGAAGCCGAAGTCATACGCGCGTTTCTCTTCGTTCTTCATACCCAGGGCCAGATAGCGTCCCGACTGTAGATCGTAGATGGCTTCCAGGGCGTACCACGGCACCTGCTTGTCGTAGTAGTTCTCGGCGTAAGCCTCGGACACACGCCACAGCTGGTTGCGACCGTCGTACTGGTCGATCACTGCTGCCTGCCAGGTGTCTTCGTCGATGAAGAAGTCACGCTTGGCATAGATGTGCCGCTGGCCTTCCTTCAACGTCGCGGTGACGTGCCAGACACGGCGCAGCTCGTAGCGAACCAGATCCTGATTGAGGTGCCCGGCCTTGATGATGTCGGTGTACTTGAGTTTCGGATCGTCGAGCTTGTAGTTGTTGGAAGCGATGTACATCTCCTGCTTGCCGATCAGTTTCCAGTCGTAGCGATCCGGAGCACCGTTGTACATGTCCAGGTTGTCGGAGGTACGCAAACCGTCCGCCGCGGTACCCGGACCGTCATAGGACACTTGTGGTGCGCGACGTACACGACGCTGACCGGCGTTGTAGACCCACGCAGCCCGTGGTTCCTTCACCTGGTCGAGGGTTTCGTGTACCAGCAGCACGCTGCCGGCCAGACGCGACGGTGCGGTTACTTCCTGCTTGAAGTAAAACAGGATGTTGCCCGGGTTTTTCGGGTCAAAGTCCTTCATCTTGTCGCGGAAGACGAACGAGTCGCTGAAATACACCGGGTTGAACGAACCGTTGGTTTGCGGCGTGGCCTGGGTTACCAGGCGGCTGACGCTGCCGCCACGATAGCGGGTGATGTGGTTCCAGATGACTTCGGTACCGTCCTTTGGAATCGGAAATGGTACGGCAGTTTCGAAGTTTTCCAGACCGTTGCCGCCGCCCACCAGGTTAGTGCTGGTGGCGTTGCGCTTGATGGCCGCGAACACATCGGCGGGCACGGTAGCGCCACGATGGGACGGATAGACCGGCATCTTGAAGGTGTCCGGATAACGCTTGAACATCGCGTATTGGCCCGGTGCCAGCTTGTCCTTGTACTTGTCGACGTTTTGCGCGGTGATGGTGAACAACGGCTGTTCGCTGGCATACGGGTTGGCGAGGAAGCCTTTGCTGTCCACTGCAGCAGCGTTGGTCGGCATCGGGCTCCAGGCCGGGATCGACTTGTCGGCATTGCCGGCCATTTCGGCGCCCATGGGCGTCAGGGTGGTGCCCAGTTTTGCTGCGTCACTGGCAGAGACCGCTGCCATCACACCTGTCGCCAGCAGCGACAGGCTCAATACGCCTACTTGTAACAGGCTCTTTGTTGTTTTCATTTTCATATGTCGTCCTGAAAAAGCCGTGTTCTTAGAAGTTCATGCCAACGCTGAGCGCAACGAAGTCGCGGTCATCCACGGTGGTGTATTTGCCATCGAAGAAGTTGGTGTAGGAAAGGCTCGCGGTGTAGGTGTTCTGGTATTCAGCATCCAGACCCAGACTGATGGCCTTGCGACCTTCCTCGAAGTTGCCGCCAGGACCTGGCGAGTAACCCTTGACGTCGTGGGACCAGGCCACGCTTGGCTTGAGGTTTACACCGGCGAAGACGCTGTTGTAGTCCCAGATCGCCCGGGCGCGATAACCCCAGGAGTCGGTGGTGGTGAAACCGTCGTTTTCGCAGTAGCGGCTGAGGTTGTTCTGCGCCGCGCCTGTCAGGGTGCTGGCGTTGAGCGTGGTGCACTGACCATTAGGCAATGGGCCAGGGCCGTAGCTCGGATCACGGCCGTAACGCAGCTTGGAAGTGCTTTCCAGGCCGCCGACGTGGGTCCAGCCCACCTCACCCACCACAGTCAGACGCTCGGCACCCATCACCTGATCAAAGAAGTGGGTGAAGGTGGTTTGCATCTGGCTGATTTCTTTGCGGCGATAGCCTTTCTGATCCTCGCCCGGACGACCTTGCAGCAGCGAAACGCTGGAGTTCAGAGGGCTCAGCCCGGAATACAGAATGTCGGTGGTGTTGAGCTGTACCGGTGCGTTCGGACGATAGCTGAACTCACCGCTCCACGCTGTGCCGGTAGGCAGGGTGGTGGAGAAGCTCAAACCGTACAGACGGATATCTTCAGGATATTCGACGTAATAACTGGAGTTGGCCGCCACCACGACCGGCAGCAGGGTCGGCGCCAGGGCCGTCGCCGTTGCCTGTGGAATGCCGTTGCGGACCAGCGAACCGACCAGGCCGGAAGCGCTGTAGGCACTGGCCGGGCCGCCTTTACCGCTGAAAATCGGCGCACGGCTGTGGTAGTTCATGGCGTAGGCACCGAATTCGGTGTCCAGCGGCTCGAAGTTGTAGTGGAACGCTACGCCGAACTGGCCGCTGTCCCGCGCATCACGATCCTGGCCGCGCTTGACGATGGCGCCCTCGTCCGGATTACCGAAGTTCACGCCTTGCTGGCCCAGGGAGTTAAGCACGGCACCCCGTGCGGTGGCAGGCAGACCGGCTGCCGCCAGGGAGCTGTTCAGGCCGTTGCGGCTGCGCAGTACCGCCAGGTTGTTATTGCAGCCGTCAGCAATTACGTCTGGCTGCGAGAAGAAGGTGCCGCAGTTGTCGACAACCGTCTGGTCCCACTCAAGCTGGTAGAAACCTTCGGCGGAAAGGTTCTGGGTCAGGCTTTGCGACAGATAGAACATGTTGACCGGAATCAAGCCTTCCTTGATTTCCGCGCCTGGCCGGCGGAACGCTGAAACGTCAACCGGGTTGATGCTGTTGATACCGCCCTGAATGAAGGTACTTTCACCCCAACTGACTACCTGCTTACCGAAACGCACCGACCCCGGCTCATCGCCGATCGAGTAGTTGTGGTAGACGAAGGCGTCGAGAATCTGCCCGCCGGACGACTTGGCGCCCTCTTTGCGGTTGGAGTTGCTGATGTCCTTGAACTCTCGGCTCTCGTCCTGGAGCTCGAAGTCATACCAGTACTTGCCCCGGATAAACACGCCAGTGTCGCCGTACTTCAGCTCAAGATCGTGAATGCCCTTGAAGATCTTCGAGAAGGTTTCGCCGCTCTTGAAGTTCAGGTGACCGTCATCGGAAGTCTGCGACAGCCCGTGGCCGCCGTTGTTGGAACCGATAAGGTTTTTGTTCGGGCTTTGCGTGGACCAACTGGCGCCAAGCGACAGCGACGAGTCGAAATTACCCTCGATTTCCCCGATATTGAACGAGATGCCGAACGCGGGACTTGCGAGCGTAGAAGCGAGGCTGACGGCCAGAGGCAGTTTCGCCCGGCGCCAGAACTGGTTTGTTGATGTCATCGACGCTACTCCATGTGCTTTTATTTTTATGGCAGTGAGTACTTGCAGATCGCCCCGGCCTTCAACCTCTGCTCCTGGCGGGTACGTCCCGCGTCTCGCAGCCTAAGGAGGCCGCCATACAGGCGCGGATCGTTTAACGTTCTGGTTGTCCTGTGCCGACTATAGCCAGCAGACTGAACTGCTTGATCCCTCTAAAGTGTGATTTGCAGCGTGAAAACCGTCTGGAATGGCTATTTGCCCTGTATTTCCAACAGGTGCAGGGAGGATGGCTTAATTTTCCGATTTGGCAAGCAAGGCGCCGCCCAGAGCGGCCCGCCGTACTGTTGGAGCACGGCGGGTGGGGCTTAGAGAGTGGACAGGAAGGTGCTGTTAGTGCTTTGCCATTCGATGATGTCCAGGCGGATGCGCTTCTTGTCGAGCTTGCCCACGCTGGTCTTGGGAATTTCAGTAACAAGGGCAATCTGGTGGGGGATCGCCCATTTATTGATATGGCCCAACTCGACGAACGGTTTGAGGTGTTCCTTCAAGTCGCGGGCATCAATGGTCTGTCCCTCGTGGGCGACGAGCAGAGCAAAAGGTCGCTCGCCCCACTGCGGATCGGCGATCCCTACTACCGCGACTTCGCGCACCGCCGGATGGCGACTGCACAGGTCTTCCAGGGCCAGGGAGGAAATCCATTCGCCACCGGTCTTGATCACATCCTTGATGCGATCCCGAATGTCGATAAACCCCATGCTGTCCAGGGTCGCGACATCCCCGGTATGCAACCAGCCACCTTTCCACAGTTCAGCGCCCTTTTCCGGCTCCCGGTAATAACCTTCGGTCAGCCACGGCGCGCGCAGCACCAGTTCGCCCTGGGATTCGCCGTCGGCCGGGAGGAAATTGCCCTGCTCATCGACTACCGCCGCCTCGACCAGCATGCCCGGTACACCGGCCTTGATCCGGTAGCTGATGCGCTCGTCTTCAGTGCCGGCCATCAGCTCGTCGTTCAAATGCGCTACCGACACCAGTGGCCCGGTTTCCGACATGCCATAGGCCGCCGTCAACTGGATCCCCTTGGCCTTGGCCGCTTCGTACAGCGAGCGATTGAGGGAGCTGCCACCGATAATAATCTTCCAGCCGCCAAAATCGACATCCTTGGCAGCCTTGGCGTTGAGCACCATCTGCATGATGGTCGGCACGCAATGGGAAAACGTCACCTTCTCCTTGCGCCACAACTCCACCAGCAGTTCCGGATCGTAACGGCCGGGATAAACCTGTTTGAGACCGAGCATGGTCGCGGCATAGGGCACACCCCAGGCATGCACATGGAACATTGGCGTGATCGGCATATACACGTCGTTGGTGCCAAGCAAACGCACGCTGTCGATGCAGCCCATGATTGCCGCCACGCCCATGGTGTGCAGCACCAGTTGTCGGTGGCTGAAGTACACACCTTTAGGATTGCCCGTGGTGCCAGTGGTGTAGAACGTGGTGGCGACGGAATTCTCGTCGAAGTCCTCGAACTCATACTCGGGGCTGGCTGCCGCGAGCAAGGTCTCGTACTCGCCGACCAGATTGGGCAGGTCGGCGGTCTTTTCCGGCAGGTCGGTCAGCAGCAGCGTCTTCTCCACCGTGGTCAAATGCCCGGCAATCGCCTGGTACAGCCCGACGAAATCACTGTTGACCAGTACAAAACGGTCTTCGGCGTGATTCATGGTGTAGAGAATCTGCTCCGGTGACAGGCGCACATTGACCTTGTGCACCACCGCGCCAATCATCGGGATGGCAAACATGCACTCCAGGTAACGATGGCTGTCCCAGTCCATGACTGCCACGGTATCCCCGGCCTTGACCCCGGCATTGCTCAGCACATTGGCCAGGCGCGCAACGCGCTCGACCAGTGTCGGATAGGTGTACCGCAACTGATCCCTGTAGACGATTTCGCGTGTCTTTTCGTAGCGACTGCCGGACATCAATAGCCGTTTGATCAACAGAGGGTATTGGTAGGCGCCATCAGCGGGCGGAATAACGCGAGTCTGCAACATAAGAATCCCTTTTCGTGGTGCACAGGCTTGGCCGAAAAAATATGCACTCTAGAGCCCTCGCCCGCCAGCCAAATCAGCCGAAGGGATGATTTGATGGACAAACGTGCATGGGAATTCTGGCGCCAGGGCCGTTTGAAAGGGCGCAAATGGCTTGAAGAGGGAAAAAGGATCGGGAAAGGGAAACGCCGGATCGCTGTATCAATAAACAACGCACAACCTGAAAATACGATTTGCAGGAGCTGCCGAAGGCTGCGAAAGCGGCGTGTCAGGCAGATCTCTTTCCAGCCTTCGACAGTCCTGCAGACGGGTGTCAGAAGCTTAATGCGCCTCGGTCAACGCCAGCTTCACGCCAATGGCAATCAATACCCCACCCATGGCCCGGTCAAACCAGTGGCCCATGCGGGCAAACCCGGCGCGCACGCGCTCCTGACTGAACAGCCGAGCCACCAGGCAGAACCAGAGAGCAGTTGCCAGGGCCAGATACACGCCATAACCGGCCTGGACCAGCAGCGGTGTATGCGGGTTGATCACGACGGTGAACAGCGACAGGAAGAACAGCGTCGCCTTGGGGTTCAGGCCGTTAGTGATGAAGCCGCTGGTGAAGGCACCCCGGGCGCTGCGTACGCCGGTCGCGATATCGACCGGCGCGTCAGAAGCGCTGGCCGGTTTGGCGCGCAGGGCTTTTATGCCGATGTACAACAGATATGCAGCAGCCGCCCATTTCAAGGCATTGAACAGCACGATAGATTGCGAAACGATCAGGCCGATCCCCAGCAGCGAATAGCCGACATGCAGGAAAATGGCCGTGCCTACGCCCATGGCGGTCCAGGTGCCAGCTTTACGCCCATGGGTCACGCTTTCACGCACCACTACGGCGAAATCGGGGCCGGGGCTGGCGACGGCAAGCAGGTGAATCAAGGCAACAGTGAGAAACTCCGCCCAATACATAAGGCCTCCAGGGTCGTGGCGCATACAGAAGTTGAAACAATCTACGCCTTCCCTTCCATGCAAAAAAGGTACAGCTGATGAGTAATCAAGCAAAAGCAGTTTTCCTCGACCATAGCTCCCTGGACCTGGGCGACCTTGATCTGGGCGCGCTGCGTGCCTGTTTCAGCGACCTGCAACTCTATGCCAGCACTACGCCGGATCAGGTGATCGAGCGCCTGCAAGGCGTGCAGGTAGTGATCAGCAACAAGATCATGATCGACGCTGCGACCTTCGCCGCCTGCCCGGAGCTGAAGCTGGTGCTGATCACCGCCACCGGCACCAATAACGTCGATCTGGCTGCCGCCCGGGAACATGGCGTGACCGTCTGCAACTGCCAGGGCTACGGCACGCCGTCGGTGGCCCAGCACACCCTGCTGTTGCTGCTGGCCCTGGCGACCTCCCTGCCGGACTATCAGCGCGCGGTGCAGCAAGGCCAGTGGCAGAAGTCGAAACAGTTCTGCCTGCTGGACTTCCCCATTGTCGAACTGGAAGGCAAGACCCTCGGCCTGCTTGGCCATGGCGAACTGGGTGGCGCGGTGGCGAAACTGGCCGAAGCCTTTGGCATGCGCGTTTTGCTCGGGCAGATTCCCGGTCGCCCGGCGCGTCCTGATCGCCTGCCCTTGGCCGAACTGCTGCCGCAAATCGATGCCCTGACCCTGCACTGCCCGCTGAATGAACACACTCGCGACATGATCGATGCCCACGCCCTGAGCCTGCTCAAGCCGGGCGCCTTTATCGTCAACACGGCGCGCGGCGGTCTGATCAACGAACAGGCGCTGGCCGATGCCCTGCGCAGCGGGCATCTGGGTGGCGCGGCCTCCGATGTGCTGACAGTGGAGCCACCGGTGACTGGTAATCCGCTGTTGGCCGACGATATCCCGCGCCTGATCATCACCCCCCACAGCGCCTGGGGCGCCCGCGAGGCACGGCAACGGATCGTCAGCCAGGTGACCGAGAATACCCGGGCGTTTTTTGCTGGCAAGACGCTGCGGGTGGTCAGCTGAGCAGCGATCTACGATCGCGACACCTGTAAGAGCTGCCGAAGGCTGCGACAAGGTCCTCAGGACCTTCATAACCGCAGGCACGCTGCGCGCGCCATCGCAGCCTTCGGCAGCTCCTACAGAAAGGGTTCCATTCCCCTTGAACACCTCCTTACAACAACCCTGCTAAACTGCGCCCCTTTTTCCAGGAGCCCGTCATGGACCCGCGCAGTGAAGTGTTACTCCGTCAGGCCGAGCTGTTTCAGGGCTCGTTGCTGCTGACCGGGCTGCCCGCCGACGATCTGCTGGGCAAGCTGCCGAACGCTCGTGGCTGGTGCTGGCATGCTGGCGATCAGGCGGCGCTCGACGCACGCTTCCCGGAGCGCACGCACTTTGGTGTCAACGCGCCCGAGCATGGCTTCGACGCCGCCGTGCTGTTCCTGCCCAAGGCCCGGGACCTGACCGACTACCTGCTTAACGCCCTCGCCTCGCGCCTGGCCGGTCGCGAACTGTTTCTGGTCGGGGAAAAACGCTCCGGCATCGAGGCGGCAGCCCGCCAGTTGAGCCCTTTCGGCCGCGCCCGCAAGCTGGACAGCGCCCGCCATTGCCAGCTCTGGCAAGTCACCGTGGAACATGCGCCCCAGGCCGTGGAACTGGAAAGCCTGGCCCAGCGCTACCCCATCGAAATGGAGGACGGTCCCCTGACCGTGATCAGCCTGCCTGGGGTATTCAGCCATGGCCGCCTGGATCGCGGCTCGGCCCTGCTGCTGCAAAACCTCGATAAATTGCCAAGCGGCCACCTGCTGGACTTCGGCTGCGGTGCTGGCGTTCTGGGCGCGGCAATCAAACGACGTTACCCGCATAACAGCGTGACCATGCTCGATGTGGATGCCTTCGCCACCGCCAGCAGTCGCCTGACCCTGGCTGCAAACGGTCTTGAAGCCGAGGTCATTACCGGCGATGGCATTGATGCCGCGCCCATGGGCCTGGACACGATCCTGACCAATCCGCCGTTCCATGTCGGCGTCCATACGGATTATCAGGCGACGGAAAACTTGCTGCGAAAAGCCCGCCAACATCTGAAAAACGGCGGCGTACTTCGCTTGGTTGCCAATAGTTTCCTGCGCTATCAGCCGCTGATCGAAGAGCATTTGGGGCCTTGCGTGACCAAGGCCGAAGGCAACGGCTTTCGCGTTTACAACGCCAAACGCAAATAAAATAAGTGCTTGCTCAATAGCATCGAGGTAGGCAAAATCCGCTCCGTCCTAGGGGAGTAGTCTCCCACGAGCCCAGCGCTCGTCCGGTACGCATCAACATACTTGGTCCTCAGACCATGGTGCGTACGACCCGGAATCTACTTAGATAGATCCGAGGTTTGACAAGACCTATGACACGCACACCTTACCCGGGGCGGGAAGGCTGTACGTGTCATAGCCGTGTCGACCCGCCCCTTAGGAATCCTGATGCTGGAATCTCTGTTGGTCCCCACCGGTATTGTTGCGCTTGCCGAGATCGGTGACAAAACCCAACTGCTCGCTCTCATTCTTGCCGCTCGCTTCCGCAAGCCCTGGCCTATCATCGCCGGGATCATCGCCGCGACCCTGGCCAACCACGCGGCTGCAGGTGCGGTAGGCGCCTGGTTCAGTAGTTTCGTCTCCGACGCCGTGCTGCACTGGATTCTCGCCGCCAGCTTCACCGCGACTGCGCTGTGGACCCTGGTGCCGGACAAAATGGACGACGACGAAGCCAGTACCAAACGCCAGTTCGGCCCGTTCATGACTACCCTGATCACCTTCTTCATCGCTGAAATCGGCGACAAGACTCAGATCGCCACAGTGATGCTCGCAGCCCAGTACACCGGCCACCTGTTCATGGTGATCATGGGCACCACCCTGGGCATGTTGCTGGCCAACGTACCGGTAGTCCTGGCCGGTAACTTCGCTGCCGAAAAACTGCCTCTGACCCTGATTCGCCGCCTGGCCGCCTGTTCGTTCTTCGTCCTGGCCATAGTCGCGGTGTACAACGCCATGCAGGTCAGTGGCTGGGTGTGACGACGAAGGATCGCGTTGCCTGAACGCGATCCGTCTGTACGGGGATCAGGACTTGGGTGCCTGCTGATACAACGGCATGACCTTGGGAATCGCCGCCTGCAACGAAGCAATACGACTCTCCGAGGCCGGGTGCGTACTCATGAATTCAGGCGGTGCGCCACCGGATTTCTGCGTCATTTTCTGCCACAGGGTAATGGCGGCGTTAGGGTCATAACCGGCCCGCGCCGACAGCTCCAGGCCGATCAGGTCGGCTTCGTTTTCATTGCTGCGGCTGTTGGGCAGGGTCAGGCTGTAATTGACCACGGTATCGGCCAGTTTCAGGCTGTCCTCGCCCATCCCCAGCAACGCCCCGGCGCCCTGTCGGGCCATGGCCACGCCGTAGGCCTTGGACATGGCTTCGCGGCCGTGCTCACGCAGGGCATGGGCGATTTCATGACCCATTACCGCAGCGATTTCATCGTCGGTCAGTTGCAAGGTATCGATCAGGCCACTGTAGACAATGATCTTGCCGCCCGGTCCGCAATTGGCGTTGAGCTCGTCACTCTTGATCAGGTTCACTTCCCACTGCCACTGCGCCGCATCCGGCCGCAGCTTCGGTGCCTGGGCGATCAGCCGTGTGGCGATGGCCTGCACACGCCTGGCTTCGGCGCTGTTCTTGTCCAGCACACCCTTGGTGCCCGCCTCGCTCACTGTTTCGGTGTAAGACTTGGCATACATCTCGTTGACCTCCTGGGTCGAGAGCATGCTGAACATGTACTGCTTGCGCTCGACACCCACGGCATCACCCTGGGTGGTATTGACGGCCTGGCAACCGCCGAGCAGCAGCCCCGCGGTGAGGGCACTCAAGATAAACATCTGACGCATGGTGGGTCTCCCTGGAAACAGTTGCTCATTAGTCTGCTGTTTTACCAATACGTTCTCGCCCGGCATGTTTCAGGAGCCCAACGGTGTCAGGCACTCCGGCGCATTCAATTTCGGATCGTTGACTAGATTGGCCAACGGCCGCTCACGCAGGGCCATTTGCGGGCTGGCGAGCAGACTGAGCAGCGCAGGCTGCGAAGCGTCGGCATCAAGCCAGGTCTTCTGCCCGGCGCTGTCAAGAATCAGCGGACGGCGTTGAGTCGCTGCCGCCTGGGTCACTACCGCGACGCTTAACCAGGTATGTTCCTGCATCGGGTACGCCTCCCAAATGGCCGCGAAGAACAGCGCCGACCCCTCACCCGGCGTCAACCAGAACGGTCGCTTGCGTACGCTGCCACGCCACTCATAAAAGCCGTTGGCCGGTAGCAGGCAGCGGCGTTGGCGAAAGGCATCGCGAAACATCGGCTGCTCGGCCAGGGTTTCGGCGCGGGCATGGGCCGGCGTGCGAGACAGATCGGTCAACCAGGCCGGCGTCAGCCCCCAGCGTGCCCGTGCCAATTCTACGTCGCCTGGCGCTTCGGGATTGGCGCGCATCATCAGCACGGAATCAGCGGGGGAAATATTCCACTGCGCTCGCTGATCGCCGGGAAAACCGGGCAAGGCCGCAAAGGCGGGCGTCCATCGAAACAGGGCATAACGTCCACACATGGGGCAATCGGACTCTTTAAGGCAGGCAAATCAGGATTAGCAGACCAGTACGTCCACAAAGACATCAGGTTCATCACCACTGAACGGCAACGCGCCATTGTACGCAGTGATCAGTTCCCGTGCCCGTTCGGCCTGATCGTTGTCGACGCTGATGCCCAGCAGGCCGAACACCGGCAGCTCGCCAATCCCGCCAAGCAGGTGCCGGCCGGTCAAATGGGCTTCGACGCCCTCACTGGCCAGCATCGCCTGCAATAACTCGCCTTCCATCAGGTTTTCCGGCTCGTAGATTTTCTGCATCACTCGTTCTCACTGCGTACGTCCAGATTCCAGTCCTCACCATCGGTTTGCAGGTCGAACACGATAGGTCGGCAGCACACCGGGCAATCTTCGATGTACTGCTGGTCGCCGCCGGACAGATCCAGCACCGCTTCCACCGGCTCACCGCAATAAGGGCAGTCATAAGCCTGTATTTCCTGCATCGGGGCCTCCGCAGTGAGTTGTGCGTATAATCGCGGGCTGTTAAGGGGCTCTTTGTTTCAATTTAAGACGACAATATCTTTAAAGCTCCGGTTTTCCATTCAGCCATTTCCAACAAGAGAACATGATGGGCGAATTTGATGCCATCCGACCATACGACGACACCGAAGTAGCCGCTGTACTGGCGCGCTTGCTCGGTGACAAAGCATTTCTCGCTATCCTCACTCATTTCCGCTTCCCGCGCCTGTCGGGAACCCTGGGCTGGCTGCTGCAACCGGTCATCGCCCATCGCCTGCGCCGCGAATTCGCCGGGATCAACTCGGTGGCCACCCTGCAGGACAAGGTCGAAGCCTACGTCGATCACACCATCGAACGGGCAACTGACGGTGTGACCTACACCGGCGTCGAGCAGTTCAAATCCGGGGTGGCCTATGTGTTTCTGGCCAACCACCGCGATATCGTCATGGACCCGGCCTTCGTCAATTACGCCGTGTATCACGCCGGCCTGCCGACACCGCGCATCGCCATCGGTGACAACCTGCTGCAAAAACCCTTTGTCAGCGACCTGATGCGCCTGAACAAGAGTTTCATCGTGCATCGTTCGATCGCCGGGCGCCGGGAAAAGATGGCGGCGTATCAACTGCTATCAGCTTATATCAATCATTCGATCCGCAACGATTGCGCGTCGATATGGATCGCCCAGGCCGAAGGCCGGGCCAAGGACGGCGACGACCGCACCGAATCGGCGATCCTCAAGATGTTCCATATGAGCCGCAAGGACGAGCCTTTCGGCGAGGTGATTCGCTCGCTGAACCTGACGCCGGTGTCGATCAGCTACGAATACGACCCCTGCGATCAGGCCAAGGCCCGCGAGCTGTACATCCGCGCCACCACCGGCAGCTATACCAAGGCACCGGGCGAGGATGATGTAAGCATTGCCCTGGGCATTACCGGCTACAAAGGCCGGGTCCACGTCAATTTCGCCCCGCCGATCAGCGAGTTGTTCGAAGATACCAAGCAACTGGCTATTGAGATGGATCGCCAGATTCTCGGTGGCTACCGGTTATTCCCGGTGCATTACCTGGCCTATGCGCAGTGGGCCGATGCCGATGCGAGCCTGAACGTGCCGCTGGCCGACGACGTCTTCGCCGCCGATGAACTGGCCAAGGCCAGGGAAGAATGGCAGCGCCGTCTTGAGGCCTGCCCGGTGGAACATCGCCCTTACCTGATACTGCAATACGCCACACCAGTGCGTAATCAGTATCGGATCAGGGCGGGGTTGGCGCTTTAATACATCCTGTGGGACCGGCTTTGGCCGGGAAGACGCTTTCCCGGCTGAAGCCGGTCCCACAGGTGAGCAAGCTTTACGCGGTGTGCCGGGAAATCCCCGCAGGTCAAACGTGCAACTGCGTGCTCAGCCACGACGTCAATAACGCCAGCCCCAGACAGGCAAAACCGACGCGGTAGCACAAGCGATTCATCCGCAGGCTCGCCACATCCATCAGATACATCGGTTCATCGAACGGCGCCTGCTCGGTCAGGGCCGCCAGATGCGCCAGCTCACGCTGCTCGCGATTGCGAGTGGTCAGCAACAGCCATATACCCGGCACAGCGGCCACCAGGGCAAGCAGATTGAGAATGAGGGCGGGGGCAAAAGGAAGTGACGACATGCAGGGCCTCGGTGGCGCCGCTTTGCACAGACGCCGGGATTCAGATTGATCTACCGGGCCAATTTAACGTTCGTCACCTTAACGTAACCTGAATCGGGCAGGGTATCGCTCCTCAAGGATGCACCTGACTTTCCGGAGTTCCCGATGCTGCACGCAACCAACCAGGACCGCCTCTACCTGATCGCCCCCAGCGATGAACAGCAGGCGCTGGTCGACGCCCTCTCCTTCAATATCCAGGACCGTCATTGGCTGGTGTACTGCGCCATCGGCGGCCATCAGCACCATGACCTGCCGGACGTCGATCTGGAGACGGGGTTCAGCTTTCTCGATTTCTATGAGCAGGCCGCCTGAATGTGAATCCAGGGTGGGACCGGCTTTAGCAGGGAAAGGATCGGTACATCCGCCAAATTTCCGTAACAGGAAATGATGCCTTCCCGGGTAAAGCCGATCCCACAAAAAAGCCCGGCCCTCATAGTGAGGACCGGGCTTTTTTGTAACGAGATCAGTTAGCCAGGTTCTGGCCGACGCTCGGATCCTGGAACAGGCGGGTCAGGGCGTCGCTCAACACATCACTCACCAGCTTGGTGTTGGTGTCCTGATTCGGCGCCATGCCGAAACGCTGGTTCAGGGACGCTGCATAGCGACCGCTGTAGCTGCGACCGTTGTTCTGGATATCAGCACGGAAGGTCGAGCTGATGGTGGCTTCGGTCACGTACATGCCTTCCTTGGGCGATTGATACTTGAGATCGGCCAGCGTCACCGTCAGTTGCGGACCGTTGCCACCACTGCTTGGGGTGAAACCCAGCAGGCGTACGGCTGCTTCGGCCTGGGCCTGCAGTTTGGGCAGCAGGTCGTTGGCCTGAACGGTCACCGCGCTGGTCTCTGGATAGAGGCCGCCACGGGTGCCCAGGGTAGGGCTCTGACGGCCGTCAACCACGCGCACGACAACCGGCTGACCGCGTCCGACAGGTGCCAGCTGGCTGGTCAGTTTGGGTTGCGGGCTGAGTTGTTGCGGGCTGTTGGCACAGCCGACCAGGGTCAGACTGCTTACAGCAAGCAAACCAAACAAAAAGCGACGCAGCATGCTCAATTTCTCCATGGGGGTAACTCCGAATGTGCCGCAGTATAGCGGCGTCAAACCGCGACTCACCAGTTGAAAATGGGACCGTTACACGAGCGCAATGGTTCAGCCACACAGATGTCATGGACACGTCACTGCCATGTCACTTGCGCCTGAGATGCTCGGCGGACTCACACAAAAGGAGCCGGACCATGGACTTCCTCTGGTCTTTGTTCAGTTTTCGCCAGCATCGCCACTATGCACGGGTAGACCAGGACGGTATCTGCCGCGCATTCAAACACTGCATCACGCCGCCAGTGGGCCATGACTGGGTGGAAATAAACGAATCGCGCCTGTGCTGGCTGAACCAGCCATTACCCGCTACAGCCCGCGTGGTTCGTGCACCCGCGCGGTCCCGTCGGCGCCCTTTGCTCACGGCCTGACCGATCAGCGAACAAAAGTCATTTTATTTCGATCAATTTCAGACGTTTCATCGCTATAATCTCCCCCCGATTATAAGGACGTCTCCTGATCGGGCCTCGCAGCACCGCTAATCCCAGTATTAGCACCTCCGTATCGCCCACAGAGAGCCGCCCACACAGGTCATGTCCAGGCCGGTGTTGACGCTGTCGGTGCGCAATCGCTCGAATTTCTTCGAACCTTTTCCCATCTGCCGCCCTCACACCAGACTGAACACTGAGCTGCCAGAGCTGCCATCGCGCAGCCCTTTTTGAGGTTTGAGGTTCACGTTTCCAAAAGAGCGTGAAAAAACGGGTTTTCACAACTTCACAAGAGTGTGGCAAGCAATGAATAGGTATGCGTGTGTCAAAGCACCATTAACGTCAGAACCAACCACTTTGAAGATTGCTCACTGCGCAGTCTCCATCAGCGAGGCCTGAAACGGTAACGAGATGGATTGCACAACCGGATGCCTTGACCATGGTCGAATGGCTTGCGGGTCGGAAAAATGCGTTCATGCCGACCTGATTTAATGCCTGTTCGAGCCCTGTGGCGGCGTGCGGTGGCGATGCGAAGAATTGCGAAGAATCGGACATGCTGATCCTGGCCAGGGTGAACCTGGGGCCCACTATGAAGAATGCCCCACCCTACCCGGCCACTGACCTAGGGATCGCTTGCCGTCAATTGGGTTGCAGATTTTGGAGACACGTTAATGGCGCATAACGAAGCAGTCGACGTGGTACTGGTCGGGGCGGGCATCATGAGTGCCACCCTGGCGGTGCTGCTCAAGGAGCTCGACCCCAGTCTGAAGCTGGAAGTCGTTGAGCTGATGGATTCGGGTGCGGCGGAGAGTTCCAACCCGTGGAACAACGCCGGGACCGGGCACGCCGGGCTGTGTGAGCTGAACTACACGCCCCAGGCCGCCGACGGTTCCATCGACATCAAGAAAGCGATCCACATCAACACCCAGTTTGAAGTGTCTAAACAGTTCTGGGCGTACCTGACTCGCAAGAGCACCTTCGGCTCGTCGAAGACCTTCATCAGCCCGGTCCCGCACCTGAGCTATGTCGAGGGCGAAAAAGGTGTGGCCTTCCTCAAGGCGCGCTTCGAAGCCCTGCACAAGCATCACGCCTTCTCTTCGATGGAATACACCGAAGACAAGAGCAAGATGGCCGAGTGGATGCCGCTGATGATGCCGGGGCGCGACCCGAATCAGGCTTTGGCCGCCACACGCGTGGAGCATGGCACCGACGTCAACTTCGGTAACCTGACCAATCAGTTGCTCAAGCACCTGGCCACCACCCCGGACGCCCAGGTCAAGTACAGCAAACGCGTGACCGGTCTGAGCCGTAAAGGCGACGGCTGGAGCGTCAGCATCAAGGACGTCAACAGCGGCGGCACGCGCGAAATCGACGCCAGATTCGTCTTCCTCGGCGCCGGTGGCGCGGCCCTGCCGCTGCTGCAGATGTCCGGTATCGAAGAGAGCAAGGGCTTCGGCGGCTTCCCGGTCAGCGGCCAGTGGTTGCGTTGCGATAACCCGGAAGTGGTCAAGCGCCATCAGGCCAAGGTCTACAGCCAGGCTGCCGTGGGCTCGCCACCGATGTCCGTGCCGCACCTGGACACCCGCGTGGTCGACGGCAAGAAATCCCTGTTGTTCGGGCCATACGCCGGTTTCACCACCAAGTTCCTCAAACACGGCTCGTTCCTCGACCTGCCGCTGTCGGTACGTGCAGCGAACATCGGCCCGATGCTGGCCGTGGCCCGGGACAACATGGACCTGACCAAATACCTGGTCAGCGAAGTGATGCAGTCCATGGAGCAGCGTCTGGAATCCCTGCGCCGCTTTTATCCGGAGGCCAAGGCCGAAGACTGGCGCCTGGAAGTGGCCGGCCAACGGGTGCAGATCATCAAGAAAGACGCGAAGAAAGGCGGCGTGCTGCAGTTCGGCACCGAGCTGGTTTCGGCCAAGGACGGCAGCCTTGCCGCCCTGCTCGGCGCCTCGCCGGGTGCTTCGGTGACCGTGTCGATCATGCTGGACCTGATCGAGCGCTGCTTCCCCGACAAGGCTCGCGGTGAATGGGCTGCCAAGCTCAACGAGATCTTCCCGGCCCGGGAAAAGATCCTGGAAACCGATGCGCAGTTGTACAACCGTATCAACGCCCAGAACAACGAGTTGCTGGAACTGGTCGCGAAGAGCCCTGCGGCGGAAAACATCGCCTGATGTTCTACCCCCATAAAAAAACGCCCTTCGGGGCGTTTTTTTATGGGTTGAATCAGGACTCTCGGAATGCATCGATTGTACCGGCCTCTTCATGAATGAGTTGGCTCTGTCTGCATTAATTGTTGCGTTCGAGGTATCGCGAATTATGTGGGAGCGGATTCATCCGCGAAAATGTCGTGATGGTGCACACTTCTTCGCGGATAAATCCGCTCCCACAACATCTACACCTCATTAGAACCGATGGCGATGCAGTTGCCTGAATCGGCCAGGTAAATCGCTGGCCGCAACACCTGACGCAGACAGAGCGAATGAATTCGCTCCCACAACTGGCGCTCACAGAATCAGCGGCCCTGATTACTCAGCCACGAGCCTTGTCGATCAACTCGATGTATTCCTCGGCGTTGCGCTGATCCTTGACCAGGGCAACGAAGGTATTGCCGTGCTCATCAGTACCGTCCAGGTCATAGCCGGCTTCCTTGAAAAACACCAGGAAACGCTCGAAGTCGCCGACGCGCAGGCCACGATAAGCCTTGATCAACTTGTGCAGCGACGGCGATGTGGCATCGACCGGCTCGAAATCGAGGAACAATTTGATCTGCGCGTCGCCGATCTCGTCCCCAATCAACTGCTTCTTATCTTTACGCATTGCAGACTCCAACTGGTCGCAGACACTTTCACGGCCGGGCAGTTTACCCCCGGCCCGTGATGCGGCTCAACGCGCACGTAAGCCGGTGGTGTGAATATCGGCCCAGACGTGGCCGTTGGCATAGCTGAGGAACTGGCAATAGACCTTTTCGTTACGCAGCAGATCCACCAGAACCCGGTATTGCGTGGGCGGGTAATAGAGCGTCAGAACGCGGCTCTGCGGATCAAAGGTAGGCTTTTTCAGGCTTTTGCTTTCGCCATCGAAGTGAATCAGCACCTCGGCAATGGTCGCCCCTTTGTTCATCGGCTTGCCCTTGAGGCGCAACACCAGAGGCGAGGTGACCGGAATCGGCTGCTGATTGGATTGCCGCTGACTACCTACTACTACCGAATACTCGGTGATCTGCAACAGTTGCTGTTGCTCGGGCTCGCCTTCCCGGACCGCCAGATCATCAGGCGGCAGGTATTGCGCGTGCATGGGTTCGGCAAAGGCAGGTGTAACCAGAGGCAGGCTGCACAACAGCAAGAGGGCTGCGGTACGGCGACAAAGCAATGACTTCATGTCGGCATCCCGTGAAAAGTGGCTGGCACTTTAGCACGGGATGCCGCGGTACTTAGAGACCCTTGACGGCGTAGATACCCGCCGCGTTGCGCCAGTAGCCCTTGTAGTCCATGCCATAGCCGAAGATGTAGCGGTCGATGCACGGCAGGCCGACGAAATCGGCTTTCAGGTCCGGACGCGCCTTGCGGTCGTGGTCCTTGTCGATCAGCACGGCGGTATGTACGGCGCGGGCACCGGCATGACGGCAGAAGTCGATGATCGCGCCCAGGGTGTGCCCCTCGTCGAGAATGTCGTCGATGATCAGCACGTCGCGGTCGATGAACGACACTTCCGGCTTGGCCTTCCAGAACAGCTCGCCGCCGCTGGTTTCATTGCGATAACGGGTGGCATGCAGGTAGGACGCTTCCAGAGGGAAGTTCAGATGAGTCAGCAGCTTGCCGGCGAAAATCAGGCCGCCATTCATCACACAGAACACCACCGGGTTGCGCTCGGCCAGCTCGGCATTGATCTGAGCGCCGACACGGGCAATGGCCGCTTCGACTTCGGCTTCGTTATACAGGCAGTCAGCCTCGCGCATGATTTGACGGATATGCTCGAGATCGGCAGACATGAGGTTCTCCAGAGGGGCAGTGTAAGAAAAGCGGGCAAAGGTACGCATCCGCTCGGGCCAGGGCAAGTGATTATGGACTAACGTTGCTTCAGAAGTAGTACACAGCCTTCCCAGCAGTAGGACATTGCCCCATCTGTAGTAAGACAGTAACAACCGAATAGATTAATCTAGGCCGTTTTTTGCCTGACGCCGGAGCTTTTCCTATGCCCATTCGTGAGATCCGCCACCCGCTGATCCGCCACAAGCTCGGCCTGATGCGCCGTGCCGATATCAGCACCAAGAATTTTCGTGAACTCGCGCAAGAAGTCGGTGCCCTGCTGACTTATGAAGCCACTGCCGATCTGCCTCTGGAAAGCTACGAGATCCAGGGCTGGGCCGGGACCGTCCAGGTCGAGAAGATCGCCGGCAAGAAGATCACAGTGGTACCGATCCTGCGCGCCGGTATTGGCATGCTCGACGGCGTGCTCAGCCTGATCCCGGGTGCCAAAGTCAGTGCCGTGGGCCTGGCCCGCAATGAAGAAACCCTGCAGGCCCATACCTACCTGGAAAAACTGGTGCCTGAGATCAACGAGCGCCTGGCGATGATCATCGACCCGATGCTGGCCACCGGCAACTCCATGGTCTCGGCCATCGACCTGCTGAAGAAAGCCGGTTGCAAGGAGATCCGCGCCATGGTTCTGGTTGCTGCGCCGGAAGGCATTGCTACCGTGGAGAAGGCTCATCCGGACGTGATGATCTACACCGCGTCCATCGACGACTGCCTCAACGAACAGGGCTACATCATGCCGGGCCTGGGCGATGCCGGGGACAAGATCTTCGGGACCAAGCAGAAGGATTGACGGCGAAGCGGCAGAGGCGTTGACCTCCCCCTCTGGGGAAGCGAATGTTGTGGGAGCGAATTCATTCGCGAAGAGGTCTGTTCATTCAATACAGTTTCATCGTCTGAAACGCCGTTTTCGCGAATGAATTCGCTCCCACAATTAGCCTCTATGACTCTGCCTCCACCTCCTGAAGCCATTGTTAAAGCATCAACGGCGCCCGCTCACATAACCGGTTCAACGCCACCGCCCAGTTCGGATCGTCGTTGAGGCAAGGAATCAGCACCAGTTCCTCTCCCCCTGCCTCGCGGAAAGTTTCCGCGCCGCGGTCGCCGATCTCCTCCAGGGTCTCGATGCAGTCGGCGACGAACGCCGGGCACATCACCAGAATCTTCTTCACGCCCTGCCTGGCCAGTTCTTCCAGCCGCGCCTCGGTGTAGGGTTCAATCCATTTGGCCCGTCCCAGTCGCGACTGGAAGGACACTGACCAGCTGCCTTCAGGCAACCCAAGGCGCTCAGCAAAATGTGCCGCCGAGCGCAGGCATTGCGCGCGGTAGCAGGTCGCGAGCACGTCGGCAGGCGCATTCTGGCAGCAGTCACTGCCTTTTAAGCAGTGCTGGCCGGTGGGGTCGAGCTTATGCAGATGCCGCTCAGGCAGACCATGGAAACTCAACAGCAGGTGATCGTGAGATTGCTGCAGATACGGGCGGGCGCTCTCCACCAAAGCATCGAGATACTCGGGCTGATCATAGAACGGCTGCAACAGCGAGAACTGCATGTTGAGGCTCTGCGCCTTGGCCACCCGCTTGGCTTCCTCGACCACCGTGGTCACGGTGCTGTCGGCAAACTGCGGATAAAGCGGGGCCAGGGTAACCTTCTTGATGCCCTGGGCAGCGAGGCGATTCAGCACGGTTTCAATGGACGGCTCACCGTAGCGCATCGCCAACTCGACTGGGCCATGAGTCCACTGCTTGCGCATCTGCTCCTGCAAACGCTGGCTGAGCACCACCAGAGGCGAGCCTTCATCCCACCAGATCGACGCATAGGCGTGGGCCGACTGCTCCGGACGCTTGATCAGGATCAGCGACACCAACAGGCGCCGCACCGGCCACGGCAGATCGATGACATAGGGGTCCATCAGGAACTGATTGAGATAGCGGCGCACATCGGCCACGTTGGTGGAAGCCGGCGAACCCAGGTTGACCAGCAACAGCGCGTGATCGGTCATGCAACGTCCTATTTCAGTGGCGGCCTGTCACATTATTCAAGGCCGCGGTCAAATCCAGATAACGAAAGGTGAAGCCCGCCGCCTGCAAGCGCGCAGGTCGTGCGCGCTGGCCACCCAGCAACAGCACCGACATCTCGCCCAGCAACACTTTCAGCACCGCCGCCGGCATGATCATGAAGGTCGGGCGATGCAGAACCTTCGCCAGAGTCTTGGTAAACACCTGATTGCGGACCGGTGATGGCGCACAGACATTATACGGACCTCGGGCATCCGGCAGGTTTAACAGAAAATCAATCGCCGCGATTTGATCGGCGATATGAATCCACGGCATCCATTGCCGACCACTGCCCAAACGGGCACCCAGGCCGAACTTGAAGGGCGCCAGCGTCTGTTGCAGAAAGCCGCCTTTAGCAGACAACACCAGACCTGTGCGCAGACAGACAACCCGGATACCCATGGCTTCGGCACGCTGAGCGGTTTCTTCCCAGGCAACGCACAATTGGCTGGCGTAATCAGGATTGACCGGCAGGGACTCTTCGTCGATTTCACGCTCGCCGCAGTCGCCGTAATAACCCACGGCAGAGCCGGAAATCAGTACCCGCGGCTTCTGCTCGCGCACTTGCAGCCAGGCCAGAAGACGCTCGGTCAGGCCGATGCGGCTGTCCCAAACGAAGCTCTTGCGCTTGCTCGTCCAGGGCCGAGCCGCCACCGGGGCGCCCGCCAGGTTGATCACCGCATCTACGGGTTGGTCGCCAATGTCTTCCAGCCGCGCGACGCCGAGCACCTGCGACCCACACAAGGCGGCGACCTCATGAGGACTGCGGCTCAAAACCGTCAGTTGATGCCCTTGGGTGAGCCAGAGACGACATAGCTCGCGTCCTATCAATCCCGTACCGCCGGTCAGCAATATATGCATGGCAGGTGTCCTTGCGTGGCGTTCATGGCACTTCAGTAGTCTATTTTTCAAGGTAGCGCTGATGCGTGCTAAAAGCAGCTGATCATCAGCGGCCCCGAGCCTTGGCTCAAAGACATCGACGGTTGACTGTCCGTTCGCACAGTTGACCGCTTGCATCCAAAGATCAGAATAGCGCTCGCGCCGTACGAGCCTGAAGCCAGAATTCTGTGCTTTTAGACACGCGACAACTTATACCAAAAAACAGATTTGTACAGGTTTTAACTACGGCGTACTCTGTGCAGACAAGGTAACGAGGCCCCTATGACTGTACCTATCGCAATCATCGGTACCGGCATCGCCGGACTCTCCGCCGCCCAGGCTCTACACGCAGCCGGGCATGCCATTCATCTTTTCGACAAAAGCCGCGGCAGTGGCGGACGCATGTCGAGCAAGCGCAGCGAAGCAGGCGCGCTGGACATGGGCGCGCAATACTTCACCGCCCGCGACCGGCGCTTCGTCAATGTCGTCAACCAGTGGCGGGCCAATGGCGTCGTCGCCGAATGGGCGCCGCAACTCTATAACGCCCACAACGGCCAGCTCAGCCCGTCGCCCGACGAACAGGTGCGCTGGGTCGGCAAGCCGCGCATGAGCGCCATTACCCGCGCCATGCTCGGTGATCTGCCGGTGACATTCTCCTGCCGCATCAGTGAAGTCCTGCGCGGCGAAGAACACTGGCACCTGATCGACAGCGAAGGCAAAAGCCATGGCCCCTTCAGCCATGTCGTGGTCGCCACGCCAGCGCCCCAGGCCACAACCCTGCTGGCTGCCGCGCCAAAGCTCGCCGGGGTGGTTGCCGGAGTGAAGATGGAGCCGACCTGGGCCGTGGCCCTGGCCTTCGACACGCCGTTGCAAACGCCGCTGGAAGGCTGCTTCGTGCGCGGCAGCCCGATCGACTGGCTGGCCCGCAATCGCAGCAAACCCGAGCGCAATGAAAGCGTCGACACCTGGGTGCTGCACGCCACCAGCCAGTGGAGCCGTGAGCATCTGGACATGCCCCGCGAAGAGGTGATCGATCACCTGCATGGAGCCTTCGCCGAGTTGATCGGCTGCGCCATGCCCGCCCCCGCCTTCAGCCTGGCGCACCGCTGGTTGTATGCCCGGCCTGCCGGCGCCCGTGAGTGGGGCGCGCTGTCGGATGCCGACCTGGGTATCTATGTCTGCGGCGACTGGTGCCTGTCGGGCCGGGTCGAAGGCGCCTGGCTCAGCGGTCAGGAAGCCGCGCGGCGCCTGCTCGAGCATCTGCAATGAATCAACTCAATCCGCGCAAACTGCTGCTGTCCAAGTGGACGGCAGCACAGCCGCGCAACCGGGAAAAGCACTTTCTGGTCACCGAACTGTTCCGCGATGAAGAAGGCACGGTACTGGAGATCGAACTCCAGGCCGTGCTTACCCGCCGCAGCGAACGCCTGCCCTGGCAGACCTTGCAGAATGCCGTGAGTTGGCGGATGGGCTGGCAGTAACACCCTCCTTGCTGATTTGAAAATGCGAATTGTGGGACCGGTTTTAGCCGGTCCCATAACGTCCAGTGCCTGCTTCGTGATGGCGCGGGACCCTGTCATCCGAGCAATACCTATACATAAAGTTTGACTTGTACAACTTCGCCCCTATGATGGACGTAAGTTGTACACGGGAAGTCCTGCGTACAAGTATTGTCCAGAGGCTGCCATGCTCATGCCCGTTGTCAACAAGCCAAAACTCGGTATCAGCGCCTGCCTCATGGGCGCCGAGGTGCGCTACAACGGCGGGCATAAACAATCCCTGCTGTGCACCCAGGTCCTGAGCGAGCACTTCGAGTTCATCACCGCCTGCCCGGAAGTCGCCATCGGCCTGGGTATTCCTCGGGAGACCATTCGCCTGGTCGGGGATGCCGAGCAACCTCAGGCAGTGGGCACGATCAGTGCCGACCTGAACGTCACCAAAGAGCTGGCCGCTTATGGCGAGCAGATGGCCGTCGAGCTGGCTGATATCTGTGGCTACATTTTCATGCAGAAATCGCCGTCATGCGGCCTGGAGCGGGTCAAGGTCTACCGTGAAAATGGCGCGCCGGTGGATGGCGGCGGCACCGGCATCTACGCCAAGGCGTTCTGCGCCCGTCATCCCAATCTGCCGGTGGAAGAAGACGGTCGACTCAATGACCCGGTGCTGCGCGAGAACTTCATCACCCGGGTTTTTGCCTATGCCGCCTGGCAGGCACTGTGCGCACAAGGCATCAGCCGCCGCAGCCTGACCGAGTTCCACTCACGCTACAAATACCAGCTGATGGCCAGCAACCCGGTGCAATACAAAGTGCTCGGTGCCCTGTTGGGCAGCATGGGCAAGCACGACGACATTGACGAGCTGGCCCCGCGCTATTTCACCGAGCTGATGGCTGCCCTGAAGAAATGTGCCACCCGCGGCACCCATACCAATGTCCTGCAACACCTGAGCGGCTACCTCAAACAGACCTTGAGCGGCGCCGACAAGCAGGAACTCCAGGAACTGATCAGCCAGTATCGCCAAGGCATCGTGCCGTTGGTGGTGCCGCTGACTCTGCTCAAACACCATTTTCGCCAACACCCCGACCCGTATGTCGCGCTCCAGGTTTACATGCAGCCGCACCCGGAAAATCTCAGCCTGCGCAATGCGATCTGATCATGAATGAATTGCCCGATATCGACCACGAAGGCGCGCAAGCCGATTGGTTGCCGATTCGTGAAATTGCCCGCAAGACCGGCGTCAACGCCGTCACCCTGCGCGCCTGGGAACGACGTTATGGCCTGATCGTGCCGCACCGCACGCCCAAAGGTCATCGCCTGTATTCAGAAGAACATGTGCAGCGTGTGCTGCACATCCTCACCTGGCTCAATCGCGGCGTGCCGGTCAGCCAGGTCAAGCATCTACTCGACAGCAGCCAGCCGGTCAGCCTGCCTCCCGGCAATGACTGGCAGGCCTTGCGCCAGAATCTGCTGGCGGCGATCCACGATCTGGCCGAGCGACGCCTGGACAGTACTTTCAACCAGGCCATGTCGCTGTATCCGCCGCGCACCCTGTGCGAACAGTTGCTGCAGCCGTTGCTGAACGAACTGGAACAACGCTGGCAGGGTCAGCTCGGCGCGCAACTGGAACAGGTGTTCTTCTACTCCTGGCTACGCAGCAAGCTTGGTGCGCGGATCTATCACAACAATCGCCAGATCAGCGGCGCACCCATGTTGCTGGTCAATCACTCCGACCTGGCCATGGAGCCGCACCTGTGGCTCACCGCCTGGCTCGTCAGCTCCGCCGACTGCCCGGTGGAAGTCTTCGACTGGCCCCTGGCCGTGGGCGAACTGGCCATGGCCGTCGAACGCCTGAAGGCACGCGGCGTGCTGCTGTATTCGAGCAAGCCGGTGAACCTGACTCAACTCCCACGTCTGTTGGCCACGATTTCCTGCCCCAGATTATTGGCTGGACCAACGGTGCGCATCCATTCGGCTGAGTTGTCCGTATCAGCTTACGAGTCCGAGGGTTTGACGCTCGCCGAAGACCCCTTGACCGCCCAGTCCGCCCTCCAGCGGCTCGGCCTTATTTGAAAGCTGAGGACTGACCATGCAACTGCTCTGGCTACGCAGCGACCTGCGCATTCACGACAACACGGCCCTGACTGCGGCCATGGAGCGCGGACCGACCGTGGCCCTGTTTCTGCTCAGCCCCGGTCAATGGCGGCAACATGACGACGCGGCCAACAAGGTGGATTTCTGGCTGCGTAACCTGGTGACGCTGGAGAAAGACCTGGCCGCACTGAATATTCCCCTGCTGATTCGTCACGCCGATACCTGGGACCTGGCCCCCGAGGTGCTGTTGCAAGTGTGCCGCGAACATCGCATCGAAGCGGTGCATGCCAACGATGAATACGGCATCAACGAAACCCGTCGTGATCAGGCTGTGGCCCATGCACTGGATAACTCAGGCGTGGACTTGCACCACTATCTGGACCAGTTGCTGTTCCAGCCCGGCAGCGTGCTGACCCGTAACGGCAGTTACTTCCAGGTCTTCAGCCAGTTCCGCAAGGTTTGCTATTCGCGCTTGTACGAAAGCATGCCCCGGCCGGTGCGCACGCCCAAGGCGCAAGCACCGCTGTCGATCAAGAGCGATGTGCCACCGACTCGGGTCGAGGGTTTTACCCCGCCATCACCAAGCTTGCGAGCACTCTGGCCTGCAGGTGAAGAAGAAGCACGGCAACGTCTGGAGCGTTTCAGTGATGAACGCATTCAGGACTATCAGTTGCAACGCGACTTCCCGGCCAAACCCGGCACCAGTCAGCTGTCGCCTTACCTGGCCAGCGGTGTGCTTTCACCGCGTCAATGCCTGCATGCCGCCTTGAGCAGCAACAACGGCGAATTCGAAACCGGCAACAACGGCAGCGTGACTTGGATCAACGAATTGCTTTGGCGCGAGTTTTACAAACACATCCTGGTCGGCTACCCGCGCGTTTCGCGCCATCGTGCTTTCCGCCCGGAGACCGAGGCGCTGCAGTGGCGCAAGGCTCCAGAGGATCTCGCGGCCTGGCAGCAAGCACGCACCGGCCTGCCTATCATCGACGCAGCCATGCGCCAACTGCTGGAAACCGGTTGGATGCATAACCGTCTGCGCATGGTCGTGGCCATGTTCGTAACCAAGAACCTGCTGCTGGACTGGCGAGAAGGCGAGCGTTTTTTCATGCAACACCTGATTGATGGCGACCTGGCCGCAAATAACGGCGGCTGGCAGTGGAGTTCGTCCACCGGCACTGATTCAGCGCCCTATTTCCGCATTTTCAATCCGCTGTCGCAGTCGCAGAAGTTCGACCCGGACGGGCGCTTTATCAAGCACTGGCTGCCGCAGCTGGCGGACCTCAACAAGAAGGATGTGCACAACCCGAGCGCCGCGGGCGCATTGTTCGCGCCGGTCGATTATCCGGCGCCCATGGTCGACCTGAGCGCCAGCCGTGCCCGCGCCCTGGCCGCATTCAAGGCGTTGCCGCACCGTCAATCGGCCCTCGAGTCCGCTTATGAGTGACTTCCTGCAGCGCTTCGCCCAAGGCTTCGCGGCCCTGGACAAGGACCACCTGGACCGCCTCGGCGAGCTGTACAGCGACGACGTTCGCTTCACCGATCCGCTGCATGAGGTCCATGGCCTGGATGCGATGCGCCGCTATTTCGCCGAGCTGTACAGCCAGGTCAGCGAATTGCGTTTCGATTTTCATGCCTTCGATCAGCTCCGCGAAGGCGAAGGTTATTTGCGCTGGACCCTGCACTACGCCCACCCGCGCCTGAACAAGGGCCGCACCGTGCACGTCGAGGGCTGCTCGCACCTGGCCTGGCACAGCAAGGTCTATAGGCACCGCGACTACTTCGACGCCGGAGCCCTGCTCTATGAGCACCTGCCAGTCATGGGACAGGCCATCGGTTGGTTGAAAAGGAGACTGTCATGAGCCACCCGGATCATCAGCGTATCTGGCTTACCGGTGCCAGCAGCGGCATCGGCCTGGCCCTGGCCGAAGAGCTGTTGCTTGCCGGTCACCACGTCGCTGTCACTGCCCGCACGGGTGCACCGCTGGAAGCCCTGTACAAGCGTTTTCCCAAGCAGGTCATTGTCGCACCAGGCGATATCAACGATGCCACGCAAATCTGTGAAATCTGCGACCGCATCGCCGGGGCCTGGGGCGCGCTGGACATGGCGATCCTCAATGCCGGCACCTGTGAATACATCGATGCCCGGCAGTTCGACGCCGCCATGATCGAGCGTGTAGTGCGCACCAACCTGATAGCGACCAGCTACTGCATCCAGGAAGCCCTGCCCCTGCTGCGCCTGGGCCATCGGCCGCATCTGGTCGGGGTGGTCAGTGCGGTGACGATCCTGCCGCTGCCGCGCTCCGAAGCCTACGGCGCCTCGAAAGCGGGCCTGCGTTATCTGTTCGACTCATTGCGCATCGATATTGCCGAAGAAGGCATTGACGTCACCGTGGTCAACCCCGGTTTCGTCGACACGCCCCTGACTGCGCAGAATGATTTCGCCATGCCCATGCGCTGGCATGCGCTAAAAGCCGCGCGCTATATCGCCATACGGATACAGCGCCAGCGCCGCCCAATGGAAATTGCCTTCCCCGGCCCGTTTATCCTGGCAATGCGCTTGCTGGCCATGCTGCCGCTACGCCTGCAACTGGCTCTGGGCAAACGCATGGCGCGCAAAGAACAGGCCCATGAGGACGCGCAATGAAGATCGCCATCATCGGCAGTGGTATCGCCGGCCTGACCAGCGCCTACCTGCTGGCGCGCAAGCATGACATCACGGTCTTCGAGGCCGCTGACTGGATCGGCGGCCATACCCATACGGTGGATGTCACGGTCGCTGATCGTTCCTATTCCATCGATACCGGCTTCATTGTCTTCAACGACTGGACCTATCCGAATTTCATCCGCCTGCTCAAACAGCTCAAGGTCGACTTCAAAGCCACCGAGATGAGTTTTTCGGTGAGCGACCCGGTGACCGGCACCGAGTACAACGGCAACAACCTCAACAGCCTGTTCGCCCAGCGTCGCAATCTGCTGTCGCCGCAGTTCTGGGGCATGTTGCGCGACATCATGCGCTTCAACCGCGAAGCCATCGCCGACCTGCAGAACCAGCGCATCGCCGACAACACCACCCTGGGCGAGTACCTGGAGGGCGGCGGCTACGGCCAACGCTTCATCGAGCATTACATTGTGCCCATGGGCGCGGCGATATGGTCCATGTCCCTGGCCGACATGCTCGCTTTCCCTGTGCAATTCTTCGTGCGCTTCTTCAAGAATCACGGCCTGCTATCGGTCAATCATCGGCCACAGTGGCAGGTGATCAGTGGCGGCTCCAGCCGTTATATCGAGCCACTGACCCGCTCGTTCGCCCGGCACATCCGTCTGAATTGCCCGGTACAAACGGTCGAGCGCGATGACGCTGGCGTACTGATCCATAGCGCCCATGGCAGCGAGCGCTTCGACAAAGTGGTATTCGCCTGCCACAGCGACCAGGCCCTGGCGCTGTTGGCCGAGGCCTCGACAGCGGAACGGCAAATCCTTGGCGCCCTGCCCTACGCCGACAACGACGTGGTCCTGCACACCGACACTCGCCTGCTGCCCAAACGCCCCTTGGCCTGGGCCAGCTGGAACTACCGCCTCGGCGGCAGCGGCCAACAACTGGCCGCAGTGACCTACGACATGAACATCCTGCAGGGCATCGCCAGCGACACCACTTTCTGCGTCAGCCTGAATCAGACGGCCGCCATCGACCCGCAGAAGATCCTCGCCCGCTACCGCTACGCTCATCCGCAGTACAGCCTGGCCGCAGTGGCCGCCCAGGCGCGCTGGGAAGAGTTGCATGGCGTGCGGCACAGCTATTTCTGCGGTGCCTACTGGGCCAATGGCTTCCATGAAGATGGCGTCGTCAGCGCCCTGCGTGTAGCCAGTGCCTTCGGGGAACACCTGTGAACAGCGCCCTGTACCATGGCTGGATCAGCCATCGGCGGTTCTCGCCCAAAGCTCATCATTTCACTTACCGCATCGGCATGCTGTACCTGGACCTGAGCGAACAGGAGCAAGTGCTCGGCCTGTCGCCCCTGGCGGGCAGCTGCCGTTTTGCGCCATTTTCCTTTCGCGAAAGCGACTATCTGCCTGAGCTGACTAAAGAGGGTTCAAGCCTGCTTGATGCCGTGCGAGCACAAGTCGCCATTGCGCTGGGCTATACGCCTCTGGGCAAGGTCTGCCTGCTGACCCAGGTGCGCAGTTGGGGTCTGTCGTTCAACCCGGTGAGTTTCTTCTACTGCCACGAAGCCGATGGTCAATTGGCTGCGGTGCTTTGCGAAGTCACCAATACACCCTGGCGCGAGCGCTATCACTACGTGCTCCCCGCCAATGGCGAAGGCCATCAGCACTTTGCCGTGGCCAAGGCGTTTCATGTCTCGCCGTTCCTGCCCCGTGACCTGGAATACCGCATGAGTTTCAGCCAGCCCGCCGCGCGCCTTGGCGTGCACATGGCCGACTGGCAGGGCGAGCTCAAGATGTTCGACGCGACCCTCAACCTCGAACGCCAGCCACTGAATCGCAAGACGCTGCACCGCTACCTGTTCACCTACCCGTGGATGACCGCCAAGACCGCCCTGGCCATCTACTGGCAGGCCCTGCGCCTGCTGCTCAAGCGCGTACCGATTTTTTCCCACCAGGCTGCCGACGGCGCCTTTCGTATTGCGCACGTGCAACTCAAGGATCGACGCCATGAAAAGCCCTAGCAGCAGTTTTTCCAGCAGCCTGAGCGCCAATAGTCTCACCGCCAGCCTCCTGCGGCGCGGAGTGTTACGTCAACTGGCCAAGCTGCGCAACGGACAATTGGTGATCAATGAGGGCCAGGAGCGGCATGTCTTCGGCCAGGCCGGTGCGCCGCTCCTGGGCGAAATCACCATTCTTGATCCCGCTCTGTGGGGCCTGGTTGCGGGTAACGGCTCCATCGGTGCGGGGGAAGCCTTTATTCATGGTTATTGGACATCCCCGGACCTGACAGCGGTAATTCGCGTGTTCGTCAGCAACCTTGATGTGCTCGACGCCATGGAAGGTGGCCTGGCGCGTCTGAGTCGCCCATTCGTCCAGGCGCTGCACTGGCTTAATCGCAATACCCGCAAGGGCTCGCAGAAGAATATTTCGGCGCACTACGACCTGGGCAATAATCTATTCGAGCAATTTCTCGACCCGACCATGATGTACTCCGCTGCCCAGTTCCAGCGCGAGGAAGACACCCTTGAACAGGCCCAGCTGAACAAGCTGGAGCGCATCTGCCAGAAGCTGGCCCTGACCCACACCGACCATCTGCTGGAAATCGGCACCGGCTGGGGCAGCATGGCGATCTACGCCGCGCAACGCTTTGGCTGCCGGGTAACCACCACCACCTTGTCAAAGGAACAATTCGCTTACACCGCCGAGCGCTTGCGGGCCTTGGGCCTGACCGACCGGGTCACGCTGTTGCTGGAGGACTACCGCGACCTGCAGGGCCAGTACGACAAGCTGGTGTCCATCGAAATGATCGAAGCCGTGGGTCATCAGTTCCTGCCCACCTACTTCCAGCAATGCGCCCGCCTGCTCAAGAGCGACGGGCTGATGCTGCTGCAGGCCATCACCATTCGTGAGCAGCGCTATGAACAGGCACGGCGCAGTGTGGACTTCATCCAGCGCTATATCTTCCCCGGCGGCGCCCTGCCGTCGGTGCAGAAGATGCTGGAAATCGTTGGTCGCGACACCGACATGAACCTGCTGCACATGGAAGACTTCGGCCTGCACTACGCCCGCACGTTGCGTCTGTGGCACGACAACTTCCGCCGCGCCCACGGCTCGCTGACCGAGCTGGGCTACGACGATTACTTCCTGCGTCTGTGGGAGTTCTATCTGTGTTACTGCGAAGGCGGGTTTCTGGAGCGCACCATCGGCACCGCGCAACTGTTGCTGGCCAAACCGGCTGCTGTGACGCAACCGCTGCTAGGCCGTTTTGATGCGTAGACAGCCAGCCCTGGCCAATGCCGCGCTGTTCCAGGCAGGGTGGTTCATCTGTGCGTTGGGCGGTGACAGTTATTGGCTGCTGCTGACGGTAGCCATCCTGATAATGCATCTGTACTGGGTGGGTTCATGGGCCCGGGAAGGCAAACTGCTGATCTGGGTGACTGCGCTGGGCACCCTGCTCGACAGCAGCCTGACCATGCTCGACGTCTTCCAATTCCCGCCCGGCGGACCGCTGATCCCGCTGTGGCTGATGCTGATGTGGGCCTTGTTGGCGATTAGCCTCAACCATTGCCTGGCCTGGAGCGCCACGCCCTGGTGGCGGGCGAGCCTGCTCGGTGCCATCGGCGGCCCGCTGTCCTACTGGGCCGGCGCCCGTTTGGCCGGGGTGCAGTTGCCATTGGGACTGTGGCCGAGCCTGATCCTGCTGGGACTGATCTGGGCCTGCGTGTTCCCCGCATTGCACTGGCTGGCAAGGTACCTGCGCAACATCCCGTCGGCACCGTCACTCGATCGTCACCACGACTGAGCCGTCATGCCCTACACTGCGCCGCTATGACTACGACCCTCATCCCCCTTGTCCCCGTTGCCACAGAGCCTGCCGTGACATGCTCGACCTGTGCGGCCTGCTGCTGCCAGCTTGAAGTGATGCTGATCACCGACACCGGCGTGCCTGATCGCTTTATCGACGTGGATGAATGGGGCGGCGAAGTGATGCTGCGTCTGGACGACGGCTGGTGTGCGGCGCTGGATCGCGACAGCATGCTGTGCACGATCTATGAGCGGCGGCCATTGATCTGCCGCGAGTTCGAAACGGGTTCAGATGAGTGTATGAACGAGCGCCAGGGTATCACCACGGCATATGTGTAGTTGCTCACGAACATGTAGGCCTGGACTAACCAGACAGTCCAGGCACACATGTTCATGAAGCATTGATTACAGCAAGCCAACAGACAGTAACTGCCCGTTCGTTACACTCAAACATCAGAACGGCATGGTGTAGTGCACGGCGTAGCTTTCGATACCGTCGTTAGGCTCTTTGATGCCGGCGTTGGAGTAATGCGTCGCGCGAATGCCGACTTCATGACCACCAGCGAAACGCAGGCCGAAACCAATGCGGTCCTCGAAGTTGAAGGCCGTGCCCAATTCCTTGTCTTCGATACGGTCATTGGAGAACACTGCGACCCCGATGCCTGCCTCGATATAAGGCTTGATCCGGTCACCGGCGAATTCGTAGACCAGTACCGGAGAGAACGACAGGCTGCTGACACTGGAGCGCTTGTCGCCATCCCAATAGGTATAGGCGCCACTCCAGTAGCCGGTCAGGCGCCCTACATCGCTCTGCATCCAGCTCTTGTCCCAATCGAGCTGCACACCCAGCCGATAGGTCATGTCCGACTGACCGGTGGCGCCTACGGAAAACTCAACCCCATCGGCCAACGCCAGTGCACTTTGTCCCACACACGCAGCCGCAATCGCAGCCAAACAAAACAGTCGCTTCATCGGAAACATCCTATGTTCTGAACGCAGTATCACGATTATTTTTTTGAAACAGTCTTGGAGACGACTGTAGAAATCCGCCATCGCCGAATAGTTCAATCGGCAAACGAATTTGTAACAGATTACTTACAGATCAAAGCTTCGCACAGAGTCGGTGCTTTTCCATAGCACCGGAAGAATTTTTCTGAATGCGTCAGTATCGCCGCTACTCCAGAATAATGTTTCACGTGCCGGGCCCCGGGCAAGTAAATCCTGCTGTTGCAGCAAGCGCTGAAGTTGCCGGGCGACGGCGCCGCCAGTGTCGATCAGGCTGATCGAGTCCGGCACCATCTGCCGCAGAAGCGGCTTGAGGAAGGGGTAATGGGTACAGCCGAGGATGATGGTGTCGCAACCTTCGGCCAGCAGCGGCTCGACATAGCTTTGCAACAGCTGACGAATCGCCGGGCTGTGCACGTCGCCAGTTTCGATCAGCTCGACAAGACCGGGGCATGGCTGCGTCACCACTTTTACATCGGTCGCGAAGCGATCAAGCAACGCCGCGAACTTGGCGCTCTTCAAAGTGCCAGTGGTCGCCAGCACACCGACCACGCCACTGCGGGTCGCAGCGGCCGCCGGTTTGACCGCAGGTTCCATGGCCACCAGCGGCCAATCGGGATAACGCAGGCGCAACTCGGCGGCAGCGGCCACGGTTGCAGTATTGCAGGCAATCACCAGGGCCTTGGCGCGTTGCTGATGGAAGAACTCGGCGATGAGCGCGCAACGCTGGCGAATGAACTCGGGGCTTTTTTCGCCGTAGGGAATGTGTCCGCAGTCGGCGACATACAGCAGCGACTCATTGGGCAGCAGGCGGTTGATCTCACCCAGTACCGACAGGCCGCCGACACCGGAATCGAACACAGCAACCGGCGCGTCACTGGCTTTGGTCATGGCTGCCCTGATGATGAATGGTCTGGCATACGCTGCATTTCGGGTCGCGGCGCACTTTCAGTTCACGGAATCGCGTAGTCAGGGCATCGATCAGCAGCAGACGGCCGACCAGGGTCTCACCGAAGCCCGCCAGCAGCTTGAGCGCTTCCAGCGCTTGCAGGCTGCCGACCAGCCCCACCAGCGGGCCAACGACTCCGGCTTCGCTGCACGTCAGCTCGGCCTCGCTGCCATGCCCATACAGGCAGTGGTAGCAGGGGCTGTCTTCACGGCGCGGGTCGAACACCGACAGTTGCCCTTCCAGGCGAATCGCCGCGCCGCTGACCAGCGGCTTGCGCGCTACGACACAGGCGGCATTTACGGCTTCGCGAGTACCGAAGTTGTCCGAGCAATCGAGCACCACGTCCACGGCAGCCACTGCGGTTGCCAGGGAATCGGCATCCAGCGCTGTGGGATGGGGCACCAGGGTGATGTCAGGATTGATCGCATTGAGACGGGCCATGGCCGAATCGACCTTGGTCTGGCCGACGCTGTGGCTGTCGTGCAGGATCTGCCGTTGCAGATTGGTCAGGTCGACCGTATCGAAGTCGGCCAGATGCAGCTCACCCACGCCGGCTGCGGCCAGGTACAGCGCCACGGGCGACCCCAGGCCGCCCAGGCCGATGATCAACGCCCGGCCCTGCTTGAGGCGCAACTGGCCGTCGATATCGATGTGTTGCAGCAGAATCTGGCGGCTGTAGCGCAGCAGCTCGGCGTCAGTCAGCACGGCAGATGCCCGAAGGTAATCCGTTCGTGATCCCCCAGATCGCGCCGGGTCTTCACCCGCTCGAAACCGTGCTGGACCAGCAGGTCACGCACGGCCGCGCCCTGGTCGTAGCCATGCTCGAGCAGCAACCAGCCGTCGCTGTTGAGATGCTGCGGCGCCTGGGCAACGATCTGCCGCAGGTCATCAAGGCCATCCGTGCCCGCCACCAGAGCACTGCTGGGCTCGAAACGCACATCGCCTTCGGCCAGATGCGGATCGCTGCTGGCGATATAGGGCGGGTTACTGATGATCAAGTCGAAGCGCTGCCCTTCCAGAGCACTGAACCACTGGCTTTCCAGCACCGTGACGTTATCCAGATGCAGGCGCTTGCGGTTGCGTTCGGCCAAGGCTACGGCTTCGGGCACGCGGTCCACGGCAGTAACGGTCCACACCGGACGCTCGCTGGCCAGGGCCAGGGCAATGGCACCGCTGCCGGTTCCCAGATCGAGTAACGATACCGTGGCGAAACCCGGCACCAGCTCCAGCGCCGCTTCAACCAGCATCTCGGTCTCGGGTCGCGGAATCAGGGTGTGGGGCGCCACATCCAGGTCCAGCTTCCAGAAACCCTGCTGGCCAAGGATGTACGCCACCGGCTCGCCGGTCAGACGCCGCTTGAGGTATTCGGTGAACGTCTGCGCCGCCTCGGTGCTGACGATGCGCTCAGGCCAGGTGTGCAGGAAACTGCGGGGCTTGCCCAAGGCAGCAGCCAGCAACAATTCGGCATCCAGACGCGCGGTCGGCGAGTCGGGGAGTTCGGCGTTTCTTAACAAACTGGCAATGATGGTCATTTACTCACCCAGAGCCGCGAGTTGGTCAGCCTGATATTCAGCGAGCAACGGTTCTATCACTGCATCGACCCCACCGGCCAGAACTTCATCCAGCGAATACAACGTGAGGTTGACGCGGTGATCCGTGACTCGCCCTTGAGGGAAGTTATAGGTACGAATGCGCTCGGAGCGATCACCCGAGCCCACCAGCAGCTTGCGCTCGCTGGCGATGGCATTGGCAGCGGCGCTGGTCTGCTGATCGTTGAGCTTGGCCGACAACCAGGACATGGCCCGTGCCCGGTTCTTGTGCTGGGAACGTTCTTCCTGGCACTCGACGACGATACCCGACGGCAAGTGAGTAATGCGGATCGCCGAGTCGGTTTTGTTGACGTGCTGGCCACCGGCACCGGACGAACGATAGGTATCCACGCGCAGGTCCGCCGGGTTGATCTCAATGGCCTGTTGCTCATCGGGCTCGGGCAGCACGGCCACGGTACAGGCCGAGGTATGGATACGGCCCTGGGACTCGGTTTCCGGCACGCGCTGCACGCGGTGTGCGCCGGATTCGAACTTGAGCTTGCCATAGACATTCTCGCCTTCGACACGGGCAATGACTTCCTTGAAGCCGCCATGCTCGCCTTCGTTTTCCGAGAGCACTTCCACGCGCCAGCCGCGACGCTCAGCATAACGCGAGTACATGCGGAACAGGTCACCGGAGAAGATCGCCGCCTCGTCACCGCCGGTACCGGCACGGATCTCGAGAAACACGTTGCGCCCGTCGTTGGGATCCTTGGGCAGCAACATGCGTTGCAGGTTGCTTTCCAGCCCGACCAGTTGCTCCTTGGCCTCGCGCACTTCCTCGACGGCCATTTCGCGCATGTCGGGGTCGTTGTCCTTGAGCAGCGCCTGGGCGCCTTCAAGGTCCGCTTGCACCTTGAGCAACTGACGGTAAGCCTCGATCACCGGCTCGACTTCAGCGTACTCACGAGAATAGGCGCGGAATCGGGTCTGGTCGGAAATGACTTCGCCGTCGCCGAGCAACGCGGTCAGTTCCTCGAAACGGTCGCTGAGCACATCCAGCTTATTGAGCAGTGAAGCTTTCATTGCGGGGTTTTATCCGTCGAGCCCTCGTTGAGGGCAAATAATTCCTGGGCCATGGCCAGCGCGTCGAAGCGACCTTCGGCAGACAGTTTCTTCAACTGTACGCTGGGGGCATGCAGCAGTTTGTTGGTCAGGCCGCGAGCCAGTTGCGCCAGTACTTCTTCGGCATTGCCACCGTTGGCCAGGGCACGCTGGGCCTTGGCCAGCTCCTCGTCACGCAGGCGTTCGCTTTGCTGGCGATAGGCGCGCAACACGTCGACGGCGGCCAGTTCGCGCAGGCGCGACATGAACTCATCGGCGCCGACACTGACCATCTCCTCGGCAGCCTGGGCCGCGCCCTGGCGACTCTTGAGGTTTTCGGCTACCACCTCGTGCAGGTCATCGACGCTGTACAGGTAGACGTCATCGAGCTCGCCGACCTCGGGTTCGATGTCCCGGGGCACGGCAATATCGACCATGAAGATCGGTTTGTGCTTGCGCAGCTTCAGTGCGCTTTCCACCGCGCCCTTGCCCAGGATCGGCAACTGGCTGGCGGTGGAGCTGATCACGATGTCGCTGTTGACCAGTTCGGCCGGGATATCCGAGAGCAATACGGCATGGGCACCGAACTCGGCGGCCAACAGGCTGGCACGCTCCAGGGTACGGTTGGCCACCACGATGCGCTTGACCCCCAGGTCATGCAAGTGGCGCGCGACCAGGGTGATGGTCTCGCCGGCACCGATCAGCAACGCCTGGCTGCGTTGCAGGTCGCTGAAAATCTGTTTGGCCAGGCTGACGGCGGCAAAGGCCACGGACACCGGGTTTTCGCCGATGGCGGTATCGGTGCGCACCTGCTTGGCCGCATTGAACGTCGCCTGGAACAGCCGCCCCAGCAACGGGCCGACGGTGCCGGCCTCTCGCGCAACGGCGTAGGCCGACTTCATCTGGCCGAGAATCTGCGGTTCGCCCAACACCAGAGAGTCGAGTCCCGAGGCCACGCGCATCATGTGACGAACTGCCGCATCGTTTTCGTGCACATAGGCACTGGCGCGCAGCTCTTCGAGGTTCAGCTGGTGATAATGGGCCAGCCACGCCAGGATGGAATCGGATTCGAGCTGGTCATGCTCGATGTACAGCTCGCTGCGATTACAGGTCGAAAGGATCGCGGCTTCGCGGCTGTCGGTGATCCGGCAGAGCTGCTGCAACGCTTCAACCAGCTGCTCGGGCGTAAATGCCACGCGCTCGCGGACGTCTACCGAGGCAGTCTTATGGTTGATACCAAGTGCAAGGAAGGCCATTCAAGGTCGCTGATGGTGACGTGAAGCCGACAATTGTCCTACTTCAAAAGGTTCAGAACAACTACCGCTGACTATTGTCCCTATAGAACGGACCGGGAAATGCCATCATTTTGCCCCGCAGAGGGGCTGCAAATGGCGATCCCGTAGTTTTCCAAGCGGCTGTGGGTTTGCTCCCAGCCTTGTGTCATGATGCTCAAACCGCAGGTAAGTCGTCCCTTCTTATATATGAATAGATCCTCCGCGTTACTCCTCGCCCTTGCCCTTCTTGGCGGCTGCCAGAACATGGCCGCCGATTCGCCGTCCGTCCCGGCGCAGCAGGACGCCCCGCCTGCGCCTGCCGCCAAGCCGCAGGTGTATGGCTCGTTCACCCAGGAGACTCTGGTCAGCCTGTTGAGCGCGGAGCTGGCAGGCCAGCGCAATCGCTTCGACCTGGCGCTGGACAACTACGTCACCCAGGCGATCAAGACCCAGGATCCCGGGGTTTCCGAGCGCGCCTACCGCATCGCCGAATACCTGGGCGCCGATCAGGCGGCCCTGGATACCGCGCTGATCTGGTCGCGCAACGATCCGGAAAATCTCGAAGCCCAGCGCGTGGCCGCCATTCAACTGGCCCGTGCCGGTCGCTATGACGACTCGATGCTGTATATGGAAAGGGTCCTGCAAGGTCAGGGCGATACCCATTTCGACTTCCTCGCCCTGTCGGCGGCGGAAACCGATTCCAGTACCCGCAACGGTCTGCTGACCAGTTTCGACCGCCTGCTGGGCAAATACCCGAAAAACGGCCAGTTGATCTTCGGCAAGGCGCTGCTGCTGCAACAGAATGGCGACGCCGACAAAGCCCTCAAGCTGCTGGAAGACAATCCGCCCAAGCCCGGTGAAGTCGCGCCGATCCTGCTCCATGCCCGCCTGCTGCAAGGCCTGGACCGGGGCAAGGAAGCACTGCCGCTGCTGGAAAAAAGCATCAAGAAATACCCGGACGACAAACGCCTGCGCCTGAGCTATGCCCGCGCCCTGGTCGAACAGAACCGCATGGAAGACGCCAAGACCCAGTTCTCGAACCTGGTGCAGCAGTTCCCTGACGATGACGAACTGCGCTTCTCCCTGGCACTGGTGTGCCTGGAAGCCAAGGCATGGGACGAGGCCGCCGGTTACCTGCAGGAACTGGTCGAACGCGGCGCCCATGTCGACTCTGCGCACCTTAATCTGGGGCGCATTTACGAAGAGCGCAACGACCCGCAGCAAGCCCTGGGCGAATATGCCCAGGTCGGCCCGGGTACTGATTACCTGCCTGCCCAGCTGCGCCAGAGTGACATTCTGATGAGCAACGGCAACGCTGCCGAAGCCTCCAAGCGTCTGGCCGAAGCCCGTGAAGCCAACCCTGACTATGCGATCCAGCTGTACCTGGTCGAGGCCGAAACCCAGGTCAACAACAATCAGGGCGAACGGGGCTGGCAGACGCTCAACACCGCGCTCAAGCAGTATCCCGATGACCTGAACCTGCTCTACACCCGCGCCATGCTCGCGGAAAAACGCGACGACCTGGCGCAGACCGAGAAAGACCTGCGGGCGATTCTCAAGCGCGAGCCGGAAAACGCCATGGCCCTCAACGCGCTGGGCTACACCCTGTCCGACCGCACCACGCGCTACGCCGAAGCCAAGGAACTGATCCAGAAGGCCCACGACCTCAATCCGGAAGATCCGGCCGTGCTCGACAGCCTGGGCTGGGTCAACTATCGCCTGGGCAACCTCGACGAAGCCGAACGCCTGCTGCGCCAGGCCCTTGAACGCTTCCCGGACCACGAAGTCGCCGCGCACCTGGGTGAAGTACTGTGGGCCAAAGGTCAGCAGCGCGAAGCCCGCAAGGTGTGGAGCAAGGCCCTCGAACAACAACCTGACAGCCCCGTCCTGCGCAGCACCATCAAGCGCCTGACCGGCTCCGAGACCCTCTGATTTATGTTTTTGCGCCACATTCGCCACGTTATCGCTTTCAGCCTGATCGCCCTGCTCGCCGGTTGTGCGGGGCTTACCTCCCACGAATCCCTGCAAGGCCAGGGCAATCCCGCCCAGTGGAATGCCCACAAGACCCAATTGAGCAGCCTCGACGGCTGGCAGATCAACGGCAAGGTCGGGATCCGCGCACCCAAGGACTCGGGCAGCGGCACGCTGTTCTGGCTGCAACGCCAGGACTACTACGATATTCGCCTGTCCGGCCCGCTGGGCCGCGGCGCTGCCCGCCTGACCGGACGTCCCGGTGCCGTGTCGCTGGAGGTGGCCAACCAGGGCCGCTTCGAAGCCAAGGACCCGGAAACCCTGCTTGAAGAACAACTGGGCTGGAAACTGCCGGTGTCCCATCTGGTCTGGTGGGTTCGCGGCCTTCCCGCGCCGGACACAAAAAGCCGCCTGACCCTCGATGGCGACAGCCGCCTGGCCAGCCTCGAACAGGATGGCTGGCAGGTCGAATACCTCAGCTACGTGGAGCAGAACGGCTATTGGCTGCCCGAGCGTATCAAGTTGCACGGTCAGGATCTCGACGTCACGGTGGTGGTCAAGGACTGGCAGCCACGCAAACTGGGGCAATAAGCATGAGCCAGCCGCGCCTGACCCTGCCCGCCCCGGCCAAGCTCAACCTGATGCTGCACATCCTCGGCCGTCGCCCTGACGGCTATCACGAACTGCAAACCCTGTTTCAGTTTCTCGATTACGGCGACGAACTTTCCTTCGCCGTACGCGAGGACGGCGACATCCGCCTGCAAACCGAAGTCCCCGGCGTACCCCACGACAGCAACCTGATCGTCAAGGCCGCCCGCGCGCTGCAACAACAATCAGGTTGTACGCTCGGCATGGATATCTGGCTGGAAAAACGTCTGCCCATGGGCGGTGGTATCGGTGGCGGCAGTTCCGATGCAGCCACCACCCTGCTGGCGCTCAATCATTTGTGGAAGCTTGCCTGGAGCGAGGATCAGCTCGCCGCTCTGGGCCTGACCCTGGGCGCCGATGTACCGGTTTTCGTCCGTGGCCACGCGGCTTTTGCCGAAGGTGTCGGCGAAATCCTGACCCCGGAAAACCCCGAAGAACCGTGGTATCTGGTGCTTGTACCGCAAGTCTCTGTAAGTACAGCAGAAATTTTTTCAGATCCACTGTTGACACGCGACACACCTCCCATTAAAGTGCGCCCCGTTCCCAAGGGAAACAGTCGAAATGACTGCTTACCGGTTGTAGCAAGGCGTTATCCAGATGTACGTAACGCTTTGAATTTGCTAGGTAAATTTACCGAAGCAAAATTAACCGGAACTGGAAGTTGTGTGTTTGGGGCCTTCCCAAACAAAGCTGAAGCTGATAAAGTCTCGGCCCTTCTTACAGAGACCCTTACAGGGTTTGTAGCAAAGGGAAGCAACGTTTCGATGTTGCATCGCAAGCTGCAAAGTCTGCTCTAAAGGAACCGAGTACTGGGTACTCGTTGCAACAGATACAGGGGCGTCGCCAAGCGGTAAGGCAGCAGGTTTTGATCCTGCCATGCGTTGGTTCGAATCCAGCCGCCCCTGCCATTTTCCTATACTCATCCAGGTATACCCTCAGCCTTCAGGTACTGCGCGTGTCCAAGATGATGGTCTTTACGGGGAACGCCAACCCCGATCTGGCTCGACGTGTCGTACGTCAGCTGCATATTCCTCTCGGTGATATTTCTGTCGGTAAGTTTTCCGACGGCGAAATTACAGCGGAAATCAATGAAAACGTTCGCGGTAAAGACGTCTTCATTATTCAGCCGACTTGCGCTCCGACCAACGATAACCTGATGGAACTCGTCGTGATGGCTGATGCCTTCCGCCGCTCCTCAGCGACTCGAATCACTGCTGTTATTCCTTACTTTGGTTATGCCCGTCAGGATCGCCGTCCGCGTTCCGCACGTGTGGCAATAAGCGCGAAAGTCGTCGCTGACATGCTCACCGTAGTCGGCATCGACCGTGTTCTCACGGTTGATCTGCATGCTGACCAGATTCAGGGCTTCTTCGATATTCCGGTAGATAACATCTACGGCTCCCCGGTTCTGGTGGATGACATCGAAGATCAGCGCTTTGAAAACCTGATGATCGTATCCCCGGATATCGGCGGCGTCGTGCGTGCACGTGCTGTTGCCAAATCCCTGGGCGTCGATCTCGGGATCATCGACAAACGCCGCGAGAAAGCCAATCACTCCGAAGTGATGCATATCATCGGCGACGTCGAAGGGCGTACCTGTATCCTGGTTGATGACATGGTCGATACCGCCGGCACCCTGTGCCACGCGGCCAAGGCCCTGAAAGAGCATGGCGCAGCCAAGGTATTCGCGTATTGCACACACCCTGTACTGTCGGGTCGTGCAATCGAGAACATCGAAAATTCCGTGCTGGACGAACTGGTGGTGACCAACACCATCCCGTTGTCCGCTGCTGCACAAGCCTGTAGCCGTATCCGTCAACTGGATATCGCACCGGTTGTCGCTGAGGCGGTCCGCCGCATCAGCAATGAAGAATCGATCAGCGCGATGTTCCGCTAAGGGCCCTGCCCTTCGCTCATCCCGCTGACGAAAAGCGCCCCGCCCCGACATTCCGTCGGGGCGGGGCTTTTTTGCCCATATCGTCCTGGCGTCGGTCGCAAACGCCAGTCGAATGTGGCTAATTTGGAGATACAACATGAACGAATTTACCCTGAATGCTGAAGTGCGTTCCGACCTGGGGAAAGGTGCGAGCCGCCGCCTGCGTCGTCTCGCAAGCCTGGTTCCAGCTGTAGTCTACGGTGGCGAAAAAGCCCCTGAGTCCATCAGCATGCTGGCCAAAGAAGTTGCCAAACTGCTCGAAAACGAAGCGGCCTACAGCCACATCATCGAGCTGAACATCGGCGGCACCAAGCAAAACGTCGTCATCAAAGCTCTGCAGCGTCACCCGGCCAAAGGCCACGTGCTGCACGCTGACTTCGTCCGCGTTGTTGCTGGTCAGAAACTGACCGCTCACGTTCCATTGCACTTCATCAACGAAGCTGCTCCGATCAAGAAAGGCGGCGAAATTTCGCACGTTGTTGCTGAAGTTGAAGTGACCTGCCTGCCGAAAGATCTGCCTGAGTTCATCGAAGTCGACCTGAACAACGCTGAAATCGGCGACATCGTTCACCTGTCCGACGTCAAGGCCCCTAAAGGCGTTGAGTTCGTTGCACTGGCGCACGGTAACGACCTGGCTGTTGCCAACGTTCACGCTCCACGCGTAGCACCGACCGAAGACGCTGCCGAGTAATTCACTCGCCATTGTCAGAAGTTGCTGAAGAAGGGCCCCTGTCGTGACCGCCATACAACTGATCGTTGGCCTGGGAAATCCAGGCACTGAATACGAACAGACCCGGCATAACGCAGGGGCTCTTTTCGTTGAGCGTATCGCTGCGGCGCAACGAGTCAATCTCGTCGCCGAGCGCAAATTCTTTGGCCTGACCGGGCGCTTCACGCACCAGGGTCAGGATGTTCGTCTGCTGATACCCACCACCTACATGAACCGCAGCGGCCAGGCCGTAGCGGCTCTCGCCGGTTTCTACCGCATCCCGGTAGACGCGATTCTGGTGGCGCATGACGAACTGGACTTGCCTCCGGGCGTTGCCAAGCTCAAGGTTGGCGGCGGCCATGGCGGTCATAACGGGTTGCGCGACATCATTGCGCAGCTCGGCAACCAGAACACCTTCCATCGCTTGCGGCTTGGCATTGGCCACCCGGGCGATGCCAGCAAGGTCTCCGGTTTTGTCCTGGGTCGTGCGCCGCGCGCCGAACAGGAAAAACTGGACGCCAGCATCGACTTTGCCCTCGGCGTGCTGCCGGATATCTTCGCCGGTGAATGGAACCGGGCGATGAAAAACCTGCACAGCCAGAAGGCCTGACACCACTCGAGGGGAAACACCATGGGATTCAATTGCGGCATCGTCGGCCTGCCCAACGTCGGCAAGTCCACCCTGTTCAACGCCCTGACCAAATCCGGTATCGCGGCGGAGAACTTTCCCTTCTGCACCATCGAACCGAACAGCGGCATCGTGCCTATGCCCGACCCGCGCCTGGAAGCCCTGGCCGCGATCGTCAATCCAAAACGCATCCTGCCCACCACCATGGAGTTCGTCGACATCGCCGGCCTCGTGGCGGGCGCGTCGAAGGGTGAAGGCCTGGGCAACAAGTTCCTCGCCAACATTCGCGAGACCGATGCCATCGCCCACGTGGTCCGCTGCTTCGAAGATGACAACGTCATCCACGTCGCCAACAGCGTCGACCCCAAGCGTGATATCGAAATCATCGACCTGGAACTGATCTTCGCCGACCTCGACAGCTGCGAGAAGCAACTGCAGAAAGTGACCCGCAACGCCAAGGGCGGCGACAAGGATGCCGTGGTCCAGAAAGGCCTGCTGGAACAACTGATCAACCACTTCACCGAAGGCAAGCCGGCACGCAGCCTGATGAAGAACATGAGCGCCGACGAGAAGCAGGTCGTCCGTGGCTTCCACCTGCTGACCACCAAGCCGGTCATGTACATCGCCAACGTCGCCGAAGACGGTTTCGAGAACAACCCGCTGCTGGATGTCGTAAAAGCCATCGCCGACGAAGAAGGCGCGATCGTGGTACCGGTCTGCAACAAGATCGAAGCGGAAATCGCCGAGCTTGATGACGGCGAAGAAAAAGACATGTTCCTCGAGGCCCTGGGCCTCGAAGAACCTGGCCTGAACCGCGTGATCCGTGCCGGTTACGAAATGCTCAACCTGCAGACCTACTTCACCGCCGGTGTAGAAGAAGTCCGTGCCTGGACCGTCAAGGTCGGCGCCACCGCACCACAGGCAGCAGGTGTGATCCACACTGACTTCGAAAAAGGCTTCATCCGCGCCGAGTGCATCGCCTACAACGACTTCATCCAGTACAAGGGCGAAGCCGGAACCAAGGAAGCCGGTAAATGGCGCCTGGAAGGCAAGGACTACATCGTCAAGGACGGTGACGTGCTGCACTTCCGCTTTAACGTCTAAGCAGCAGACGCTACCACCCAAGCCCCGCGCTCAACTGCTGAGCCGGGGCTTTTTGCGTTAACCGACAATAGCTTTCGCCGCCTGCGCAAGACGCTGCACAGCGCGCCTAATCTCCTCCTCATTCAATGAAGCAAAGCCCAGGCGCAACGCATTCTCGGGCCGGTCCTCGGGTGAGAACTGCCGCCCGCCGCGCACCACCAGATCAAGTGTCAGGGCCCTCTCGACCAGTTGATCGACATCGATCGATTCAGCAAAGCGTACCCATAGCGCCAGTCCACCTTCCGGCTCCTGCACTGAAATCCGTTCGCCAAACGCCTCATGCAGGCAGCGTTGCAAAGTCTCCCTACGCCGCCGATATTCCTTCGAGACCCGACGCAGATGTTTTGTCAGCTCGCCGTCATTGATCAGATCGGCCAGCATCTGCTGCATGATCGCGTCGCCCTGACCCAGGGTCAGCGCAGCGTTGCGCCCAAGCACTTCAATCAGGTTGGCAGGAGCCACCACATAGCTGCAGCGGAAGGTATTGCCCAGGGACTTGGAGATCGAGCCGATATAGATCACGTGGCGTTGCGTGCTGTCGCTGGCCAATGGCAGGTAGGGCCGCCCGGCGAAGTGATACTCGTGGTCGTAGTCTTCTTCGATCACGCAGAAGTCATGCTGGCGGGCCAACGCCAGTAATTGCTGGCGACGCCCGGCATGCAGGCTGACCGTGGTGGGAAACTGATGGTGCGGCGTGAGGTACATCATGCGTACGTCATGCTCGCGGCACAGCGCGTCGATCTGATCGACCCGGCAGCCTTCGCCATCCATATCCACCGTCACCAGTCGTGCGCCCAGGCGGCGAAATATTTCCCAGGCCGGGGGATAACTCAGGCGTTCCACCAGCACCACGTCACCGGGTTTGAGCACGGCGCTGGCCGCGAGATACAGCGACATTTGTGTGCCCTGGGTCAGGCAGATATGTTCCACGTCCACGGCCAGGCCGCGATTGTTACGCAGCATTTGCGCCAGGGCGCTGCGCAGGGCATGACTGGTGCCTTCGCTGCCGTGGCGCACGGTGTTTGAAGCGAAGGTGTTGCGCAGCGCGTTGCGGTAGTAACGATGCAGCACGGCCTGGGGCAGCAAGCGATGATCGCAGGCGCCATTGTCGAAAAACAGCGCACCGGGCCGGTGCTGCAGCGCCCTCACCCCTTGGCTCTGGGTGAAGTAGGGCACCGCTGGCGCGTCTCGCAACTCAAGGGCAAATGACTGCGCTGCGCCGCGGGCCGTGGTCGCACCAGATGCCAGCTGCGTACTGACGAAAGTCCCCCGGCGCTGCTCGCTGACCAGCCAGCCCTTGGTCACGGCCTCCTCGTAAGCGAGGATCACCGTCTTGCGGTTGACGTCCAGCAACCGCGCCATCTCCCGCGTGCCCGGCAGCAAGGTACCCGGCGCAAGACGCCCCTCGGCAATCGCCGTCACCAACCCTTCGACAATCCGCCGGAAAGACGCCCTGGATTGGCCGTTATCAAGATTGAGCAGCGGTCGCCATTTACGTAACTGGACCATATGAACTATCCAAATCTGGAGGTTTTCCTGGTCCTAGTCTAACGCAACACTTGAACCTCACCCGCTCCCGAGGTTTTTATGCCTGCACGTCATGTCGTTGAATTATCGCCCTCGGGCAAAACCTTCGAAGCTGCCGACGAGCTGCTGCTCGACGCCATGCTTGCCAGCGGCCTGGCCGTGCCGTTTTCCTGCCGTCGCGGCGCCTGCGGGTCGTGCAAGGTCAAGGTGGTGTCCGGTCAGTACCGCGACAAGCTGCTGGCCGCAGACGCACCTGCCCCCTGCTATCCCCTGGCGGCGGACGAGATGCTGCTCTGCCAGAGCCACGCCTGCAGCGATATGCGCCTGGAAATCCCCGGTTGGTCGCTGGATACACCAACCCTTGAAGTCAGCGCCGAGGTGGTCAGCCAACGGCCATTGAGCAGCGATATTATCGAGCTGGTCCTGCGCACGCCGCAGCCTCTCGACGTCCGTGCCGGACAGTACCTGCGCTTTCGTCTCGACAATGGCGACAGTCGCTGCTTCTCCGTGAGCAACCTGCCCGCACTGGACCACGGGCAACTGGTCTTTCATATTCGTCAGGTAAAGGGCGGGTTGTTTTCCGAGCGCATCCTGCCAGCCCTGCAAGTGGGCGATGCGCTACAGCTCGAAGGGCCGCTGGGCGCCTGCACCTGGCAACACGATGACCAACGCCCCGTCGTGCTGTTCGCCACCGGCACCGGTTACGCCGGGGTCAAACCGATGCTGCTGACGGCCCTGGCGCGCCATGCCGAGGTCACCTTGTACTGGGGCGGATCAACGACGACGGATTTTTACGACCGCGAGTTTCTCGATCAGACCAGCCGCGAACATCCAGGCTTTCGCTGGCACCCCGTGTTGTCGGCAGAAGGCCGCGTGCAACAGGTCGCAATGGCACAGGCGCACAACTGGGCTGATGCGCAGGTCTATGCCTGCGGTAATGGCGCGATGATCAGCCAGGTTCGTGAACACTGCCTGGCGGCGGGTGTGCAGGTGCATCGTTTTGTCGCTGAAGCCTTCGTTGCCAGCGGTGCACTGGCGCCGGTTGCGCTGCTCGCGGGATTGGACCCGGTTCTGGAAAAAGTCGGCCCGCGCTATTCACTGGACGGCATGCTCGCGGCCCGCGAGCAGTCGGTACGCGCTCTGGCCGCCATCGCCAGCCAGCTGAAAGTCGGCATGACCACGGCCCAAGCCCTGGAAATGGCCCATGAACAATTGCAGGCCATGGGCGCCTCCCATACCTGGCACCCCACCTATATCCGCTTCGGCGATGACACCGTGCGCACGCCGCGCCAGGGCATCGACCCCGAACGCAGACTGCGCGCAACCGACATCGCCGTGGTCGACCTCGGCCCGGTGTGGGACGGCTACGAAGGTGACTACGGCGACACCTTCGTGTTCGGCGGGCACCCGCTGCATCAGGCCTGTGTGATTGCGCTGCATGAAGTGTTCAACGAGACCCGCGATGCCTGGCACCGCGGTCTTACCGGGCGTGAGCTGTATGACTTCGCCGAACGCAGCGCCATCGCCAAAGGCTGGCGACTGGAGCGCAACCTGGCCGGCCACCGCATCGCCGACTTCCCCCACGCCTTGTTCGGGCAGGACAAACTGGCGGAACTGGAGATCGTGCCGAGCGAGATGGTCTGGGTGCTGGAGATTCAGCTGTGTCATCCCACGGAGGCGGTGGGCGGGTTTTTTGAGGATATTCTGATTGGTGGGAACGGCTCATAGCGTATGTGGGACCGGCTTCAGCCGGAAAGGCTATGTCATAGACATCAGAAATGTATCGATCATACCTGCGCCTTCCCGGCTAAAGCCGATCCCACAAAACCCTCCGGGCGGTTATGCCTTGATGGTTTTCGCGCGCGCTTCCAGCTCGACGATGGACTGATCAACCAGCGTTCTGGCCATATCGATCATGTAGACCACGGCCAAGGCCAGGCTGCGTTTCGAGCCGTTGAGGTGATCGCCCGCCTCGTACGCAACCGCAGAGGCGCAGCGCAGAATGTCGGAGATGCGGATCAGGTTTTCTTCGAGGGTGTGGGGTGGATCGGGGACGAGCTTGATCATTAGATTCTCCTACTTACTCGGGAGCCATCTTTTGCCGCTTCTCAATTCGGCAAAGGGTGGCAGCTATGTGCAGGTTGAGAAAGCCGGTTAGTAGGCACCCGGCAAAGACCGAAGTCTCCTGCACACAGCTGCCATAACGCATTCACCGATACGACGTAGCGGTGAGGGATAGGGCAGCTAATGTGCCTACTAAAAACGGCTTCTCAATTCCGTTCACTGATTCGTCAGTGACGGCGCGCAGATTAGTGACCGAATTTGGCAGGCACAAGCGGCTGGGATTGTTAAGGAAATTTCACTCAAGAGAAAGAGAGCGATCCTTCGGAATCGTCACTTTTCTTGTAAGACTGGTCCTGCAAACACGCCAGAAGCCATGAAGCAAACCGTTATGGCAGCAAGTTCTGTGGACGCGAACTCTGTGGGAGCGAATTGTGGGAGCGAATTCATCCGCGAAGAGGCCGGTACATCCGCCCCCTCTTTAGTGACAGGAACACCGCTTTCGCGAATGAATTCGCACAGTAGCGCGTGCATATCGCCGGCTCTGTGGGAGCGGATTCATCCGCGAAGAGGCCGGTACATCCGACGCCTGTTTAGTGACAGGAACACCACTTTCGCGAATGAATTCGCACAGTAGCGCGTGCATATCGTCGGCTCTGTGGGAGCGGATTCATCCGCGAAGAGGCCGGTACATCCGCTCCCTCTTTAGTGTCAGAAACACCGCTTTCGCGAATGAATTCGCTCCCACAGAGATCACTTCCACACATGCGCGCTCACCAAATAAGGTGTTGGTTATGTGATCACGACTTCACATTCTGAACCGCCAACGCATCCGCCGCACTGCGCTCCATCCCTTCAGCAAACTTGCCCATCAGGCGTACCAGGTCTTCGAACTCACCCGGCTCCCAGGTGGCGAAAATCTCCCGCGCCCGGCGCGCCCGCGCTTCATCAACGGCATCGGTCATGGTCTTGCCCTTGGGCAGGATCACCGCTTCGCGCACACGTCGGTCTTTCTCGCTGGCCTGGCGGGCGATCAGGCCCAGACTTTCCAGTTTGGCGACCTGGCGGCTGACCGTGGTGTAGTCGCGGCCGATGCGGTCGGCCATGTCCACCACGCCTATCGGCCCCAGGCGTTCGATGCCGACCAACAGCGGGAACAGCGCCCGGTCCAGGGCGATTCCGGCATCGCGGACCATCGCCTCATCGTTCTGCGGTCGGTTCATGACGCTGACGATACTGATCAGGGCGTTATGCAACGCCCTGAGCTGTGCGGAATTATGTGTATCTTGCACTCTTTTCTCCATTGGCATAGGATCTCGGCCAGTTGCGTGCATATTACACATATTGGAGTGAGTCATGACAGATAGCCCGGCGGTGGATGTACTGATTTGTGGCGCAGGTGCGGCAGGCCTGACCCTGGCCATCGAACTGGCCCGCCGGGGAATATCCCTGCGCCTGATCGAAAAAATGCCCGCGCCCTTCCCCGGCTCCCGGGGCAAAGGCATTCAGCCGCGCACGCAAGAGATCTTCGAAGACCTTGGCGTTCTCGACCGGCTGTTGGCCACCGGCGGCTTGTATCCGCCGCTGCGCCAGTACCTCGCCGACGGCACTCATACCGAGTCGAGCGTCATCGACAGCGAACCGCCAACCCCTGCCGAGCCTTATCACCATGCTCTGCTGGTGCCGCAGTTCCTTACCGAGCAGGTCCTGCGCGAGCGTCTGTTGGAATTGGGCCAGCGCCCCGTCTTCGGCTGCGAGCTGGTCGGTGTTGTCCAGGACGCGCAAGGTGTGACGGCAACGCTGTCCACCGCACAAGGCGAAGAGACGATTCGCGCTCGCTATCTGATTGGCGCTGACGGCGGCCGCAGCTTTGTCCGACACGCTCTGGAGATCGGCTTTCCCGGCAAGACTCTGGGCGCGCGAGCTCTGGTTGCCGATGTACGGCTGACCGGGCTGAAACGGGACGCCTGGCATCAGTTCAACCAGGGGTCGATGGCCCATCAACTGGCGATCTGTCCGCTGGCGGGGACCGAGCTGTTCCAGATTCAGGCGCCGGTAGCGCTGGAAGGCGATGTCGATCTTTCGCCGAAAGGCCTGACGGTTCTGGTCGCCGCCCGCAGTGGCCGGCCAAACATTGAGGTGCAGTCGGTCAGTTGGGCATCGGCCTACAGCATGAGCGCGCGACTGGCGGATCGTTATCGCGTTGATCGTATCTTGCTGATCGGCGATGCCGCCCATGTCCATCCGCCCACCGGTGGCCAGGGGCTCAATACCAGTGTGCAGGACGCCTATAACCTTGGCTGGAAACTGGCGGCAGTGATCGCGGGTGCGCCTGATGCCTTGCTCGACAGCTACGAAGAAGAGCGTCGCCCCATCGCCGCCACGATGCTGGAACTGGCTTCACGCCTGCTCGATGGCGCCAAACGTGGGGAGATGCGTCGGGGTCGCGAAGTACGTCAACTGGATCTTGGTTATCGTGAGTCGTCCCTTGCCCTGCACCATCAACGGAGCGAAGGCCTGCTTGCCGGCGATCGTGCACCGGATGCCCCTTTGCGCGGTGCGGCGGGTCAGCCGACACGTCTGTTCGAGTTATTGCGCGGCACGCACTGGACGCTGTTGGGCTACGAAACCGAACGTCATCTGATCAGCCCACGGCCGGGGCTGCACATCCATATGGTTGGCGCGCGGGGTGATCTTCTCGATGAGCAAAACCATTTCCACCACGCCTACGCGGCGACGGTTGGCGACTGGATACTGATACGTCCCGACGGTTACGTCGCCGCCATCGTTGACGGCAATGATCTCGACGCCCTGGAAGGCTTTTTACAACGACAAGGTCTGACCGCTTAAGCCAGGCCTGCGCTGTTGGTAATCCTGAAACCACTGTATCGCCCTGGAAATATCACCGAGGGTGTAGAGATGCAGGTGCAGTTCGCCCAGATCGTTCGAGGCCATGCGTTGCAACAGCGTGGTCAGGAAACGTTCAGGCCCTTCCGTGCCCAGCAGCGAGGTGACTTGCCAGCCGTAGCGTTGTAACAGTTGCGCGGAGGTGCCGACGCGGCATTGCCGGGCGAAGTTGAGCAGCCCGGTCATATTGCTCGGGCCAGGAATGCCAACGCGGATAGGCACATGGATCCCGGCGCGGCGCACTTGCTCGACCCAACGGATCACCGCATCGGTGTCGAACGACAGCTGCGTGGTGATTTCGACCTTGAAACCCTTCGCCGTGAGGGCATCGACCTTGCGCCGCAGGTAGTCCCACAGCACCTCGTCGGTGATGCGCGGATGGCCTTCCGGGTAGCCGGGGATGCCCACCGTTTCGATATCCAGGCCATCAAGAAAGCGGCCATTGATCACATCCATGGAATCGGTGAACGGGCCTTGCGGGCCGGCCGGGTCACCACCGACCAGAAACACTCCGCGTATCTGCCCGACTTCCACGGCCTGGGTCAGGTAGGAACGCAGCAATTCAGGGGCGGTGATCCGTCGTGCGGAAATGATCGGCCGGGGCCTTGCGCCAGCCAGGTGCAAGGCGTGGACAGCGGCGAGCCGCTCGGCATATGACTCACTACTAATGAAAGCAATATTGACCGGTATGTCCGTGGGCAGCAGGGCTTTGGCCTGAAGCAAACGCGATACGTCTTTTGCGGTGGTTTCCAGAGAGAACCCCTGGAACAGCGGTGAACGAAGGTTGCTCATGATAATGGCGTGGGCCTTGGGAAGAGTGCTGCCGGGACAACCTCCGTTATCACCTCTTGATAGCGGGATTGGAAGCGCCGCAGCGCTCCCGATCCGGGTTTTTTATCGAGTTGTGACCTGCACCTGCGTCAGCGCGCCCAACTGCTCCGGTTTGCCCTCGACCACCACCAGATAGCGACGCTGATCGGCAGTGTCGTTCTGCACAATCTGGCGGATCGGCCCGATGGTATTGACGATGGCCGAGCCGGCCGGATTGGTCATGAAGGCCGCCAAAGGTTCAAGCGTGCCGCCGCCATCTGCCTGAGTCGACAGCGCCAGGGTATAAGGCTGCTTTGGATTGAGGCCCGTCACCGCCGCCTGCAACACCTGGGTCAGGCCCTGGCTGAACAGCGTGACACTGGTCGGCGCCTTGTCGGTGGCTTTGCCCGCTGCCTGCAGTGTCAGATGCACCGCCTGCCCGGCGACGCCCAGAGGTTTGAGATTGTCGGTGCCCGGACCTTTGCTCACGGCATTGGGCACGTAGGCAATGGCCTGGGGCGCCTGGCCAATAGGCACGTTACCGATGACCGTGTTACTCAAGGTGTCGATCACTGCCAGCGCGTCGGCATTTTCCAGGCCGACGTAGACCCGCGTGCCATCGCCCGACGGCCACACACCGTGAGGCAGGTTACCTACAGGGATAGTGGCCACTTTCTCGAAGGTATCCGTGCGATAGACCTGCACCTCATTGAGCCCGCCCACAGTGATATAGGCGAATGAACCATGGGCATTAGTGACCAGATTGACGTGGTTGGCGATGGGCCCGATGTCCAGGGTCTTGATCAGCTTGAACGGTGGTGTGGCTTCGAATACCTGGGCCTTGCCGACGTCCTTGAGCGTAAACCAGACCTGCCTGCCATCGGCAGATGCGGCGATGTTCGGGCAGAACGGACTGGCCTGCTCGACGTGGCCGACGATCTTGTGACTGGCCACGGCCACCACCACGGTTTCCGGGTTGAACGAGGAACACACGTAACCGTATTTGCCGTCCGGGGAGAAAATCTGCATGCCTGGGCCGGCCGGGGTCTTGATCCGGGTTTTCTCGGTGTAAGTGTGGGCATCGAGGACCGACACATAGTCTTCGCCACGTACCGTTACCCAGACCTCCTTGCCATCCGGAGTGAAGAACGCCTCATGGGGCGCCCGGCCGACGTAGGTCTTGTGCTTCACGGTGTTGGTCTCGGTATCGATGAACGACACCGAGTTGGTGCCGATGGACACCACCGCCAGGGTCTTGTGGTCCGGTGAGAAGCCCAGGCCATGAACCAGTACCTCGCCCCGGTACAGCGGGCTGAGGTTGCCCGGCTGCGGATCGCCGAGGCTGATCACGCCCAGCAGCTTGTTATCCACAGGGTCGGTGACCGACAGGGTGTTGGAAAACTGCTCGGAGGCATACACCCGGTCCTGATGGCTGACCGGAATGTCCTTGGCCGAGGCCTTGCCGGGGATCTGCCCGGCCATGGCCGCGAGCGGTCCGCTGAACAGCGCGCAGGCGAGCAGCGCCAGGGGGAAGTTTGGCATTTTCATGGTTATGTCCTTCGGGTCAGGGTTTGACGGGAGCTATCTGAGTGGGGGATGCCACCGAGGGCGGCAGTGGATCGCCCAGGGCCTGGCGCATCGCGGCGATTTCCTGTTGCTGCTCGACGATGATTTCCTGGGCCATGCGTTTGAGCTGGTCGTTGTGACCGTACTTGAGCATGGTCACGGCCATATCGATGGCGCCCTGATGGTGGGCGCTCATGCTGGTGACGAAGTCGCGGTCGATATCGCCGCTGGGCTGGCCGGCCATGCCAGCCATCATCCTGTCCATGGCTGCATCGTTCTCGGCGAGAAACGGCGCTTCGGCGCTGACCGCGTCCGGCGCCGTGCCGTGGTCATGGCCTTCGTGGGCCATGGCACTGGTCATGCCGGTGAGCAGCAACAGGGCGAAAGCGCAGAGCAGGCTGTGCCGCGAGGGGATGCGTTTTAGGGTCAGCACTGACGTTTCCTCCGTAAGAAAGGGTTCGTCAGTGGGACGCGGGGCCTGGGCGTCTATTCCATGGGTGGTGAAATTTTTTACAACGGTCTACGAAATGCCTGACGGGCTTGTTCGATATAACGCGTCACCGCCGGAGCTTTTTCGAAGCGTCGATGGATCAGCGACAGCCACGACGAGCCACTGCTGCCCTTGATCGGCCGGTACAGCACATCGGGCAGGCTCAGATGGCCAACCACCGACTCCGGCACCACCGCCACGCCCTGGCCCAGGGATACCAAGGCAATCACCGCCAGCAGGCCGCCGGGCTGTGGGCCCAGGATCGGTGCGTAACCGCCATCGGCGGCGACCTGCAAGGTGCCGTTGATTTGCTCGGGCAGAATAAAGGTCTCGTTCTGCAGATGCTCGACGCCGATCTCCGGCAAGCGACGCAGCCAGGATTGCGACGATAAGGCCAGAACAAATCCTTCAGCACTGAGGCGAACGGCTTCCACACCTTCGGGCAGAGTCATCGGTGAACGGACATAACCAATATCAAAACGGCCTTCGGCAATCAGGGTCGGCAGGCCCGACATGGGGCTTTCGTGCAGGCTCAGGGTGACGTCCGGATGCTCGCGGCTGAAGCTCTGCACCTGCTTTTGCAGTACGCCCGAATAGACCGCCGACGCCACGTAGCCCAGTTCGATACGCCCGCTATCGCCACGCCCGGCGCGCTGGGCGCTGCGTTGTGCCAACTCGAACTGGCGCACCGTCGCCTCGGCCTCCCGTACCAGTGCCGCGCCCGCTTCAGTCAGGCTGACTTCCCGCTGCTGGCGCACGAACAGGCGCGCGCCCAGGGCCTGCTCCATGTCCTGAATCTGTCGGCTCAGGGTCGGCGTGGCAATGCCCAATTGCTCAGCAGCACGGGTGAAGTTGCGTTGCCGGGCGACTTCGAGGAAGTAGCGGAAATGACGTATTTCCATAATTGCGTTAGCTCAAAGGTAACGAAGTGATAAAGGCGACCTAACAACGCCGCGCAGACAGCGGGATAAGCTGGCCACAGATTAAACCCGGAGAGCCCCGCCATGCGCGTCAAATCCGTTTTACTGCCAATCCTCTTGAGTTGCACCCTGCAAACTGCCTTTGCGGCACAGCCTGAACCTAATGTTAGCCACAAGGCAATACTGGATCTGGCCAGCGCCCAGCAACTGTTCACGGCCGCACAACGCACCGCCGAAGCCGGGCATTGGCCTTGCGCGATAGCCATTGTCGACGACGGCGGCTGGCCGATTCTCACCGCGCGCATGGACGGCGCCCCGGTAGTGGCCGGGATCGAACTGGCTCAGGGCAAGGCACGCACCTCGGCGCTGTTCAAACGCCCCTCGGGGGATCTGGAAAATGCCATCAATGGCGGGCGCCAGGCGGCCATTACCGCCGGGCTGCTGATGATGAAGGGCGCACAGCCGATCATCGTCGAAGGTCGGGTGATCGGTGCCATCGGCATCAGCGCCGACACCCCGGTCCATGACGACGAAATCGCCCTGGCCGCCATTGCCGCACTGCGACCACGGGTGCAGCCATGACCCCGCGGCAGACCCTGCTCACCGCGTCGGGGGTGTGCTCATTGATCGTACTCGATACCAATATCGTCGCCGTGACCCTGCCGACCATCGCCCGGGATCTGGGGGCCAATTTCGCCGACATCGAGTGGGTGGTCAGCGCCTACATGCTCGCCTTCGCCGCCCTGCTGCTCCCCGCAGGCAGCCTGGCCGACCGTTTCGGCCGCAAGAAAACCCTGCTCTGTGGCCTGACTATTTTCATCCTCGCTTCCCTCGGTTGCGGCGCCGCGCCCAGTGCGCTGTTCCTGGATATAGCCCGGGCGTGCAAGGGCGTCGGCGCGGCGCTGCTGCTCACGTCAGCCCTGGCCACCATCGGCCACACCTTTCATGACGAAGTGGAACGGGCCAAGGCCTGGGCCTTCTGGGGCGCCTGCATGGGCGTGGCAATGACCGCAGCACCCACCATCGGCGGATTGATTACCCAGTACATTGGCTGGCGCTGGATCTTCTACCTCAACCTGCCAGTGGGCCTGTTTTTGATGCTGATGGTGGCGCGCTGCGTGCCTGAGTCACGGGACACCCTGGCCGCACGCCTGGACCCATGGGGCAGCCTGGCCTTCAGCGGTAGTCTGCTGTGCCTGATCTGGGGCCTGATCGAAGCCAATCGCATCGGCTGGAACAGCCCGCTGACCTACGCGCGCCTGATCGGTGGCATCGCATTGCTGGCGCTGTTCGTGCTGATCGAACGCGCTCAGCAGCGGCCCATGGTCGACCTGGCCCTGCTACGCCATCCGCGTTTTATCGGCGCCCTGCTCGGCATGTTCAGCTACGCCGGTTGTGCCCAGGTGATGATGACCTTGCTGCCGTTCTACCTGCAAAACGGCCTGGGATTCTCTGCCATTGCCTCGGGCCTGGGCATGCTGCCGTTTGCCGCGACCATGCTGATTTTCCCGCGCATCGGCGCACGTCTGGCCGGGCGCTATACCCCGGCGACGCTGATGGCGGTCGGCTTGATACTGGTGGGCACGGGTAACCTGCTCACCGCCTGGGCCGCCCATCTCGGCGGCTACCTGAACTTCGCCCTGGCCATCGCCATCACCGGTGCCGGAGCCGGGCTGCTCAATGGCGACACGCAGAAAAACATCATGGCCTGTGTTCCTCGCGACCGCACCGGCATGGCTTCGGGCATGAGCACCACCATGCGCTTCAGCGCCATCGTGCTTGCCATTGGTGTATTCGGCGCGCTGCTGGCCAGTCATAGCGAGCAACTGTTGCAGGCCAGCCTGAGCAGTGAGGCACCGCAATGGCTGGATCAGGCCCGCGGTATTACGGCCCGAGTCGTCGCCGGGGATATGCCTGCGGCCATGGGTTTGCTGCCGGAAAGTGCGCGAGAACAGATCGAACCATTCGCGCGGCAGGCGTTTGTGGGGGGATTCGTTGTGTTGTTGTGGGTGGCGGGGTTATTGGCGCTGCTGGGGGCGGTGGTAGTAGGAAGCTTGATGCGCAGGCCGATGCCGCGGATCAAGTAGGAGCGAACTTGTTCGCGAGACGTCCAAGGCATCCGCCTCACCAACAATTTGGCTCCTGGCGAGGGCACAGATCCTCGGGTTCGAGGCCGTCCATAGAGGCTAGCCACAAAATCGGACGCTTCAAGAATTATCTCTCATCACTTAGAGATTTGCCCTACAGAGCCATAAGTTCTTTTGGTTTACCGTTCGCAATCTTGCGCTGATCGCGGCAAAACAAGATTTCGAAGGTTGGAACTCGTATGGCTTAGGCGGCATGCATCCTGTTTCCGAGTGCTGAACTTATCCCATTCCGTATCTCTATCCTCGCCACGGCCTGCGTCTCCAGCAGATGGACGAGGCTTGTGTGGACATTGAATTAAACAAGGAGGTGTCATGAGACCACCCGCGACAGAAGCCCGGTTGAATCAGGCCCGGCGCAATCAGCAGTTCAGCAACGCCCCCATGGGCAGCGGCCAGTGCGGGCTGATGGCCCAGGAAGTGGCGGTGTTCCCGGTGCGCTATGCCCTGGACGAGTCCCCGCAAACCAGGGACCGCCCGCAAGGCCCGAACCCGCTGCCCAAAGGCTGGTCGGCTCAACTGCCCGAACTGCAGAGCCGAAGCTACACCCTGCGCCAATTGCGCGACGGCTGGCTCTACGTGTGGAACAGCGTCGATCAGACCTTCCATGAGTACCAGGTAGAAGGCGAATACTTCACCCGTCACAAGTGGACCGATGCCCAGCTGTACCAGGATGTACGGCATAACCCCGGCGAAACCCACCCGTACCTGCTTTACCCCCGGCGCAGCCAGCTGCGTATCGCCTATTCGCCGGTGCAATGGACCTGGCATCTGTGCGAATTGATGCGCACCAGCGCCAGCGAACAGCACCAGTGGATGCGCGCGGTGGATCTGCCGGGGTACTGCACCACCGGCACCGTCAGTCACGGCGCGCCGATCACCGAACTGGGCAACAGCGTGGCGGATATCCTGGTCTATGGCGCCCAGGCCCCGACCTTCAGCAGCACGCTTTTGCCCACCCAGGCCGGCGAAGCCGATACGCCGTTCAAGCCCGCGTTTGAAGAGGCGCTGGTACGGGGACGGGTCCCGGAGCAGGACACCGCGCTGTTCGTGGCCCTGGATGATCCACTGGCGATGGTCGACGACCTGAGCATGAACCTCGCCGGCCGTCTCATGGAGCAAAGCCAGTTTGAAATGCTGCATCAGGAGCGTCTGCAAAGTGCATCCGCCGTGCTTGACCTGTGCGGCTTCGATGTCGACGCCTTTATGCCGGCCTCGCTGAAAGATCCATTCCAGCGCCGGGCCTACACCGATGACCTGTACACCCTGCTCAATACCCATGATGACATCGCGCGAAGCCAGGAAATGGTGCCGGGCGATCAGGCGGGCATGGTCGATCTGGCCGCGGCGTCGGCGCTGAGCAATGCCGAAGCACCGTTCAAGGCCCGCTGGGGTCACCTGCCCGACAGAAGCAAATGGCAAAAAGCCCTCGAACAATGGAACGCCAAACGCCTCTGGCGCGAAGACGTACACTTTGCCGACGTACAACAGTACCTGAGCCAGACCACCGCCCAGGCGCAGCGCCTGCAAGAGCATTGCCAGCGCAGCGAACATGACCTGCTTATCTGGCTCGACCAACTCAGCCCCAGCGCCGAAGCGATCTACCACGACACCTGCCAGGAGGGTCAGGCCAGCCAGTTGCTGGAAACCGCGCACGCCCTTTACACCCTGTTGGGCAACGGCGAAAACGGTCAGCAGTGGCTGTGCAGGCAGGCCACGCAACCCGACACGCTGTTTGGCCTGGCGCTGTTCAACTTCAACGCGGAAATCGCCCGCCTGATCAAGCAGGTGACGCACAACTTCAGCACCTACGGTACCCTGGACGACCAGGGCCGCCAGGGCGATGGCAGCGCGCCCACCCTGACGCCGGGGGGGAGCGATGTCACCAGCCTCGGCACCCGCGTCAATGAAATCAAAGGGGTCCTGGACCTGGAATCCGTGCAGCACAGCAAGCTCTACCGCAACATGAGCATCACCGCCAAACACGCCATGGCCACCCTGATCAAAGTCGCCAACGATCAGGCCCGAGACGCCTGGCACGGGTTGAGCGCCCTGCTGCTACCGGGCATGAAACCCGAGAACGCATTGACCCTGGCGGCGCCTCAAGTGTTGTTCTCCATCGAAATCTCCCTGGCCACTCAACTGCTGTTCGACCCGTACTGGGAGCAGAGTTACCAGAAATGGCTGGCCAACATCGCCACCGTCAATAAACAAATAGTCGCCGCCAAAGGCATCCTTAGCCGCCCCGGCAATGCCTACGACCAACGCTCCGCCCGCCTTGCCCTGCAAGGCCATGAAGATGAGCTGAAAAGACTGTCGCTCATGCGCCCCATGCGCATCATCGGC